>CAYWSQ010000062.1:0-17372 GCA_964460925.1 uncultured Flavisolibacter sp. | reverse complement strand
AAAGTTGATTAGAAACTAGCTATTTATTAGAAAAACAAACATATAAGACGGGAAGGCGGTAAGTAGTGAACAATAGTTTGAAATCATCACTGGCGCCAGAAAACCTTGTACATAATTAATGACTTTACTTACCGTCTTCCCGCCTTCCCGGCCCTGCCTTTCTAGATATCCTCTTCATCCAAATCATCATACTCACCTGAAGACTGGATATTCAGCATGCTGCCCATCAGGTCCTTGAATTCAATTGAGGTCTCCAGGATCTTCTTACTCACCATCGAAAAAGAAGCCAGTCCATGTAAAACAAATTCCATCAGCAGCGCAGTTTCTTTTTCATTGGCATGAGAAAAAAATCTCTTCACCAGTGCATGCAGTCCGTCAACCGCATACAATTGCACCATCTTTTCCTTGTCATTCACACCAAACATCAGGTTGATATGATTACCCTTGTCAAACCAGTTGATCACTGATCTGTAAGGATTATCTATTGCTTCAGGCGTATCACCCTTTCGGGCCGACCGTTTCTTCAGTGTATCCGGATTCGGGAAATACTGCACGAACTGCGAGCGGATCGCACGGTCCAGCAGGTTCATGGCCACCTGGTAGGGGCCTTCCTGTTCGCCCTCATACACCAGTTCTATTTTACCCGTAATGGAGGGTATGATACCTACAAGGTCGGAGATCCAGACCTGCGTGGTCTTTTCTTTATTGAGAATGGATCTTCTTTCAGCCGCACTCACTGCATTTTCAAAAGCCGAAATGGTAAGCCTGGCGCTCACACCACTTTTTTTATCCACGAACTCACTTCCTCTTGCTTCGAAGGCCACCTGCTCCACCAGTCTTTTTACCAGGTCGGAAATCATTATTTTTTCTTTCTGCTCTGGCTGCACATCCGCTTCCTGCTCGGTAATGGTGAGTGCATGCTCCAGTGATCTTGGATAGTGGGTGAGGATCTGGCTTTCGATCCTGTCCTTTAATGGTGTTACAATGGAGCCACGGTTGGTATAATCTTCCGGGTTGGCGGTGAATACAAAAAGGATATCAAGCGGCAGCCTGAGTTTGAATCCACGGATCTGCACATCTCCTTCTTCCAGGATATTGAATAGAGCTACCTGGATTCTTGCCTGCAGGTCGGGCAGTTCGTTGATCACAAAGATGCAGCGGTTGCTTTTGGGAATGATGCCATAGTGGATCACTCTTTCATCGGCGAAACTGAGCCGGAGGTTGGCGGCCTTGATCGGGTCTATATCCCCGATGAGATCGGCAACGCTCACATCCGGTGTGGCGAGTTTTTCACCATAGCGCTGGCTGCGGTGAATCCATTCGATGGGGGTGTCATCACCTTTTTCATGGATCTGGTCGCGGGCGTATTTTGAAATGGGGTGGAAGGGATCGTCGTTGATGTCGCTTCCGGCGATGATGGGAATGTATTCATCGAGCAGCCCGGTCATCTGCCTGGCCATTCTTGTTTTGGCCTGTCCGCGAAGTCCCAGGAAGAGAATATTATGCTTACTGAGAAGGGCTCTTTCCACGTCGGGTATCACACTGTCTTCATACCCGATAATGCCGGTGAATGAGTCTTCTTTTGCTTTGAGTTTTTTGATGAGGTTCTGCCTGATCTCTTCCTTGATTGATTTTGGTTGATATCCTGCCTCTTTTAATTCCCTGATTGTATTGATTCTTTTGGTGTCCATCTTGTTTGTTGGGTGAATATTCAATTTAGGATTTTCTATGGATTAGATGTTTATAATTTATTCCTCAAAGGTGTTAAATGTCGGATTATATAGCCGGGGAGACGGGAAGGCGGTAAGTAGCGTACTATTTTCAAAATTAATCAATGGTACCTGTAAAACATTAAGGAATTAAGGGCATTACTTACTGTCCCTCCGCCTTCCCGGCCCTGCCTTTTTCCTCATTATAAAATGGTGAATTTCTCATCCAGGTCTTCAGAATTATAAATTATTTGCATCAGGATGTATATTCTTAATTCTCAAGAAAAAGAAATTTGTAAAGCAATTGTTGATTCTGCTTATACAGTTCACCATAAACTTGGACCTGGATTATTGGAAAAAATTTATGAAGTGTGTTTTTGTCATGAACTTGGTAAAAGAAATATTTCATTTCAAAGACAGGTGGATGTGCCAATCTCCTATGATAATTTGCATTTTGCTGAAGGCGTAAGGATGGATGTTTTTGTTGAAAACAAAATAGTCTGCGAATTGAAAGCTGTTGAATTAGTAAATCCTGTTTGGGAGGCACAAATTCTTAGCCAGTTGAAACTTACCAATAATAATATTGGTTTCTTGATCAACTTTAATGTTGCGTTGATGAAAAATGGGATTCGGAGATTTTGTGTTGTTTAATTTTTTTTTCGCCGGGAAGAGGGGAAGGCGGTAAGTAGTGAACTATAATTTCAATATCATCACTGGCGCCAGTAAACCATCTATAATTTTAATGACTTTACTTCCCGACTTCCCGCCTTCCCGGCCCTGCCTTTTCTCCTTGACCCTAAGCAGTCTAGTAAACCGTTTTTCTCTTCCCACTCTCAAAATCCTTAAAAATAAAAGCACCCAGCTTATCCAGCGCAGCAAAATAAGCCTTACCGTTATTCGTCTCTGTAAACTCCTGCACAAACCGCTGTAAATAAGGATCCGTGGCGATCATGAAAGTAGTGATCGGTATCTTTAGTTTCTTGCACTGCGCAGCAAGATTCAAACACCTGCTCGTCACCTTCCTGTCCAGACCAAAACTATTTTTATAATAACGCTTGCCAACTTTCAAACAGGTAGGCTTGCCGTCCGTGATCATGAAGATCTGCTTGTTCGGATTTTTTCTCCTTCTCAATATATCCATCGCCAGCTCCAGGCCCGCCACCGTATTGGTATGATAAGGCCCCACCTGTAAATAAGGAAGATCCTTGATCTCCACCGGCCAGGCATCATTGCCAAACACCACGATGTCCAGCGTATCCTTCGGATACTTGGTCGTGATCAGTTCACTCAACGCCATTGCCACTTTCTTGGCAGGCGTGATCCTGTCCTCGCCATACAGAATCATGGAATGCGAAATATCAATCATCAGCACAGTAGAAGTCTGCGCCTTAAAATCCGTTTCCCTGATGGAAAGATCATCTTCCTGCATGGTGAACGAATCCAGTCCATGGTTGATCTGGGCATTACGGATCGACTCCGTGAAATCGATCTGCTCCAGCATATCTCCAAACTGGAAAGGCCGGCTGTCCGGACTCACCTCATCACCCTGGCCAGGCTTGAAGGTCTGGTGATCACCACTCCTGGTTTTTTTCAGCTTACCGAATATTTCTTCAAGACTCCGTTTGCGGATGCTTTGTTCAGTTTTTGGTGTGATGCGGATCTCATTTTTTTCATTCTGCTCACTGAGATAACCCTTATCCTTCAGGTCTTCAATAAAATCACCCATCCCGTATTCATCATTGGTGAGTTCATACTGCCGGTCCAACTGGTTCATCCAGTCAAGCGCCTCGGCCACATCACCACTTGTATAGGTGAGTAATTGCATGAAAAGATCCAGGAGCTGGTCAAATTTTGTCTGCCCCTCCGCATTAGGATCAAATTTTGTAAAACGAAAACCTTTCATTGTATCTCAAGCTACAATAATTGTGCGTTTTTTGAACAGGGGATTCGTTAAAGGATGAGAGAGGCATAGCCGGGAAGACGGAAAGACGGTAAGTAAAGTATTATTTTCCGGATTTTATCACTGATCCTATGAAAGCATTCTTGTAATCCTAATGACACTACTTACCGCCTTTCCGGCTATCTCTTCAATGAAATAAAAAAACCCCTAATTGTAAGGGGTTTTGAAAATTTAATTTGTATCATTTCGATTGGTGTCCGCGGCCTGCGGTATCAGGTCACTCACCGGTGGAGCGGCAGGGAGGGCAGAGCGGTTGGCAATGAATTTTGTGAATTCAAATGAGCTCTTGATCTCCATAAAAAATCCTCTCTGGCGGTCGTTGAGGCTGCCATAGAGATAATTATCCGCCTGGTTGGCATCCCTCGTGGTCTCGATGGTCTTCACATACTGGTTAAGGATCACATCAAATTCTGCACGTGTCATTTTACCAACAGAAGCATAATAATCCAGTTGCTGGTTGAGATCTTTCAGTAATGGTGCCTTGATCCGTTCAGCCAGTTGGGTATGTCCCGCTTTCACCGCCGCTTCATACATCTTGACTGAAGCCCTGTTATGCTGGTTATAGCGGCTCGTCATGCCATAGGGAAAGTTAGTGGTATCCATCAACGCGGCGGATTGGTTAAGCAGGTTGATCGCGTCCTGCTTGCGGCCAAGATCAGCGAGGCCTGAAGCTGTTTCCGCAAATGTCTCTCTTATCTCGATTAAATGTCGCCTGTTCTCTTCATCAAAATACACACCGGGTATATTGGCATTTCCAGCTTTGAACCTGGGAAGTAGCAATGCTGTTTTTTCAATATCAGGCTGTGTATTACTACGGCTCATGCTTGGAACAACACGGTAAATGATTCCTTCCTTCCTCATATAAGGCACAAGAAAATCAACTCCCGGTGAAGTAAAGCAGATGGGCCTTTTCCAGTTGGAAGTGGCCAGCACATTCAGGATGGTGAGCTGGTCAAGTGTGAACATATTCTTGTTGGGAGAAATGTCCAGCATGAACTCAGGAAGCACAACATCATCAGGACGAACAAGACCGGCACTGCGCACGTAGGCCGTGTCCACAGGAATCACCATCTGCATTGGGAAGTTGGCAACGATCTGTCCTTTGTCATCCTTCTTCAGCATGTTGCCTACATTATATCTCATGAAGCTGTCTAGCCTCACCCTTCCAAACTGTTCATTGCCTTGTGTGCCATTATAAATCACCTGGAGGTTTCGGATCTGGTCTTCTGTCCAGATCACATCTACAGCCGGGCTTTCGTTCACCTTATATCGGAGCTGGTTCACATACCAGTCAATACCCAGCAAGCTGGTATTCACAATGCGCACATCAGGGCGCACACCTTCCACTTCCTGGGCATACCAGAGTGGGTAAGTATCATTATCACCAAAGGTGAAGAGAATGGCATCCTTCGGACAGGCCTCGAGGTAGTTGCGGGCCATGTCAGGTGCCAGCAGTTTTTTGCTCCTGTCGTGGTCATTCCATTCCTCTGCTGCCATGATCACGGGAACAATCATGCAAAGTGCTGTCGCGGTCAGCGAAGCCATTCGCAGGTTCTGTGTTTTTCCAGCCGCTGCTCTTACAATAAATGTGAATGCTGCGGCTACAATGGCTGTAAGCACACCACCCAGTAATGCACCGAGTATGGAGCCACCATGCATGTTGTTGGCATCACTCATCAGCATTACGATTACGGTAGCAAGGCTGCTGTAAACAATATTATTGATGTAAGCCTGCTTGTCATTCTTTTCAAGTGCCATGCGCACAAAACCGATCACTGACAGGCCGATCCAGATGGCGAAAGGATAGAAAGAATTCGCGAACGCGTAGTCACGTTCGCGTGGCTGGTTGCCTGCCTGGTTGAGGTAAACGATGATAGCGATACCTGTCATGAAAAAGAGCAGGAAGGTCACGATCCAGTCTTTCCGGTCTTTCAGGAAATGGAAGATGCAGCCGATCACACCCAGTATGAATGGTAAAAGGAAAAGTGTGTTGGTAGATTTGCCGCCGCTGATGCTTTCAGGCATTACAGACTGGTCGCCCAGCCTTGCATTATCAATTACAGAGATACCGGTGATCCAGTTGCCGTCTCTTTTATTTCCAAATCCCTGCAGGTCGTTTTGTTTACCGGAGAAATTCCACATGAAATAACGCCAGTACATAAAGCCCAACTGGTAGCTCATGAACCATTCTATATTGTGCAGATAGCTGGGAGCCTGCGTGGCAATGGGAGTTCCCTGGTCAAGAGGCTGGCCCCTGCTCACCTTTGGACGGTAACCATCGGGCAGTTCGTAGGTTTCACCTCTTGTGCCGTTGCGGTCCGCTACCGTGTAAATGAAATTGTTTTCATAATCCACTTCAGCCACATAGCCCTGTGACCTTGCACGGTAATGATCCAGTCCCAGCCACTGCATATAAAAATCAGCATGACTTTGTTCATTGCTGGGATCCCATACACGGGGGAATAACTGCATGTCCTGGCTGTAATATTTATATTCCAGTTCGCGTGGCAGTTCCACATAGCGGCCATCACCCTTCGCATATCTTTTTTTGCCTTCCTTCAGGTCTGGATTTCCATTGGCGTCGCGCTTGTAAGGAGCCGCGAAATGCGGACCGGTAAGGATCGGCTGGGAACCATATTGTTCACGACCGAGGTAATACACCAGGTTCATGGGATTGTCCACGTTATTCATATCCATGGAAGGATTCGCGTTGGAGCGCTCCATGGTGGTGATGTAAGTGGAGTAACCAATCATCATAAAAGCAAAACACCAGAGTCCAAGACGCAGGAAAGACCAGTTGTTCTTATTGGCGGTGCGGATACCCAGCCAGATCAAAATGGCTAGCAGGATGAAGAAGAAAGCAAAGCCAGAGAAGAACGGCAGTCCGAAATTGTTGACGAACACCAGGTCAAAGCGGCTTGCAATCAGTACAGTCCATTTGATCACCACTACCTGTACAAGCCCGGTAAGGATACATCCGATAATGAAAGCCCAGATAGCACCCTTCCTGGTATAGTTATAACGTTTGTAATAATAAACCATCACAGCCGCTGGAATCACGAGGATACCCAGCAAGTGGATACCGATAGAAAGACCAAGAGAGAAGAACAGGAAAACGATCCACCTGTCGGCACGGTTGCGCAGCACGCGGTCATTGCCAGCTGCATCATCAGCCCTTTCCCATTTCAATACGGCCCAGAATGCGAGGGCAGTGAATAAAGAAGAAAGCGCGTACACCTCGCCTTCAACTGCACTGTACCAGAATGAATCACTGAAAGTATAAGCCAGTCCGCCTACAACACCGGCACCAATGATAGCAGTGGTCTGCGCCATGGTGGGTTCATTCACGAAACCCGACATGAGTTTGCGTGCGAAGTGGGTGGTGGTCCAGAAGAGGAATAAAATAGTAAAGCCTGAAGCCAGCGCGTTCATTACGTTCACGGCTTTGGCGGCGGTCATGGGATCATCACCAAAGAGGATCACAAAAAAACGGCCCAGCAGGATGAAGAGCGGGGCACCAGGAGGGTGGGGCAACTGCACTTTATAGGCAGCCGAAACAAATTCTCCGCAATCCCAGAAGCTGCCTCTCATTTCAGTGGTGAGAATGTAAACAAGAGAAGCGATGGCAAACACTGCCCAGCCGGCAATGTTGTTGACTTTTCTAAAATTCATAGAAGGTGGTTAGTTTAATCCCTGCCCAGCAGCCTGTTTACAGGGTAGGCAAAAATAGGGAAGCAGCTAAATTAAACCGCAGATAAATGCGAATGGGTAGAAAAGAGGGGTTTTAAGAATGTTTTAATCGCAGAGAAGGGAGAAAAGAGAATAGAGTGAAATGATTAACTATTTACCATCTTTCCTCCTATACTAAAGCTATGGAGCACAAAGCCTGCCTGCCTCCGGGCGTATCTCTTGGTATTTTGAAAATAGTCTTTAAGGCGGGAACCAAACTGCTAGGTCGTGAAGAAGAGCAATGGGGCAAAAAGGCTCCTCTCTTGCTACTTTTGCAAGGAATCTCAATTCTCACATCTACGGTTCACAAATACCTCCTTTCTCTTTTCTCCTTTCTCTGCGTTCTACTCACTCAAAGTACACCTTCACCGTCTGGTAAAACAACCGGTTTTGCACCATGCTCGATACCTGCTGGCTGCTGCCTTCATTATAACCCTTCAACCCGAAGAGTCCTGCTGCATTGCCCTTATTAATGGCGATTTCCATATACCCGGCACTATTGAACAATACCAGTTTCTCACCCTGTGGCACATCAGCATAAGAACCGCTGATCCGGTCAATAACTTCATCCCTTTTGAAAATAATCTGGAAGCGGCGCCCCTTGCGCTGCTGTTCAAACTGTTCCTGTGTGATGTTCACTATCACATTCTCGAAATTATCGATGAATATGATATGCCCTTCGATCCAGTTATCGCCCAGTGTTGGCCGCAAGGGATGTTTTTCGATATAGCTGGTATCGGGGATTCCGATCTTTTCCAGCGGATCACCATTACTCAACTGCATCACAGCGCGGGCTGCCACATCTATGCAGTATAGAGTATTCTTGATCGCCGTTTTTTCCATGGGAATACCCAGCACCATGTCAGGCTTATCTTCCAGTATCATTCCCAGCAAACCATTATCAGCGCAGATCAGGTATTGATCCTTGTGAAAAGCCAGCAACAGTTGCTCCGGTTTGGATTCAAACAGGTTGACAAGCACAATATGAAAAGTGAACTCAGGAAAATTTTTGATGGCATTGCGGCAGACATATGCAGTCTGCGGGTAATTGAAAGGAGAAAGTTTATGAGTGATGTCGATGATCTGGAAATCGGGATTGATACGCAGCAGCCGCCCTTTCACTGCGCCAACAAGATAATCCTGTTCACCAATATCGGATGTGAGTGTTACTAAGGGCATGATTGATTGCGGTGATATATTTTGAATTTTAAGCCAATAGCTAAAGGCCATTAGCCATTGGATTATTTCACCAGCTTATTATCCTTAAAATAGAACTTCCTCACCAGTTTATCTGTCAGACCAGGAAAAAATTTCTCCATGAATATGGTGCGTTTGCCGGTGAAGGTCAGCACAAGTGTTCTTTTCTTTTTCCTGATGGCTTTTAGAATATGACCGGCACAGGTTTCGGCGCTCATCATCTGGTTCTCATCCATCGGGCTTTCTCCCTGCTTTTCACCGGCCTGGTTCAGGGCTGCATTGCGGATGTTGCTGCTGGTAAAACCCGGGCAGACCCACATTACATGCACATCATCACCTGCCAGTTCCGTGCGAATCGCTTCCAGCCAACCCTGCAAGGCAAATTTGGAAGCCGAATAACCACTTCGTCCGGGAAGTCCCCTGTATCCTGCAATGGAAGAAACACCAACGATGGTGCCCTTTCTTTCAATGATGGATTGCAGGGCATACTTGGTACAATACACCGCCCCAAAAAAATTAATTTCCATTACTTTCCTGATCACATCAATGGTGGTGTCCTTGAGCAGTGCACGCATGGAGATGCCTGCATTGTTGATCAATACATCTATTCCGCCGAATACTTTGATGGTGGATTCAATAAAATGCCTGCAGTCATTCTCATTGCTTACATCAGCAACAACCGTATGCAGGGGATAAGAAGGGTAATCCGACTGGAGCATGTAAAGTTTATCGTGATTGCGGCTGCAGGTAGCCACTTTGGCGCCTGCGGCCAGGAGTGCATAAACCAGGGCTTTGCCGATGCCATCTGTTCCCCCGGTAACCACAACCACCTTGTTCTGAAAATGATCTGACATATTTTGCTAATCGTTGCGCAAACCTAATGAAAGTTGAAGAAAGTGAGAGGCGGTAGTCGGCTTTGCCAGCCGTCCGCGTGTTGCTGAAGCTTTAGCGGAGGCACAAGCTTTAGCGAAGGATGGTAGTCAGTTCGAAATTCAAAGTCAAAAGTCAAAAGTCAAAAGTCAGAAGTTAGAAGTCTGTAGTAGGTAGTCACGACACACGACACACGATTCACCATTCACCATTCACCATTGCTGCCTACAACGCAGCCGCGCCATATTTTTTCATGTATGCAATGAGCCAGGATGTCACTTCATTATACGTGGTAATGCCGCCGGGCTGGTCGTTCATTTTTAAATAGCCGTCATAAAAATCTGTAACCAGCGGTTGCATCCTGTTCTTTCTTTTTGACCTGAAGATGATTTCATTGGCCCTGTCAAGCCTGGCCCGCGGATGCAGATTTTTTGAGTAGGAACGGATGGCGGCACTGTCACGAGTGATCACCACTTCCCTCAGGGCATTAAAATAGAGCTCATAATAAATGGAGTACCTGAAATCAACTTTGTCAGAATTTTTTCCTGCAAGAAAAGAAACAAAGCTGGCTTCATTCTCTTTGCCGTACCCGAGCTGGTGGGCTATTTCATGATTGAGCACAAAAGGTTTTACATACACAGGTTCGGCCATGTTGAGCTGGGCCTCACCGGAAAAGGGATTGAAATAACCGCTGAAACCAAAATAATGTCCCACACTGCTGAACAGCGAAGGCTTGATGGCAGGAATATGATAATCAAGGAATGGATACTTGCGGGCGGCGAGGTCAAAATCCCTTTTCCCCTGGCGGAATAATTTTTCGTTCTGCTGCCACTCCATTCTTTTAACGGTATCCACCTGGGCGGCGCTTTCATTCAGGCGTTGCTGCAAAAGCGAGGTTAGTTCAAATAATTCTTTTTTATCATAACGCTTGACCTCGAGCTGCAGTTGCCGGGCAATGCCTTCACGGTTGTAATTGAGTCCCCAGAAAAGATTAAACACGAGGTAGATCCAGAGGACAAGCCTCACAAATTTTCTAAACAATACCCAGGACAGGTATTCTTTTACCTGCCTTTTAGCGAGGATGCGCAGGTATTTCCAGGTCTTCACCACCAGGTAGATAAAAGCCCCGATATACAGCAGGTCGCCCACGCTCACCGGGATCCAGCCCAGCAGGAAGCGCAGGGTGGAGGAGAAATAAGGATAAAATCCATGGGTATAGTACCTTTCCACCCAGTCGGCCCGGAGCGAGAACAGTTTCACCAGGATGCACAGAACCAGCAAAACCAGCAGCAGCCGGTCTCTCAGTAAGGTTTTCAGCATGTTTTTATAGGCAGAATTCGTTAAAATCCCGCTTCAAAATACACTCTTTCCGCCTATTTCCTTTACCTTTGCGTCCCGCAATAAATAGCGGGGTCCAAGCAGAGATGAGCAACCGCCGGGAATTTGAAATAGCATTTGTTGGTTTAAAGCCCGGTCAGCATGAGTTCAGCTATAAAGTGGATGACAGGTTCTTTGAGGAGTACAATGAACAGGATTTCAGGAATCCCGATGCACAGGTTAAGCTGAAACTGGAAAAAAACAACAGTTTCATGATGCTGCGTTTCGAGATCGGGGGTAAGGCGGAGGTCACCTGCGACCGCTGCAATAACAACCTGCCCCTGCAGCTTTTCGATGAATTCACCATCACGGTGAAGATGACCGATGAGCCTGATGTGATGAATGAACAGGAAGACGATCCTGACGTGTACTATATCTCCAGGGGAGAAAGCCATATTGATGTAAAGGACTGGATTTACGAATTCGTGAACCTCAGTATCCCGATGCAGAAGACCTGTGAATATGAGAATATGGACGGACCTTATTGTAATCCTTCGGCCCGCGAGGTTTTGAAAAAACTGGGTACGGATGATAAGGAAGGATCCAACCCGATCTGGAAAGGCCTCGAGAAATTTAAGGGGCTGGATCAGTAACCAGCAGCTTGCAGCTAGAAGCTAGCAGCTTGCAGCTCAAAGCAATTAGAATTATTAAAACTTTAAAGAGTCAGATATGCCAAATCCCAAACGCAGACATTCGCAGCAAAGAAGTGCGAAACGCAGAACACACTACAAAGCTGTAGCTGCCACCCTCACTACCGACAGCGCTACCGGCGAAACACATGTTCGTCACCGTGCCCACGTAAGTGAAGGAAAACTTTATTATAAAGGACAGGTTGTTGCAGAAAACTCCCCTGTTAAGAAATAAGAAGTTATTGAGATAATTAATGTAAAGTCGCGGGGAAGGTTTTCCTGGCGACTTTTGCGTTTTCTTTACATCAGCCCGGGTAATTAAGACAAGCTTGAACACATGAAGATAGGAATTGACATGATGGGAGGCGATTTCGCTCCCCTTGAAGCCATCAAAGGCATTCAGCAATATCTGCAGACAGGCAAGGCACACCTGGTACTCGTTGGTGATGAAGAAAAGATCAGGCAGGTTTTGAATGAGCACCCGGTTGATTCCTCAGCTTTCACCGTTGTACATGCCCCGCAGGTGATCGACATGCACGATCATCCTACCCGGGCTTTACGGGAAAAACCACAGTCATCCATTTCTGTAGGTTTTCAATTATTATCCACGGGCAAAACAGATGCTTTCATCAGTGCGGGCAGTACCGGCGCCATGCTGGTTGGATCACTTTATGCGCTTAAGCCCCTCGAAGGAGTGATCAGGCCTACCATCTCCACCATCATTCCCAAAGAAAATGGTGGCACCGGGCTTTTGCTTGATGTGGGATTGAATTCCGACTGCAAACCGGAGCAACTCAACCAGTTTGCCATCATGGGTTCTGTTTATGCCAAAAACATCCTGGGTATAGAAAAGCCCCGCGTAGCCCTGCTCAACATCGGTGAGGAAGAGGGGAAGGGCAACCTGCTGGCGCAAGCCACTTATCCCTTGCTGAAAGAGAACCGCCATATACATTTCACCGGCAACGTGGAAGGCAGGGACATCCTGCTTGATAAAGCCGATGTGATGGTTTGTGACGGCTTTACCGGTAACATCATTCTCAAGATGGCTGAATCACTTTTTGAGATTACCGGCAGGCAGCAAATCAATCATCCTTATTTTGAACGCTTCAATTTTGAGAATGTGGGCGGCACGCCCGTGCTCGGTATCTCCAAGCCTGTGATCATTGGTCACGGCATTTCCCACCAAAAAGCCTTCATGAATATGATCCTGCTGGCACAGAAAATGATTGATAAGGATATCATGCAAAAGCTCATTGCAGAGCTGGAAGCATAGGTATCAGATGACAAGAACACTCGCGATCATATTATTTCTTTTATTGAACGTTGCCGCGCTGAAGGCGGTAAGGAACCCCTGGTACAGCTACACCGGTTTGAACTGGGAAATTCCATCATTCCCGTAAAAGAATATACCGGTGTGAAGTCTTCCGGTTTTGTATTCATCCAGCTACACCATGATGAACAGACCGCGGTGGCCAGTGCCCTGGCCGAGGTTCATGCCTCCGGTGGAAAATTCATTTCACTGGAGAATGAGGGAGAGCGTAATGTTTCATTCAGTTATAAAGGATCCATGTACCGTTTTGATCCCAACAGGATTTTCACCGTTGCAGGAAGGGAAGCCAGTCTCAGGACGCTTGGTAACTACTCCCAGGCTGCTGAAAAAGAAGTGGAACGGCTGGCTGAATTTCTTCTCATGCTCATTCCCCCTAGTTCGCAGGTGATCGCCATACATAATAATACCGATAACAGGTATTCGATTGCAGATTATAAGGCGGCACGGAAGGCAGATGCCCTCGGGGTGCATATTAATGAAAAAATGGATCCTGATGATTTTATATTCACGACAGACCCGGATGTTTTCGATGAATTAAGTAGGGAAGATTTAAACGTGGTACTGCAGGATAATGAAAACGCAAAGGATGATGGTTCCCTGAGTGTGTGGATGGGCAGGCAGGGAAGGACCTATATTAATATTGAGGCGGAACATGGGCATATCAAAGAACAGGAAAGGATGCTCAAAGCCGTGGTCAGCATTCTGGAGAAATGAGCGGTAAAGGCTGTGGCGGCTGGCACAGAAAATGATTGTATCAAGGCAATGCAGTGCACATGATAAGTGGCGGTAAGCCGATGCAGACCATTTAAACGCTGATTTTGTGAAAACATTCTTGTACCTCCTGCCTGTTTGCCTTTTGTTGCAAACCAGCCTTCCGGATTTCAGTTCAACATCCAAAGCACCTGTTAACCGGAGTTTTTTCCGGATCGGTGACCAGTTGATCACATTGGAAAAATTCAACAAACAATCCGGTAATGATTATGTGCTGGTAGATCTTTATAATGATGACGGGATGGCGCAACAGTTATCCATGATGATGGTTCGTGATGAGGAATCCGGGTTGGTAAGGCTGTCGAACAGCGGAAGGGTAGTGGAAGCAGATCTTTTTGATAAAAAAGTTGTTTTTGATCCCGATGCCATCTTCACCAGTTGGGGAAGGCGGTTGCATCTCAAGGCCAATCATTGCTGGAGCAAGGCTGCGGATGAATACCTGCAACAATTCGCCCGTTTTGTGCTGGATGAGATACCTGTACAAAAGACCATTGTGATGATGACGGAAGGAGAAGCGATGTCAGTATATGTGAGCAGTGGCAGCCAGGAAAAGACAGTAAAGGAATACCACCAGGCTTCCCTATCAAACGCAGGTTATTTTATCACGGGTGATGAGGCCATTTATAATAAATTAAAAAAGGAAGGACAAAACGTAGTGCTGCAAAACGACCGCAGGCTGGAGGATGATGGTTCCCTGGCGGTTTACTGCGCTAAAACTAACCGATCATTCCTCAAACTGGTGAATCTTGAGGGAGCAGCCAGTGCTACTGAGATGCTGGAAGTGATGCACGAGGTGTTGAGGTAAGTTTTTTAAAAATTTTATTTCTCACAAATAATTTTTGGCTGCTTAACAGCCGACCGTTATTTTTGCAAACCAAATTTACCAGTAGGTAAATTGATTCCGTAGCTCAGTTGGTAGAGCAATACACTTTTAATGTATGGGCCCTGGGTTCGAGTCCCAGCGGGATCACAAAAGCCCTGATGATAAAACATCGGGGCTTTTTTATGCCAGTTATCTGCATATTTTATTCAGGGAAGCAGGATAAGTATTAGAAATGTAGGGTATTAAGTATGAAGTGCAGTTAATGGTTTGCACTTCATACTTCCATTTGGTTATAAATTGAACGAGTTATCACGGGATTTTGAACTTCACTCTTATACAACTGCCCATGCTGCCAGTGAAAGTCTTCCCACATCCTGTATTGAAAAATCGGCCTCTGTTATGTTTTTATCAAGGCTCTTGTCTGGTTTGGGAGAAATATTGACTCTCAGATTTTTAATCTTTCCTTCTTCAAAATTGAAAAGATGCGAACCCGCAATATCAAATCCCTTTTTGTCTTCTGTTGCGATAATTGTTCTCCAACCAACAATAACCTGGTTTTCCTTTTCTCTTAAATGCGTGGCTTGTGTATCTACAATACCAAGGCTAATTTCTCTTAGGTTTTCTTTGCCAAAGTCGAGTTTTAGATTCATCCCGCTGCTATTAAGTCGGTTTTTATAAAGGGTTTGGATTGCTGTTATGCCCTTGTAAATACCTACAACCGGTGGGGAACCTGCAAATTCAAAGACGCCTTCAGGATGCCATAGTTCAAGAAGTTTCTCTACTGCAGCCTCATCTCTGTTCCTCAGTCTGGATATCAGTTTGAAATACTGCTCAACTACCCTGGAATTTTCAGAATTGTAATTTAGTGTTGCCATAATGAAGATTTTATTGATGAATAATTTAATTGACCAACCAGCACCTACCGTCAGTCTCTAATACATCATTGGTATATGCATAAGCCACCGCTCTGCATCCTCCACATTTGTCAATGAAAGCACAACTGCCGCAGGCTCCTTTAAGTTCTTTTCGCGCTTTTAAAGATTGAATTAGGTTCGATTGCGACCAAACCTCAGCAAAAGAATGTTCTCTGATATTTCCAACTATGACAGGTAACATCACACAAGGACTCACATCTCCCGTTGGGCCTATGCACCCTTGTCCAATGCCTGCCTGGCAACCATTGAATCCAAAACAATCATTCAGGTCCGGATTGACCAATATGGATTGACTCAGATGAGTGGTCATCTCTATTCGGTCAGCATATCTTTCCTTTAATCTTTGATATGTATGGATCAACTCTTTCCACAATAGTTTTGGCAGGTCTAAAGTCTGATCTCCACGGCCTGTGGGAATAAATCTGGAAAGATTGAATTTCTTAACACCCCATTCCATACAAGACTTCACTACATCTTCCAGCACAGTATAGTTAAGTTTGTGAAGGGTCATACATACGTTCACCTGTAAATTCCCCTCGACACCCAATAGAATTGCATTCTTGGACTTTTGATATAAACCTGTCCACCTCCTGGCAAGGTCATGCAGTTCTTCTGTTCCATCAATGCTGATCTGTAAACGGCTTACTCCCGCTTCTTTAAGAAGCCTAACTTTTTCTTTTGTAATGGTAGAACCATTGGATCCCACTCCATATTTAAGCCCAAGGCTTTTCATATGCCAGATGATTTCCAACAGGTCGGGCCGGGTTAGTGGTTCACCTCCAGAAATGGCAACATCAAAGAGACCGATAGAGGAAAGATGAGTGAATAAGGTTTTGACTTCCTCAGTCTCAAGCTCACCGGGAAGTTTTTTGGCAGCTGCAGTTGAGCAGTGTACACACCTTGCGTTGCAGGCGTTTGTTGCAATCCATACAAGGTGGTAGGGATACTCCGGAACCATTCTTTTTGTTTGGATTACCATAACGCTATTATATTTCTTTTAATGAGGTCATTAATGAACTTTTCAAAAATTTCCGGATCTTTTTTATTGATATTTTCAGGTAATTGACCCGAAATTTCAGCGAGGGTTTGTGTACCATTACATTTTGCAATGACCAAATGATATACAACAGGAGTTACAAAATACATTTCATCAGATTGTACCTGAAATAGTAAAATTCCGTTGCTGTCTTTTCTTGAGATAATGTCTTTTGACATAATCGGGATTGCCTGGTAGTCCATAATAAATTAATTGATAGATTCACATTCTGGAAAAAGCCAGCATGAGGCATCGCCCATGAGTGGATTGCCATGGTAAGCCATTGATACTGCCCTGCATCCACCACACCTGGATTTGAATTCACAAGTAGAACAATTACCACCCTGTAGGTCACGATTTCGGATAGAGTTCAGCAGCCCTGAGTTTTTCCAAATTTCTTTGAATGGTTTTTCTTTTAAATTTCCTGCAGGTGTCGAAAGAAATACACACGGTGTAAGTGTGCCATCAACCATGATCCTGGCTGTAAGTTTCCCGGCTCCGCAACCGCTGTATTTATCCAGGTGATCTTCTGATACCAGTAATGATGCTCTGCAATCATGCCATATGATTTGCATCCTTCCCTTATACTCTTTTCGCATTTCTATCCAATCTTCAATGACCGCTTTAAGAAGATTAGGAGGCAAAGCCATTTCCCTGGTTCCTCGACCGACTGGTACAAATTCCGACATATTTACTCCGCTTGCACCCAGCGTATAAGCAAGTTCCACAACCTTCCTTCCCTGGCTATAATTCAAGAGTGTAGGTGTAAAGCTTACTACCACTCTTAAACCTTCCTTAACAAGAAGTTTGATCGCCTCGGTGCTCTTCTCAAATAATCCCTTATGTTGACGAAAGTGATCATGCGTTTCCGAATTGCAACCATCCAGACTTAATGTAACGCTATGAACTCCAGCTGCTGCGATCTTTTTAGCCATAGCCTCATTGATCAAAAGACCATTGCTGGCAATATTGACTACCAGTTCTTTTTCAATTGCCCTTTGAATTA
>CAYWSQ010000061.1:15757-17419 GCA_964460925.1 uncultured Flavisolibacter sp. | reverse complement strand
AGCCTCCTTTTCTTTTAAATTAATGGTGATTTACCGGACAGTAATGGTTCAAAGTTGAAAGTTCAAAGTCGGAGGCTGTGGGGGCGATGCGGCTAAAAGAGTTCCTAGTTAATAATTCAGTTCATAGTAGAAAGTTCTAAATCGGAGGCTGTGGGGGCGATGCGGCTGATTGGTGCCAATTGTCAGATCAACTCTTAACTTCTACATGTCAGAGAAAGGAGTAACAATTCAGTTTTTTGGTTCACTGACTTTGAACTTTCAACTATGAACTTTGAACTCCCGACTACCGACTTTGATTTCCCGCGACCATTTTGTTTCTTTGTCTGGGCTACCCGAGCGTGAAAGTTTGTTAAGGATGCTCTAAATAACATTTAGTAAGTAACCTTTATCCTTTGTTTTGGCTCAAACAAGAAAAACCAGACCATGACTAAACTCTACACTTTCTTCATTGCCTTTTCAATTGTACTCTTGTACAGTTGTAAAACAGCCAGCAAATCGTACCAGAAAGGCGATTACACCGAAGCGGTGGAACTGGGTGTAAAAAAATTACAGAAGAACCAGGATGATTATGAAACCCGTCAACTGGTGCAGCAATCCTATAATTATTCAGTAGCCCAGCACGAGGATGCCATCAGGATCCTGAATAACAGCAAGAGTGAAGGCCGTTTTGAAAGTATTTATGTTCATTACCTCGAACTCCAGCATTTATACAAAACCATACAGTTATATCCTGCGGTAGCACGACTGATCAAAACAACCGATTATTCCAGCTATGTGAACACTTTTGCCGAGAAGGCCGCGGAAGTGCATATTGCCAAGGGCAACAGGTGGATGGAAGAAGGCACCAAGCAGGCTTTTCGCGAAGGATACCGTGAATACAATGCAGCCCTTCGTTTCCTGCCTGATGATTTTGAACTGAGAAGGCAGCGTGATGAAGCTTACGACCTGGCACTTACAAAAGTGATCATTGCTCCCATGCAGCAGTTTGGCGGTGGCTACCAGTATAGTTCTTCGCAACTGATGCAGCAGTTCCAGCGCGATATCATCCGCACGCTTTCCTATAATATGAACAATGATTTTGTAAGGTTCTATACCGAATACGATGCACGCAGCCAGGATATAGAGGCCGACCAGGTGATGGACCTCAACATGAGCCGCATATCCATCGGACAGCCTTATGATAATAAATCTACCCGTGAAGTGAGCCGTGAAGTGGTGATCAAAGAGATTGTTTACAAACCTGACTCCGTGGTAAAACAGTACGGTACTGTAAAAGCAAGAATCACCACCACCAAAAGAACACTGGTATCCCAGGGTGACCTGTTCATTTCCCTGAGAGATACAAGAGGCCTCACTATCTGGAACGACAGGTTCACCGGCGAGCACAGGTGGCAGTCAGAATTCGTAACTTTTACGGGTGATGAAAGAGCGCTGAGCGATAGTGATAAGGCCCTGCTGAATAAAGAAAATACGCAGCCTCCTGCTGAAGAAAGGATCATGGAGGAATTGTTCAGGCAGATCCAGAGTGATCTTTCCCATAGGCTGAGGAATTATTATACACGTTACAACTGATCTGACCTTGATTTATGGGATTAGGAGATTAGAGAAATAATAGAATCTTTAAGTCTCTACATAAATAAATGACTTTACTTACCGCCTTAC
>CAYWSQ010000061.1:0-15747 GCA_964460925.1 uncultured Flavisolibacter sp. | reverse complement strand
TATTCCTTTTATCGAATAAGAAGGCCGGGAAGGCGGGAAGGCGGTAAGTAGTTAATAAGAGTTCAGAAAGTCATCAAAATAATCAGGCATAAAAAGCCCGGCATCATGTCGGGTTTTTTTATGGAATTTTGAAAGCATGACACCCAATACAAAAAAATGGTTCAAAAGAATACTCATGCTTCTTGTACTGGTTTACGTGCTGGGTGGATTATTGCTTTATTTCTTCCAGGAAAAATTCATGTTCCATCCCAGGGATGTCAGTAAAGATTATCAATACAAATTCAACCAGGCATTTGAAGAGGTGAATGCCAGCCTGGATGGTGAAAATGTAAGCATCATAAAATTTCCATCTGCCATCATAAAAAAAGGAACCGTTCTGTTTTTTCATGGCAACATGAACAACGTGGAATATTATAAAAAATATCCCTCCTTCTTCACTTCACGGGGTTACGAGTTATGGATGATAGACTATCCCGGTTTTGGAAAAAGCACCGGTAAAAGGAATGAAAATAACTTGTATGCACAGGCTATGTTATTTTATTCATTACTCCCGGGTAACCCTGCAGACAGCAATATCATGATCTATGGCAAATCCATCGGCACTGGTATCGCCGCTTACCTGGCTTCTCAGAAAACCTGCAGGCGGCTGGTACTTGAAACACCCTATTACAGCATGAAAAAGCTGGCGGCAGATTTCGCACCTATGTATCCATCCTCCTTTTTAAGCAGGTATGAACTCCCTACCTATGAATATATCAACCAGACCACAGCGCCGCTCACCATTTTCCATGGAACCAGGGATGCGATCGTTCCCTATGAACACGCCAGGGAATTGAAAGCCTCAAAACCCGGACTCGAACTGGTAACTATCGAGGGAGGTGAGCATAACGACCTTTTTGAAAAACCGCTCTACAAGCAGAAAATGGACAGCTTACTCAGGCTTTAGGCTAAATGGCTTGATCCACCGGGATTACCAGGGTCTTTTTATTATGGCGGATCTTTTCAGGAACCACCTTAAGTATTTCCTGCTTCAGCACTTCAATCAGTTTCTTCTTTACAAAATGCCGGTGTACCACCATGCTTACTTCACGCATGGGAGCGGGAGATTTGAAATGCCGCAGGCTTTGCTGCTGTCGCGCGGTAAGGTCCAGCGTAGCCAGTTCAGGAATAATGGTGATGCCATCGTTCAGGTCCACCATTCTCCTTAAGGTTTCAATGCTGCCGGCCTCATATTCAAACTGGCGTCCTGTATTGCTTTTTTTCCTGAGCTCACAAAGATTCACGATCTGGGAGCGGAAACAATGTCCTTCTTCCAGCAGCCATAATTTATCAGGATCGATATCCCTCGGAAGAACATAATCTTTCTGGTACATGGCATGATTACGGGAAACATAAGCCACCATCTCCTCATAAAACAATACATCTTCATTGATCCCGGGCTCCTGCAAAGGCGTTACCAGGATACCCGCATCGATCCTCCCATCTCTCAGGTGACTCACCAGGTTCTGGGTGGTGAGTTCGACCACCATCAGTTTTACAGCAGGAAATCTTTTGGTAAAGGAAGTCACAAATAAAGGAAGAAGGTAAGGAGCCAGTGTGGGAATGACACCGATCCTGAGTTCACCATTCACAACTCCTTTCTTAGCATGAATGCTCTCCAGTAAAGCCTCTTTCTGGCCTACCATCAGCCTTGCTTTTTCAATGATCTCCAAACCCGCTTCGGTAGGTAATACCGGCTGCTTGCTACGGTCGAATATCTTAACCCCCAGTTCCTGCTCCAGTTTGTTGATCTGCATGCTCAACGTAGGCTGGGTTACATGGCAGTGTTCGGCTGCCATGGCAAAATGCCGGTGCGTGTCGAGGGCAACAATATATTCAAGCTGGACAAAGGTCATAGTTGTTGTCTATCAAAAGATAAAAATAATCAATTCAGACTATAAGAAATCAGGGTCATATTTGTGACCGGAATTATAAGCTACATTTCTTCCCTAAATTTTTAGATTATGTCAGACGCTAAAAAACTTACTACCGCCTCCGGCATTCCTTATTACCATAATGAGGATTCATTGAGTGCCGGTCCGAGAGGCCCCTTGCTGCTGCAGGATTTTATTCTTCATGAAAAAATGGCCCACTTCAACAGGGAAAGAATTCCCGAGCGCGTGGTGCATGCAAAAGGCACAGGTGCTTATGGAACTTTCACAGTAACCCACGATATCTCAAAATATACCAGGGCCAAACTTTTCAACAAGGTTGGCAAGGAAACAAGGGTCTTCCTGCGTTTTTCTACAGTTGGCGGCGAAAAAGGATCTGCGGATGCAGAAAGAGACCCACGTGGATTTGCCATTAAATTCTATACCGAAGATGGCAACTGGGACCTGGTTGGAAATAACACCCCGATTTTCTTTATCAAGGATCCTAAAAAATTCTCTGATTTTATTCATACCCAGAAAAGGGAGCCACGCAGCAATACCAAGAGCCCTACAATGATGTGGGATTTCTGGAGCCTGAATCCAGAAAGCCTTCACCAGGTGATGTTTCTCATGACTGACCGTGGCACACCTTACAGCTACCGGCACATGCATGGTTTCGGAAGCCATACATTCAGTTTCATCAATGATAAAAATGAACGCTACTGGGTGAAATTCCATTTCAAGACCCTGCAGGGAATCAAAAACTTTACTGACAGCGAAGCCGTGAAGATGAAGGGTGAAGATCCTGATCATGCGCAGCGTGACCTGGTGGAAGCCATTGACAGGGGTGAGTTCCCACGCTGGGCCATGAAGGTTCAGATCATGCCAGAAGCAGAAGCAAGAACTTATAAGGTAAACCCGTTTGATCTTACCAAAACCTGGTCGCAGAAAGATTATCCGCTGATCGATGTTGGAGTGCTGGAACTGAATGTTGTTCCCAGGAATTATTTTGCTGATGTGGAGCAATCAGCTTTCGCGCCTGCGCATGTAGTGGATGGCATCAGCTATTCACCGGATAAAATGCTGCAGGGAAGGATTCTCTCTTACCCCGATGCACACCGTTACCGCCTGGGTGTGAATTATGAGCAGTTGCCAGTAAACCGATGTCCATTCGCGGTGAATAATTATGAAAGGGATGGTTCCATGCGACTTGACGGCAACGGCGCTGATGCACCCAATTATTTCCCCAACAGTTTTGATGATATCAAAGCGGATGAATCTTACCGTCACACCCCGTTTGAGCTCGATGGACTTGTGGCTGACAATTACGACAGGAACGCAGAGGGTGAGAATGATCATTACTCACAGCCTGGTATTTTCTGGAGAGAAGTGTTAAGTCCGGAAGACAAACAAAACCTGGTGCATAATATTGTTGGTGCTATGAAAGGCATCAGCGGACCAAAAAAAGATGAGATCATTAACCGCCAGCTTTGTCATTTCTTCCGCGCCGACATCGGGCTGGGAATGGCCATTGCGCAGGGTCTTGGACTGGACATGAACACAATGAATTCGATACATAGTTCAACAGCAAAGGAGAAAGTTTAACCGACGAAATCAAAGGAGTTTAGAAGAACCCAAATTACAATTGAACAGGAACCCCGCCCCGGCGGGGTTTCTTTATGAAAAAATTCATCAGCTTTCTTCTACTTTTTCTTCCAGCACAACCAGGTCATCGGTCACTTCAAAGGAATAATTCACCCCGATCTTCAAAGCATAATTTTCCTTATCGTGACTCACCGGGAACTGGAAGCAGACCGGGTAATCGTATCCGCTCACATGTTCATGTATGATCTCGTACACATCTTTACCAAAAGGCCTTTCCGTATCCTTATTGTCGGTGAACCTTCCAATTACCAGCCCTGCCAGTTTATCAAGCCTGCCACTCCTTTTCAACTGGATCATCATCCGGTCGATATTATAGAGATACTCCCCTATG
Organism: uncultured Flavisolibacter sp.; assembly: GCA_964460925.1. Taxonomy (GTDB): domain Bacteria; phylum Bacteroidota; class Bacteroidia; order Chitinophagales; family Chitinophagaceae; genus Flavisolibacter. The sequence goes on along the minus strand of CAYWSQ010000061.1, from coordinate 11,841 downwards.
TCTTCGAGGAAGAGGATCTTATCCTTTGTGTTGATATCAGAATCCGTTCCAACCAGGTGAGCGAGCAAAGCAAGGTTGCCACCTACAAGCAGTCCTTCTGCTTTTCCTTTGCGGTTCAGCAGGTGAGGTGCACAGCTATAGCTCCCTCTTTCTCCCTCCAGTGCTTTGCACAACGATCGCACATATGGATTCTCCGATTCCCCGTCGTTGAAAGCAGCAGCCATGGGCGCATGCAGCGAAGCGATCTTGTATTGGGTGAAGAGATGGGAATGCAGAACAGTGATATCACTGAAGCCAATGATCCACTTGGGATGCTTTTTAAATTTTTTAAAGTTCAGCCGGTCAATGATCCTGTTGGTACCATAACCTCCCCGGGCGCAAAGGATGGCTTTCACCTTGCGGTCATCCATCATTTGCTGAAGGTCGTTGAGCCTTTCCTCATCAGTACCTGAAAAATAGGTTGTTGAATTGCTATGCGTGGTGGCTCCCATTTGCACGGTATAACCCCAGCTATCCAGCGTTTCGATGCAGGACTGCATTTTTTCAATGGCCATGTAGCCGGCTGGAGCCACAATGCCAATAGTATCTCCTTTCTGTAAATAAGGGGGAATCTTTCTCATGATCTGTCAGTTAAACTCACTTCATTTTCGTTTACAACAAGGCGGTGCTTCACGCCGCATTTCAAAGCATAATTATTACGCTGGTGACCAACAGGAAAATCAAAACAAACAGGATAGCTGTGATCGCGGATCTTCTCCAGCACAATATCCTGCACAGTGCGGCCGAAATCAGCCCCGGGATCATCAGGCTTGACCCTGAACCCGCCTACAACCAGTCCTTTCAGTTTTTTGAGTTTGCCTGTACGCCGGAGGTTCCAGAACATCCGGTCGATACTGTAAAGGTATTCGCCCGTATCCTCAACAAAAAGAATCTTTCCATCAGTGCTGATATCCGAGGCAGATCCGGCCAGGTTCTCGATGGTTTTCAGGTTCCCCCCGACCAGGATTCCCACTGCATCTCCCTTGCGGTTGGAAGCATGAGGTGTGGCAGTATAGCGTGCTTTTTTACCAGTAAGCGCATCCTGGATGGAAATGATCGTTTCCAGTTGAACTGGTTCCGCCGAATGGTAGTCATCCGGGAAACTATTGGTCATTTTGGAATGGATGGAAGCAATCCGGCAGTTGGCATGCACATGACTATGCAGCACGGTGATATCACTAAAGCCAATGATCCACTTGGGATGACTGGTGAATTTTTTCCAGTTGATTTTGTCAACGATCCTTAAAGATCCATAACCACCTCTTGCACACATGATGGCTTTAATGGAAGGATCATCCAGCATGGCCTGGAGATCATCCAGCCTTTCCTGGTCTGTACCACCAAAAGTGAAATCTCTTTTACCAATGGTATTACCTATCCTGGTCTCAAATCCCCAGCTTTTCAAAAAACCCAATGCAGGCATGATCTCTTCGTGAGTGATGTATCCTGCAGGCGAGGTAATGCCAATGATATCGCCCGGTTTCAGGTAAGGAGGGATTTTAATGGAAGGTGGTTCTTCATCTTTTGCAGCGGCTGACCATGATGGAAAGGGAATGGACAATCCCGCGATCAAACTTCCCGCTGCTCCAAGAAATCGTTTACGGTTCATTTGGTCAATTTACACAAGCGTGTTCATTTAATAACAGGCAACTTGCTATTTTGTAGCAAATAATAACAGATGCTAAAGCTTTTCACATTGATGTCTTTATTAATAAGTCTGCAGTTGACAGCACAAAACCTCACTAAAAAGATCTATCTCATCTCCGATCCGCTGCTGGTACCGGAAGGCATCGCTACTGATCCGCGAAATGGATTCATTTATGTGAGCAGCATCGCCAAAAAAAAGATCGTGGTATTCAGGGAAGACGAAAAGCAGGCCGATTTTATACCAACCGGCAGGGATGGCTTCCTGGAAGGACTGGGAATGAAGATCGATACTACACGCAACCTGCTTTGGGCCATATCCGTGAGCAGTTCACCTAAGAAATTCATCAGCCAGCTTCACGGTTTTGACCTGTCTTCGGGTAACACCGTTTACAAATTCATCAAAGAGGACAGCCTGCCTACCATGTTCAATGACCTTGATCTTGACGAAAAAGGAAATCTCTATATCACAGATACCAGGTCGGGTAAAATTTATTATGCCGACATCATTAACAACAGGCTTGAAATTTTCCTGGATAGCAAAGCCATTCTTTTTCCCAATGGCATTGCAGCAGGAGCCAATCAGCAGCTTTACGTGGCTTCTTATGGTTCAGGACTGTTGCGGATAGACATCCCGACAAAAACCATTCATAAACTTCCGGGGTTCACCGATACACTGGTCACACATGGCATAGACGGGCTGGTATATGCGGGTAACCAGTTGATGGGAATTTACAGTTATGATGTAAAAACAAGCAGATTTGATACACCCATGATGATAAAGTATGAGCTCGACGAAACCGGGCAAACCATTGTGAGGGAAACCAAAATTTTAAAAGGAGATCATTCCTTTGTACAGCCCACCACCCTTTCAAAGGCTGGAGATCATGTGTTCATACTCGCCAATTCCCACCTTGGTATTTTCAATGAGAATAACCAGTCAGTAAAAGGAAGGGAAAAGGAATTCAAACCACTCACCGTTATCCGTTATCAATGGAAAGACTAAGCGCAACTGAACTGGTTGGCTGCTTTGCGGTATTTTTGCCACTTCCTGCCTGGATGATGAAGCAGGAAATAAAAAGATCGTAGAGCAATGAATGAACCTAAAAGATACCTGGTCACATCAGCCCTTCCCTATGCCAACGGGCAAAAACATATCGGCCACCTGGCAGGAGCCTATATCCCGGCCGACATCTATGTGCGCTACCTGCGTGCCCGCAAAAAGGATGTAGTTTTTGTTTGCGGCAGCGATGAACACGGAACGGCCATTCCCATACAGGCCATGAAGGAAGGCACAACTCCCCGGCAGATCATTGACAAGTATCATGTGATCATGAAGGAGAATTTCGAGGATCTTTCTATTTCATTTGATGTGTACGACCGTACTTCCAACCCGCTTCACCATGAAACGGCTAAGGAATTCTTCACTTATTTGAATGACCGCGGCGCGCTTGAGATCAATGAAAGCGAACAGTATTTCGACGAGGAAGCACAGACCTTTTTAGCTGACCGTTATATCAAGGGCACCTGCCCCAACTGCGGATTCGAAGGAGCTTTTGGGGACCAGTGTGAAAAATGCGGCACCGCGTTGAGTCCCGATGAACTCATTAATCCTGTAAGTACATTAAGCGGGAGACCGCCTGTAAAAAAACCAACGAGGCATTGGTACCTGCCGCTGAACCGGCATGAGGACTGGCTGCGCAACTGGATACTGAACCAGCACCAGAACGACTGGAAAGCCAACGTGCTCGGGCAGTGCAAGAGCTGGATCGACAGCGGCCTGCAGCCCCGGGCTGTTACACGTGATCTTGACTGGGGTGTACCTGTTCCATTGAAAGAAGCGGAAGGTAAAGTGCTGTATGTATGGTTTGATGCGCCTATCGGTTACATCAGTGCCACACGGCAATGGGCACTCGACAATGGTAAGGATTGGGAACCCTACTGGAAGGAAAAGGATACCAAGCTTGTTCATTTTATTGGAAAGGATAATATTGTTTTTCACTGTATCATCTTCCCGGTGATGCTGCACCTGCATGGCTACAATGTGCCTGATAATGTACCGGCCAATGAATTCATGAACCTGGAAGGTGACAAAATGAGTACCAGCCGAAACTGGAAACTCGACATGCAGGATTATATTGATGACTTCATCAAAAAAGATAATGGCGGACCCCAGCTTGCTGATGCGCTGCGTTATTATCTCACTACCATATTACCCGAAACAAAGGATAGCGAATTTACGTGGAAAGGATTCCAGGACGCAGTGAACAGCGAACTGGTAGCCATTTTCGGAAATTATGTGAACAGGACCTTTGTGCTGATGCACAAGCTCACAGCAGGAAAGGTTCCGAAATTTCACAACGATCTTATTGATGAAAAAGATAAGGCCATTATCACAGCTATTCATGAGGCCAAGGAAAAAATCCAGGGCCTGCTGGAGGAATATAAATTCAGGGATGCCTTGTTCACCGTGATCGACCTTTCGAGAACCGGTAATAAATACATGCAGGAAAAAGAACCCTGGATCCTTGCCAAAAAAATGGAAGCCGCGAAAGATAACGAGGATACCAGCCGTCACCTGCAGGCATTGATTGATAACTGTCTGCACATCTGCCTGCAGCTATGTGCCAACCTGGCGATTTTCATCAATCCTTTTCTTCCCAACACTGCAAGGAAAATGATCCACCAGATGAAGGTGGTTGACAAAATGCTGGACTGGGAAAATGGCGGCAGCATGAAACTGCTCAGCGTGGGTTACAGCCTTCGTGCACCGGAATTGCTGTTTCGCAAGATTGAAGATGCTGAAGTGCAGTACCAGGTTGATAAATTAAAATCAGGACTTCAAAGATCACGTATGGAACAGGAAAAAGAAAAAGCTTCAAATACACTCGCACCAGCAACGGAACCACTGAAAGCCGAAATTGTTTATGACGATTTTGGAAAGCTGGACCTGCGCATCGCCACCGTTACAGCAGCCGAAAAAGTTGCCAAGGCAGATAAATTATTAAAACTCCAGGTTGACCTTGGATTTGAAACCCGCACGATTGTTTCCGGCATCGCACAGCATTTTGAACCGGAAACCCTGGTGGGCAAACAGGTGATCGTGGTCGCCAATCTTGCTCCCCGTAAAATGAGAGGTATCGAAAGCCAGGGCATGATACTCACTGCCGAACAGCCGGATGGCAAACTGATCCTTGTGAACCCGGATGCCCTCACAGAAAATGGATCAACTGTGCGCTGACAAGGCAACGGTTCAGAACAAAAAAACGTTTCTACTAAAAATCCCGGAAGGATTCGTGACACTCATGTCACAAACTTGAACCGTGCATGGACGGTCATGGTTATTCATGCTATGATCAAAAGCAAGCCCGAACATATCATACGGTTTTGGTGAAAGACGCTGCCTTTCATTACTGGATGTAATGCCCGGAAGAGAATCCGTAGATGCAAGCAAACACTAATGTTCCAGTAAGTAATGATTTCCGGGTACAATTTGGAAACAGAATCATTTGCCTTTTATGAACAGAAAGATAGTAGCCTGTTTGATCCTGGCTGTTGTACTTGCCGGATGTTATTATGATGTGGAGGAAGAACTTTACGGAACCTGCCAGCCGGTAAGCGTTACCTATTCACAAACCATCACCAATATCCTCACAGGTCATTCCTGTCTTGGATGTCATTCGGGCAATTCACCATCCGGAAATGTGAATTTGCAGGGCTACCAGAATGTTAAAGCCAGGGTTAATGACGGCCGACTGCTGGGAGCCATTAGTCACGCCAACGGGTATGCGCCCATGCCTCAGGGCGGTCCCAAACTCACCAGTTGTGATATCAGCAAGGTGAAAGCCTGGATTGATGCAGGTGCGCCGGATAATTGAATTTTTGGGAAAGATTACCAGCGCCGGTGCACTGAAATTGAAAGAGTCTGATAGCTTTGAACCTGCAACGGGAAAAACATGAAAAAAAGAACACTGATCGTTTTACTGATCCTGCTGGCAGTGGCAGCAGGTGCCTTTATTATTTACAGCAAGTTTGAACAAAAAAATCCGGACCTGAAAAGCAGGAAACCGGATCTAACCATAGCAGCGAAAGAACTGATCCTTGCTTTTGACCAGGACAGTGCTGCTTCAAGGATCAAATATGTTGACAAATTACTGGAGGTAAGCGGCATGGTGATGAGTGTGGACAGTTCAGGCGCGGTGGTTTTAGGAGAAGAAGGTGATCCGTCTTCCGTTACGATAAGCCTTGACCGCCGGCATGTGAATGATTATCTCAAACTAACTGTAGGAAAGGAAGCTGTTCTCAAAGGCATGTGCACGGGCTACAGCAAGGCCTCCGGTGATGATCTGTTGGCCAGTCTGGGAACTACCGTTGAATTGAATTTCGCAAGTGTTGTTGAAAATAAATAGACCATTAAAACGAAAAACGCATGAATAAAATGAAAGTATCCTTAGTAATCCTCATGACCCTTTTATCACTGGGCAGCATGGCCCAGGGAAAGTATTTTACCAAAACCGGTAAAATCGATTTTTTCTCTAAAGCTTCACTGGAAGATATCGAAGCAAAAAATAAAACGGTGACCGCAGTGCTCGACAGTAAAACAGGAGCCGTGCAGTTTGCCGTGCAGATGAAAGGATTTGAATTTGAAAAGCAGCTCATGCAACAGCATTTCAATGAAAATTATGTAGAGAGTGACAAGTATCCACGCTCAGAATTCAAGGGCACTGTTACCAATAATTCAGAGATCAATTATGCCAAGGATGGAACTTATGCTGCCAATGTAAAAGGGAAGCTGACGATACATGGAGTAACAAAAGATGTTGAAACCACCGGCAAGGTCAAAGTATCCGGGGGAAAAGTTGAGATTGAATCGGTCTTCAATATTTTATTGTCTGATTATAAGATCAGCATTCCTGCCGTGGTGAAAGACAAGATCTCGAACAGTATTAAAATTACAGTAGACTGTAAACTGGAACCATTAAAAGGCTGATCATGCTTATTAAAACCAGGCTGCTTGTTGTTTTATCGGGTGTATTGTTTTCTTCCCTTGCCCAGGCGCAGGATGAAGATTTGCTGGGCATGGTGGAGGAAGATGCACCCAAAAAAGAATACGTTTATAACACTTACAAATCTTCGCGGGTGATCATGGCGCAAAGCATGGAAATGCTGCGGCCAGGCGTACTGGATTTCAGGATCCTTCACCGCTTTGGCCGGCTCAATGGCGGTGCTTATGAACTCTTCGGGCTCGACGGCCCTGCCACTGTTCGCCTGGGCCTGGACTACGGCATCACTGACAATTTTACGATCGGCGTGGGTCGCAGCACTTTCAACAAAGAGCTGGATGGTTTTATGAAATGGCGGATCATTCACCAGTCGAAGGGACCCTCTTCCGTTCCATTTTCACTGGTGGCCGTAGGGGGCAGTACCATCACGACCCTGAAATGGGCAGATCCATCGCGTAAAAATTATTTTTCTTCCCGCATGGCCTATTATGGACAATTGATCGCGGGACGCAAATTCAGTGAAAGCATCACCATGCAGTTGATGCCCACTATGGTGCACCGCAATCTTGTGCCCGGAAAGGATGATCCGCATGATCTTTTTTCGCTGGGAGCCGGCGGCCGCTTCAAACTGACCCGGAGAATTTCCTTTAATGTCGATTATCATTACGTCATCAACCAGCAAAAATCTGCCGGGATTCATAACCCGCTTTCCCTGGGTTTTGATTTTGAGACCGGAGGCCATGTTTTCCAATTGCATTTCACCAACTCCAAAGGAATGAATGAAAGGTCCTTCCTCGCCGATACCGAATACGACTGGGCTAATAGTGATATCTTTTTCGGCTTTAATATTTCCAGGTCATTCCAGTTCGGGAAATGACAACCTCGGAGGTTAACCTCCGAGGTTGTATCCGCTTTTTGTAACCTGATTTTATTATCTTCGGTAAATAGTTGCATAACTAACTATTTCCGGCTCATTCCAGAAAAAATCAGACTATGAACAAGAGGATCATCAAAAAAGTTGCAGTACTAGGTTCCGGCGTAATGGGTTCAAGAATTGCCTGTCATTTTGCGGGCATCGGGCTCCAGGTTTTATTGTTGGATATCGTACCTGTTGAAGCCCGTGAATCGGATAACAAGGCCGCAAGGAATAAGATCGTCAATGATTCATTGCAGGCCGCTATTAAAAGCAACCCCTCTCCTGTTTATACAAAAGATGTGGTCAAAAAAATATCCACCGGGAATTTTGATGACAACCTGAAAGATATTTCCACCTGCGACTGGGTGATTGAAGTAGTAGTAGAGCGACTCGACATCAAACAATCTCTTTACGAAAAGCTGGAGCAGTTCCGCAAACCCGGCACACTCATCACATCCAATACTTCCGGCATTCCCATTCACCTGTTGAGTGAAGGCCGCAGTGAAGATTTCAAAAAGCATTTCTGCGGAACGCATTTTTTCAACCCGCCGCGCTACCTGCGTTTGCTGGAGATCATTCCCACTCCTTCCACCGATCCTGGAGTAGTCGATTTCCTGATGCACTACGGAGACCTTTACCTGGGCAAAACAACCGTGCTGGCCAAGGATACACCGGCTTTCATCGCCAACCGCATAGGTGTGTATGGAATGATGGCCATCTTCGGGCTGATCGAAAAACTGGGTATGACCATTGACGAAGTGGATGCTCTTACGGGTCCGCTGATCGGGCGTCCAAAATCAGCCACCTTCCGCACCGCAGATGTAGTTGGCATCGACACGCTTGTGAAAGTGGCAAAGGGAGTGTATGATCACTGCCCGGCTGATGAACAAAAAAATACTTTCGCCATTCCTTCATGGCTGGACAAACTGGTAGAACAAAAATGGCTGGGTGACAAGACCGGCCAGGGTTTTTTCAAAAAAACCAAGGGCAGCGGTGGGGAAAAAGAAATACATACTCTTGATCTTAAAACACTACAATATAATCCCAGGCAGAAACCAAAATTTGCTTCTGTGGATGCAGCCAAAGGAGTGGATGACCTGCGCCAGCGTTTGAAAATGCTGGTGGCAGCACCCGACAAAGCCGGGGAATTTCTGCGCCAGTTTCACTATGGCCTGTTCTCCTATATCTCCCATCGTATTCCCGAAATCAGTGATGAACTCTACCGCATTGATGATGCGATGATGGCAGGATTTGGCTGGGAGATCGGTGCTTTTGAAAGCTGGGACATTCTTGGTGTAAAGAAAACTACGGAAGCCATGAAGGGTGCAGGATATGCAGTGGCACCATGGGTTGATGAAATGCTTGCTGCCGGTCACACCCATTTTTACAAGATCGAAAATGGCAGATCACTGGCTTACGATCCTTCCTCCAAATCTTACAAACCGGTTGCAGGCAGTGATGCGTTTATCGTAATGAGCAATTACCAGGATAAAACCGTTTGGAAGAACGGTAGCTGCAGGGTTTATGATATTGGTGATGATGTACTGGGTCTTCAGTGGAGTACAAAAATGAATTCCATTGGTGGTGATGTGCTCGCAGGCATCAATAAAGCGATTGAGCTGGCAGAAAAAAATTATAAAGGACTGGTGATCGCCAATGAAGGACTGAATTTCAGTGCCGGCGCCAATGTGGGTATGATCTTCATGCTGGCCATTGACCAGGAATATGATGAACTGGACATGGCCATACGACTGTTCCAGAATACCATGATGAGAGCCAGGTATTCTTCTATCCCGGTGGTGGTGGCGCCGCATGGCCTGGCCCTCGGCGGAGCCTGTGAACTTTCACTCCACAGCGATAAGGTTTGTGCAGCGGCAGAAACCTATACAGGCCTGGTGGAACTGGGCGTGGGACTCATTCCCGGTGGTGGTGGCACCAAGGAATTCGTGGTAAGGGCATCATCAGAAATGCATGAAGACGAACCGGAGACCATTACCCTCAAGAACCGTTTCCTTACTATTGCCACGGCAAAAGTGGCCACTTCCGGTCCGGAAGCATTTGACCTCGGCATATACAGGAAAGGTCTTGATGAAATTGTAATGAACCAAAACCGCCGCATCACCGAGGCAAAAAGATCTGTACTGGAAATCTTTGAAAGCGGTTATGTAACACCGGTACAGAAAAAAGATGTGAAAGTACTGGGACGCACTGCACTAGGAGCTTTGTATGCAGGTATCCACGGCATGCACAGCGCAGGTTATGCTACAGATCATGACGCAACAGTTGCGAAAAAACTTGCTTATGTAATGTGTGGCGGCGACTTAAGTGAACCAACATTGGTAACTGAACAATACCTGCTTGACCTGGAGCGGGAAGCTTTCCTTTCCCTTTGCGGAGAAAAGAAAACCCTGGAAAGGATCCAAAGTGTATTGAAAGGCGGCAAACCATTAAGAAATTAATGGATACTGACCAGCCTGCGTTGCGCATGAATTTTGCATAATGCTCCATATGCCCACCAGGTTATTTTACTACCGGCTAAGAACACTCGTAAGCATCTCATTGGTATGGGTGATCTTTGGCATGGTGTTCTTTGTGAACCTGATCCGCCCCACCAATGACCTGGGCGTAAGCGTTACCCTGATGGAATTTGCTTTCACTTTTGGTATCATTGGTCTTGTTATTAACGCGGTACTGATCTTTTACCTGAAGCCGGCCTTCAATCACCTCCCTGCCTGGTTATCGCTCATAGTAAAACTGCTGCTCACCGTCATTTTATTTTTTGTGATTGCCTTCTGCCTGGTGATGCTCTATTTTTTATTGAACTATTCCAAAGACCTGGCCCAATTCACCACCAGTTTTTTCAACAAGCTGGTGTACACCAATACTTTTTCCTCCTTCATGGTTGATATGGGTGTGATGACCCTCATCTCCATCATACTGCTGGAGGTAACCTATAAATATGGCCCGGGCATGTTCTGGATCATGCTGAGCGGTGGTTATCACAAACCCAGGATCGAAAACAGGATCTTCATCTTCCTCGACATCAACGAATCCACATCCATTGCTGAAGACCTTGGGCATAAAAAATATTTCAATATGCTGCGTAATTTTTTCAATGACATTACGCTGCCCATCATGGCCAACGATGGTGAGATCTACCAGTACGTGGGCGACGAGATCGTGATTAGCTGGTTCAACACGCCGGCCAATAAACTGAAGAGCCTTAAATTTATCAGGAATACCAACTATCTTATGGAAAGGCTGGGCCCCAGGTATCTCCGGAGGTTTGGCGCACAGCCGCGCTTTAAAGTGGGCATGCATGCGGGTGAAGTAACTGCCGGCACCATTGGCATCATCAAAAAAGACCTCGTGTACTGTGGTGATACCATGAATACAACTGCACGCATCCGCAGCATGTGCAATGAACTGGAGGAAGCCTACGTGATCTCAGAAGATTTCATGAAAGATTTTGAACAGCCTGCAGGATATGCCATCAGCAAAATAGGGACCATGGAATTGAAAGGAAGGTCGGAACCAATAAAATTGTTTGCTTTAAAACTTGAATGATGGGTGAAGCAGAACTGAACAGGAAGGAAAACAAGCTGACTATTTTTTCCCATATCATCACTTATGGCAACATGGCCGATGAAACCGTAACTGAAAATATCAGGGAAGAAATAGAAAGAATGTGGAACGAACCCAATGCCGGCATCTTCATCAGCAACACGCATTATTATGTACGTTTCGTGATCACGGCAGAATTAAAAAAAGAAATAACCGAGCTTGAGGTTTTGCAGAATACTGATCCCAGGAATAATTATTTCCGCGTAGAAAAATTCATTCACGGCAATATCTCATTCGTTGACGGACTGGGATGCAATACCGGTTATTTCCTGATGGAGAACCTCTACGTAGGCTCTACCACAGCCGCTCATGAATATGGGCATACATTAGGGCTTCCGCATCCTGACAATCTTGACTTCCGTGGCAAAGGCATACCCGGCATCATGTATCCCCGCGGCACCCTGGTGGACCCGCCTTTTCAGTACGATCCTAAAATCCGTGCAGGCTTTACCGGCGGAACCATGCATCCCATGTACAGGCGGGTGAGGCAGGAAGATGTGGAAGACCTGAAACTACATAAACTGGAATTCAGGAATAATAAGGCCGTTGTGGGAGAATTCACCAATATCTATCACTGGGATCATGGTGAACACGGCTCCACCGATGTCAGGAAAC
>CAYWSQ010000060.1:0-17458 GCA_964460925.1 uncultured Flavisolibacter sp. | reverse complement strand
ATTCACCATTCACCAACAGTCCCCCGCCCTTAAATTTTTCGTGTCACAAATACACATTATCATTAAATTCGGCGATCAATAACTAATGATTGCTTATGGCTATGCCTGCCCCAACCGGGTCTTTTACCAAACCTAAACTATCCCTCGCCCAGATCATTAATATGAGCGTTGGTTTCTTTGGCATCCAGTTCGGATGGGATTTGCAGAGAGCCAACATGGGTCCCATTTACGATGTGCTGGGAGCCAACGCTGATGAAATTCCATTACTGTTCCTGGCCGCGCCATTAACGGGACTTATTGTACAACCCATCATCGGTTATATGAGTGACCGCACGTGGCATCCAAGGTGGGGACGAAGAAGGCCTTATTTCCTGGTTGGCGCAATCCTCAGTTCCATTGCTCTTGTATTCATGCCTCACAGTCCTGTGCTGTGGATGGCAGCCGGATTATTATGGATACTCGACACTTTCGGAAACGTGGCCATGGAACCATTCCGTGCGCTGGTGGCAGATAAATTACCGGACAGCCAGTTGAACAGGGGATTTGTTATGCAAAGCCTTTTAATTGGCCTTGGTGGAAGTATCGCATCCGCGCTGCCGTGGATATTGAACAACTGGTTTGATATGGAGAATACCGCGGCCAAAGGAATTATTGCAGACAATGTGAAATTTTCATTTTATATCGGTGCTTTCTTTTTCCTGAGTTCTGTATTGTACACCGTTTTCACTACAAAAGAATACCCGCCTGCTCCCAATGAAAACTTCAAAAACAGTCCGCAAAAAGCCGGTTTTGCTGACGGCATCAGGGAAATTTTCGCTGCCATCAGGAACATGCCTCCGAAAATGAAAGTGATTGCCCTGGTGCAGTTTTTCACCTGGCCTGGTCTTTTCCTTTTATGGTTTTATTATTCAGTGGCAGTGGCCTATAATGTTTTTGGAGCTGAAACGGATACAGATAAGGCCTTTGGAGATGGGAAAGATTTTGCGGGTCTCACCTTATCTTTCTATAACGTCATTACGTTTCTCTTTGCATTCATCCTGCCTTTCATTGCAGATAAACTGGGAAGAAAGCTCACACATTCCATCTGCCTGCTGATCGGTGCATTGGGATTCATCAGCGTAGCCTGGGTCACTGATAAGAATATGCTCTTTCTTTCCATGTCATGTGTAGGTATCGCCTGGGCCAGCATACTTTCAATGCCTTATGCCATGCTGGCCAATGTGCTGCCTGCGCATAAGATCGGGATCTACATGGGCATCTTTAATTTCTTTATCGTACTCCCTGAGATCATTGCTTCTCTTGGATTCAAATGGGTGATGAACAACCTGCTTGATAACGACCGCCTGCTGGCTGTGCAGGTGGGAGGATACCTGATGATCATAGCCGCGATCATCTGTTATTTCTTCATCAAAGAAAAAAAGAATGAAGGTTATAACGATGCGGCAGCAGCTGAAATGGAAATTCTTGAACACAGACCTCTTTAATTATGAAAAAGATTTTTGCCTTAATCATTGTTTCGCTGGTGATCACCACCGCTTCTGCTGAAGAATACAAAGTTGATGGCGTTTATCCATCGCACTGGTGGGTGGGAATGAAAAATAAAAACCTCCAGCTCATGCTGAGGGGTACCAATATCCAGGAAAATTCGGTGAGTCTTAGTTATCCGGGAATCAAACTTATAAAGATCACCAAACCCCGGAACCGTAACTATATTTTTATTGACCTGGAAATAACGGCTGCTGCAAAACCCGGCAACGTTGTCATCAGGCTGAAGAATCCCGATGGTTCGCAGCAACTCAATTTTCCACTCAAAGCGCGCAAGCCCGGGAAAGGAATTACCAGGAATAAGGGAATTAACCAGTCTGATTTTATTTATCTCATCATGCCTGACCGTTTCAGCAACGGTGATCCTTCCAATGACAGGATTGAGGGTTTGAAGGACCAATCACTCAACCGGGCTGAGATCTATGACCGCCATGGCGGTGATCTCAAAGGCATCCAGAACAAACTGGGTTACCTGCAGGACCTGGGCGTAACTGCTATCTGGCTGAATCCTGTTATCCTGAATGATATGCCCAACAGGACCGAACATGGTTATGCGTTTACCGATCATTACAGGATTGATCCAAGGATCGGCGGGGAAAAAGCCTACCATGAACTGGTAGATGACCTGCACCGCAGGGGCATGAAGATCATCCAGGATGCCGTTTACAACCATACGGGTATCGAACATTTCCTGTTCCGTGACATGCCCGACAGCACCTGGTTTCACCGCTGGCCTAAATACACGCAAACCAGCTACAAAGAACAAACCCTTTTCGATCCCTATGCATCCGCGGCAGATAAAAAACTTATGAGCGATGGTTGGTTCGTAACACAGATGCCGGATGTGAACCAGCGCAATCCCTTCTTCGCCACCTACCTCATCCAGCATGCCATCTGGTCAACCGAAGAATTCGGGCTCGACGGATGGCGCATTGATACTTATGCCTACAACGATCTTGAATTCATGAACCGCTGCAACAAAGCCCTGCTTGATGAATTTCCAAAACTTCACCTGTTTGGTGAAACCTGGGTGCATGGTGTGATCAACCAGGCTTTTTTCACCGAACACAAAATGAATACGGCTTTCAAAAGCAACCTGCCCGCGGTCACTGATTTCCAGACGCACATGTATGGCATCCTGCCGGCCCTTAAAGAACCATTCGGATGGACAGAAGGCGTTAATAAACTTTATACAACCCTTGCGCAGGACATCATCTATAAGGATCCCACGAAGCATGTGAACTTTCTCGACAACCACGATAAAACCCGTTTTCTTTCAGAGATAGGAGAGGATTTTGAAAAATTCAAAATGGGAGTGGGATGGCTGCTCACTACAAGAGGTATTCCGCAGATGTATTATGGCACTGAAGTACTGATGAAGGGTGTTTCCAACCCGGATGGATGGGTGCGTCTCGATTTTCCCGGAGGCTGGACATCCGACTCCGCTAATAAATTTGAGGCTGCAGGAAGAACAGCCTTGGAGAATGAGGCGTTTAACTGGACAAGAACCATTGCGCAGTACAGGAAAAATTCTTCTGCCATTAAAACCGGGAAGTTCATGCAATTTGTACCGGAAGTTGGTGTGTACACTTTTTTCAGGTACAGCCAGGACCAGACGGTAATGGTTGTGATGAATACAAACGACAAGGAAAAAACACTGGACCCGGAAAGATTCGCTGAAAGAACCAGTGGATTCAGCCAGGGAAAAAATATTGTAACGGGTACAACGCATTCCCTGGACAAAAAATGGAATTTGCCAGGCAAATCCATTTGGATCCTGGAACTTACAAAATGATCAGAGGGTCGAAAACCAGATGGCTTTGTGATAATATTTCTCGCCCCAGTTTTTGATGCTTTCACGCACCCTGCCGATCATTTCAGGCTGCGTAGATTTTTTTCCTTTTAGCGGGGGCGTGATCTTTTGTTCTTCTGCCGTATTGATCATTTCCACTTTAGTGGCAAACCAGGTAGTGTACAATCGTGGAATAGCAAGTCCAAGTATCATCCCTGGAAGTCCGCCCATGGATTCAGGCCCGGAAGAAGGAAGAATTTCATCGGTGTAAAATGCTACCACCACAACGGAATCGCAGATCCTGGTGACCGCTTTCCTGCATTCATAACCGGCAATGTTACGGGTTTCCGCTTCCATTTTCCATTCCAGGGCTGGCATGGAATCGGTCAGCAGGAACTGGGTTTCATAAACCTGTTTCTGGCTGATCAAACTACCGGCACGCAGGTCCTTAAAGATGGTATTGGCATTGGCAGGGCTTTCAAAAAATGTTGCTTTCTGGTCGGCAGACTCCCTGCCGGGTTTATACAATGTTTTATTGCCTGAGAATACCAGTTCGAAATAATCGGTCTTGAATGCAGGCACCATTTTTTTGAATTCTTCCGCGAAAGCATCCGTTTCACCCGCAAAATAAAGGCGGTGCACATTGGTCTTCCTTTCAAATTCTATCTTTCCTTTTTCAAGAAAAACAGTTTGAGTGAATCCAGCGAAGGAAAGAACTGCTGGCAATATGGATAGAATGATCTTTTTCATTATTTCATTTCTCCGGGGTTTTTGGTGAAGTTCCAGGTGAAGCTCAACATGGCGTAACGGCCCAGCATATTATAATTTCTTTCAAATAACACGTTGTTATTGAAAGATCGGTCGAAGCCTCTTCTTTGCCTGAGGATGTCTTTCACTTCGAGGCGAAAGATTCCGTTCCTCTTTTTAAAGATCTTGTAAGAGAGGTAAGCATCCCAAACCGTGAAGTTGTTATCTCCTGTAAAGGCATCCGTTTTTTCCCTCAGGTAGAAATTGGCTTCCGTACCTGCATTGATTTTTTTGGTAATGAACCAGTTCAGCCTGATATTATGTTGCTGCCCCCAGAAATCATTCACATCGGGATTTACATTGCTGAGTGAACGGTTATAGTTGAATTCAGCATTGATACTGGCATCATACTTTTCTTCTTTGTAGGTGGAAAATGAAATACCAGCTCCGTAGGAAGAAAAGCGGTTTACATTTTTTACACCGTTGATCCAGTTAACATTCCTTCCTCCGTTGGAATTGGTATTGATCCCTCCATGAATTTCTGTTTTGGGGATCTTGAAACCATAAGAGCCATAAAACTGGTAGTTATAAATACCGGAAGCGTTCACGTATTGCTGGGTGGTAACACCTTTATCGATCACCTGCCTGGAAACAATAGCGTTTTGCACGGGATGGAAAGATCCATGGATCCAGATATTCCTGCCGGTAAGCATTTTGAAGTCAGTAAAGAATAAAGAAAAATTATGCCTGAAGGCCTGCTCCAGGTCAGGGTTTCCAACAATGATAAATAACGGGTTGGTATTTTCCCTGATGGGTTGAACCTGCTCAATGCCGGGTGCCTGGGGTGCGCCTGAATAATTAAAGTTCAAATTTCTCTGAGGGGTAAAACGGTAAGTAAAACGGCTGGTAGGAAATATATTGGTATAATTCAGTTCCCTTACCAGCATGCCGGTTGAATCCAGTTGCCTGTAACGGGCAGTACCCAAATTGCTGCCAACATTCACAGTCATCTTTTTACTGTTGAACTGGTATTTCATACCAGCGCTGTTTACAAAATTCCTTAGACCGTAACTATTACTGAACTCGGGGTTGAGGTCCTCATATTTTCCATTGGCCTTGTCAAAACTTTTCCTGTTGGAGGTGCTGGCCATGTGGTTCATGGTATAATTAAATTCAAGCACACCTTTCTTGCCAACGGGTTCCGTATAAACCAGTTTTGAATTCCAGGTAGCGGCACGGCTGTTATTTGTTTTATATTGGTCAATGGTATCTTTTAAAAACACGCTGCCGCTATTATCGAAAAATTCTGTCTGGGAAAACAAGAATCCTTCCCCATCACGGTTTGCGTTTTTATAAGAGGCGGAAAGGGAAAAGGTCCGGCCTTTTTTCTTCAGTTTCTGGCGCCAGAGCACACTGCCCAAAAAGATCTTATTATCCGAATTGGTTTCATTGGTCCGCCTGTTCCGGTTCACCAATTGGAGGTTCTCATCCTCTGATTGCGTATTGTTGATAGACGACTGGTCGCGGGACTCAAGTTTTCCATTCATTTTGAAACGGATGGATGAAGCTGAATCCAGTTTGAAGTCGAAGGTGCCGTTAAACAACTGTTCGCGCTGAAGACTCCTGTTGTTATGATTTTCCCTTGAATAATATGCGGAATCAGGTAGAATGAACTTCCTGAGCGAATTGCCGATCGCGTTTACCTTCATATCCTTGAGACTGTAATTTCCATTGGCACTTTGTTTATCCGCATTCCATTTATTGGATGCATGAGCGCCTGCCTTGATGGTGCGGGGTATTCCTTCATCATAATAATCCGACTGCCAGTCGCTGAAGTCATCATCACCCTCACTGTTGATCATGATAAAACCGGCACCCATTTCCACTTCAGCATCACCAAAATCATTTCCTCCGCCAAAATTTCCACGGTCCTGCCAGCCAAGTCCTGTTTTTCCCGTATTGGAAGCAATGCCGTAAATGGAAAACTTTTTCTTCCCTTTGAAATAATTGAGCATGGCTTCTTCGGAATAGCGTTCATGACTACCGCCGCCTACCACCAGCTTACCAAGCAATCCTTTTTTCTTATCATCTTTCAGCACGAGGTTAAGGGTTTTGGAACGGGTTCCATCGTCAACTCCTGTAAATTCAGCCTGGTCACTTTTTTTATCAAAGGACTGCACCTTATCAATGGCATCTGCCCTCAGGTTTTCGATCACCACCGCAGGGTCATCACTGAAAAACTCTTCACCATCAACCAGCACTTTTTCAACAGCCTGGCCATGGGCAATCACCCGCCCGTTCTTATCAACCTGCATACCCGGAAGTTTTCTCAATAATTCTTTAACTGATGCACCTTCCGCCACTTTGAAGCTGTCGGCCTTATATTCTATCGTATCACCTTTCATGCGGATCGCGATATTCTGGCTAACGATTACATTCTCCAGCAAGGCTGAACGGGGGATCAGGGGAAAATTTCCAAGATTGATATCCTCATTTCTTACCTCAACAATATCCATGAAATCGATGAACTTAGGATAAGTGATCAGCAGGTAATAAGTACCGGGCTTTACAGTAGGAAGGTTGAATCCTCCATCAGGCGCGGTCCTTGTATAACCATAAAGCGTGGAATCAGATTGTTTGATGAGTGCAACAACGGCATTGCCGAGCTTCTTTTTTTCAAGTGAATCAGAAACATGGCCCCGGATCAGCGACTGGGCATTTATAATTTGAGTGAATACCAGGAACAGGAGTACCAGCAAGGGTTTTCTCATCAGTGTTGGTTGTGGTTCGGCCAACAAATTACAATTGATTGGTAAGAGTAGGTTGTTAACATTATTTAAAAACTATCTTTAGAGTTATATGGTTCACAGACGGCAAAATCAGGTTGGCAACGGTAAGCAAATGACTCACCCGGTTGATTCACCGGAGCGTTACGAGCACAGGAATTTTGTGGACCGTTCAGGTTCCGTCTGGAATTATTCCATCCTTTATGATGATGATATCATCACCTTTCAGAACGGCACCAATTATTCCCTCTATAAAAAATTTGGTTCTAAAAAACTCAGCGTGTTCGACACTGAGGGTTACCAGTTCACCGTATGGGCACCTAATGCCACCAGGGTTTCCGTGATCGGGAATTTTAATAACTGGGATCCATTAACACACCCGCTCACCCCAAGATGGGATAAGAGTGGCGTGTGGGAAGGATTTATTCCCGGTATCAAAAAAGGAGAACTATATAAATACCATATCACTGGTTTTGAAGAACGGGTTACAGAGAAAGGTGATCCGTTCGCTCATTACTGGGAACTGCGTCCTGCTACATCTTCCATAACATGGGAATTCAATTATGAATGGAAGGACCAGACATGGATGGCAGCGAGAAAAAAACATAATGCCCTCGATGCACCATGGAGTGTGTATGAAGTGCATCTCGCCAGTTGGATGAGGCCCGACCGCAACAATGAAGAATCCTACAATGATTATTACCAGATCGCTGACAGGCTTGTACCTTATGTTAAGGAGATGGGCTTCACACATGTGGAACTGATGCCGGTAATGGAACATCCCTTTGATGGTAGCTGGGGTTACCAGTGTACAGGCTTTTTTGCGCCCACTTCAAGATTTGGCGCTCCCGAAGGCCTGATGCACCTGGTTGACCGTTTTCATGAAGCAGGCATAGGCGTGATCCTCGACTGGGTGCCTTCGCATTTTCCTTATGATGCACACGGCCTTTTTATGTTTGACGGCACACACACTTATGAGTATGCCGATATGCGGAAAGGTTTCCACCCCGACTGGAATTCCTACATCTTCAATTATAAAAGAGGAGAGGTCAAATCGTTTTTAATCAGCAGCGCACGTTTCTGGTTTGAACAGTTTCATATAGATGGCATCAGGGTTGATGCGGTTTCTTCCATGCTTAAACTTGATTATTCAAGAGAACATGGGCAGTGGGAACCCAATGAATATGGTGGCAATGGAAACCTCGAAGCTATTGCCTTCATCAGGGATCTGAATGAAACCATCTTCAGGGATTTTCCCGATGTGCAGACCATTGCTGAAGAAGCTACTGACTGGCCCATGGTATCAAGACCCACATTCGAAGGAGGTCTGGGTTTTGGCATGAAATGGATGATGGGATGGATGCATGATACCCTTGATTATTTTAAACTGGATCCATTTTTCAGGTCGCACCACCAGAACAAATTTTCATTCAGCATGATGTATTTCTATGATGAAAATTTCATGCTGCCATTAAGCCATGATGAAGTGGTGCATGGCAAATCTCCCATGATCTATAAAATGCCCGGAGATGAATGGCAGAAATTTGCCAACCTGAGAACCATGTACAGTTATATGTGGACGCATCCCGGCGGAAGGCTGCTGTTCATGGGCAATGAGTTCGGGCAAACAAGTGAATGGAATTATAAATCAGAACTCGACTGGTTCCTGCTGGAACATGAACCGCACCGTAAACTCCAGGCCTGCGTGAAAGACCTTAACCTGTTGTTATCAAGGGAAGAGGCACTTTATTCCAAACAGTTTTCCGTAGATGGTTTTGAATGGGTGGATCTCAACCACCGGTCAGAAACCGTGATCGTGTATGCACGCAAAGGGAAAACTGAAGCAGCTCAACTACTGGTGGTTCTGAATCTTTCACCAACACCCCACTGGGACTGGGTGATCGAGGTGAGCAAGCCCTTCAAATCCGAGATCTTCAACAGCGACCAAAAAAAATACGGGGGCACCGGAGATGTGAATAATCCTGATATCAGGATCGAAAAAATTGAACCGGACGTTCCTGAAGATGTTGGTGAACAGGAAACCGTCCCCGAATTGGCTCCCAGGTACCGCCTTACGGTGAACCTGCCCCCGCTTGCGGCTATTGTTTTGAAATAACCTCGGAGGTCAACCTCCGAGGTTAACCTCCGAGGTTAATTTTAGCAAAATGCTGAGAATTGAGCCTTGCATAAACCGGGGTTAATCTCTAATTTCGGTGGACCAATAAAAAACGCCAATATTCCTATGTCAAAACTTATTTTTCTCCTGGCATTCACTGCCTTTACCACTTCAGCATTTTCCCAATCCGACAGCGCTGATGTTTACCTTCAGAAAGGACTTGAAGAAAAAGCCAAAGGCCGCTGGATGGTTTCCCTTCAACATCTCGAAAAAGCAAACCAGTATAAAAAGGATGACCCACAGATCGTTTCCGAACTGTCGGCCGCCTATCTCGGGTTACGCAAATACCAACAGGCCAAAGCCGGTTTTCTGCAACTGGAAAAGCTAGGTGTAAAAACCGACAGCACTTACCGCCAGCTTATGCTGCTTTCTTTCAACATGCGCCAGTGGGATGATGCCATCAAATACGCCAGCCTGCTCAAAAACACAAAAAAAGACGAGCAGACCGCGTACTACCTTGGAAAATCATTTTATGAAAAATCAGACCTGGGCAATGCTATTACCTATATGAATATTGCCGCGAAAGAGAATCCTGCCAACGCGGAAATTCCTTACACCGTTGCAAGGGCCTATGCGGATATGATGAACTATAAACAAGCCATTCCCTATTTCCATAAAGCCATTGAACTGAATCCCACCCAAAGCCGCTGGATCTACGAGATGTCGCTGATCTATTATGCAATTCCCGATGATGCCAACGCACTTAAATACATGCTGGAAGCAGGAGAGAAGGGGTATCGCAAAGACAATGAATATTTGCAGAATCTCGCTACTGCCTATGTAAATGCAGGCAAGCCTGCCGAAGGAATTGCCATGCTGCAGGAAATCCTGAAAAACAGGCCCACTGACATGAACATTCTCAACATGATCGCGGAATCGTATTATGACATCAAAAAATACGATGATGCCATTACCTATTTTGATAAGATCCTGGAAATAGACAAGACCAATGCTGAAGCTTTGTATATGATCGGCATGAGCTTCCAGAAAAAAGGAGAGAAGGCTAAAGGACAGGCCCTATGTGATAAGGCTATTGAAATGGATCCAAGCCTGAAGAGTTTGAAACAGGAGAAGCAAATGGGATTTTAATATTTTTTACCGCCAAGAAAGAAGGGCCAGCCTTCGCAGAAGCTACTGCTGGTAAAACACCAAGAAAGATTTTTTATCTCCCGGTGCCCTTCTTTTTTTTCTTATTTCTTGGCGGTAAAAAAATCACATTCTCTCAGGTACCCTGATACCTAAAAGATGCATTCCTTCCTTAATTGTATCCGCAGTAAGCTTACAGATATGAAGGCGTAATTGTTTTTTATATTCTGATTCAGCATTGAGAACAGAATGCTCTGTATAGAAACTATTGAAAGTTTTTGCTACGGTGAATAAATAGATCGCGATCACCGATGGATTGTACTCAATAGCAGCCTGTTTAACGACTGATGCATACTGCTCCAGTAAGATCAACAATTCCTTTTCCAGCTTTTTCAAACCTTCCGCATGACTGTTCAAAGCCAACGGCTGTTCTTTTCTTAAAATAGAACGGATGCGTGCATACGTGTACTGGATAAAAGGACCGGTAAAACCATGAAAATCGATGGATTCTTCCGGGTTGAAGATCATTCGCTTTTTAGGATCTACGCGGAGAAGGTAAAACTTCAAAGCACCCAGGCCCAGTATATCGTAAAGCTCTGCCAGCTCATTTTCATTGAAATCTTTCACCTTGCCCAGTTCCTGCGTATGCCTGGCAGCTATGGCTACCATTTCGTTCACCAGGTCATCGGCGTCCACCACGGTGCCTTCCCGGCTTTTCATCCTGCCGCTGGGCAGTTCCACCATACCGTAACTGAGATGGAAGATGCCGCCGGCATAAGGCTTACCGAGTTTTTTTAGAATGAGCTGCAGCACTTTCATATGATAGTTCTGCTCATCGGCGATCACGTAAATGCTCTGGTCATAAGAAAAATCCTTGTACTTCTCCTCGGCCAGTCCCAAATCCTGGGTGATGTAAACTGATGTACCGTCTTTCCTCAGGAGCAGTTTTTCATCCAGTCCTTCATCGGAAAGGTCGATCCAAACACTGCCATCGTCCTTGCGGTAAAACACCCCGGCAGCAAGACCTTCTTCAACAAAACTTTTTCCAAGGATATAAGTACCGCTTTCATAATAGATCTTATTGAAATCGGAACCAATCCTTTTATAGGTGTCATCAAAACCTTTGTACACCCAGTCATTCATCTGTTTCCAGAGTGCGATCACTTCCGGTTTACCATTTTCCCAGTCGACCAGCATCTGCTGGGCTTTTTTCATCACGGGTGTATTGGCGCGAATCACTTCCTTGAAATCATCTTTCAGCTTTTTGAGCTTTTCCTTGTCATTTTCTGAATCCCCGGGAATAGCATTGATCAGTTCTTTCAACTCAATGATCTTCTGTTGGTGCTTTTCATCGATCTCACTGGTATCACCATCAAGCACTTTTGTGGTCAGCACTGCAGCTTCTTCTTTGATCTGGTCTTCACAACGCACATAATAATCACCCACGAGGTGATCGCCCTTAATGCCGGTTGATTCGGGTGTGGCTCCACCGGAAAATAATTGCCAGGCGATCATGCTTTTGCAGATATGAATACCACGGTCATTCACAATGCAGCTCTTCATCACTTCATTTCCATTGGCCTTGATGATCTCCGCAACACTCCATCCAAGGAAATTATTGCGCAGGTGACCGAGGTGCAGGGGCTTATTGGTGTTGGGAGAAGAATATTCAACAATCACTTTGCGGCCTGAAGAAGGGGGAGCACTATGGCCGGCAGAAAGGAAACCAAAAAATTGCTGGTCACTCACACTTAGGTTGAGGAAACCCTTGATCAGGTTATAACCCGTAAATAGGTCAGGGTTATTTTTTACCAGCCAGTCACCAATCTCGTTTCCCAGTTGTTCCGGTGACCTTTTTAACTGTTTGATCAATCCAAACAAAACAATGGTGTATTCTCCTTCAAATTCCGGTTTGGTCTGGTTTACCTGGATATCATCCGGTGTGATGACTGTACTGAAAATGGATTCAATTGCTTTTGCGCCTGCTTCCCTGATTTGCTGAACTAAACTCATGCCCCTTGCTGATTTTGGCGCAATTTACTGAATGTGAAACTGCCAATTTCAATCAACCAGGAAAGGAGGGAGGACCGAAGGCACTCATTTTTCACATTTCCTAAATAGGACTTCAACGAAAATGGTTGCCATAAAATCATAATTGCTATTAATTTAGCGGCATTCATGAAGAGGATCCATCATAAGGTCAGGAAAAGCATTTTTGCCGTACTGGATGTATTTTATCCTCTGGTTAAAAAATTCATGCCGCTGCAGACCTATCATTACGCAGCCTGCGGTGGTTCCAATACCTTGCTTAGCCTGCTAATCTATTTTGTTTCTTATAATTATATTCTCGACAAGCAGGTACTCGATTTGGGTTTCATTGCTTTTCAGCCACATATCGCGGCGCTCTTTATTTCATTCATCATTACATTCCCTATAGGATTTTACCTGAGTATGTATGTCACCTTCCAGGGATCTTATCTCAAAAGAAGGGTTCAGTTTTTCCGTTACGTCATTGTGATCATGGGATGCATGGTTATCAATTATATCTGCCTGAAAATTTTTGTTGAATATTTCGGATGGTTTCCCACTCCTTCGCAGATGCTGACGACAGGCATAGTGATCCTGTTCAATTATTTTTCACAGCGCCATTTCTCCTTCCGGTCTGTAAAACCTGCTGATAAAAACAAAAGGGTTATTGTTTAAAATTCAGGTTGATCTCGGAAACCATCACACTCAGTTTTCCCGCACAATTACTCCTGATCAAAAGATGCTGCGGCATTGCATAAACATTGGTAAGGGTCAATTGATCCACCGAGCCGGCCCCCTTTATCCCCCTGGTCCATTCCCTGTTAAGCCACTGGTTCATAGCCACGGATGCCGTATCATAATAAGAGGAAAGGTCAAACGAAGTATATTTTTTCATTTCACTCACGATCTTTTTATTAAAAAGCCATTTGGCTGTTTTCAATAAAAGACTTTTGGTGCGGAGGTCATAATCAAGATCATGAACTTCGATGGTTTTGGTAGATGAATCGTATACCGGTTTGCCGGTAAAATGAACCGTGCCGTCGAAAGAACCGGTGAAATTGATGCCGATTAAAAGTTTACCGGTTGTATCACCGCTTATGGCTGCTTCTTTTACAATGATGTGTTTTTTGAAAATACCATCAGCCACATCAAACCTTTTACCAGCCAGGTAGGTATTCATCACATTGCTCAGCGAGTCGTACTGGAGCGCGGCTTCCAGGAAAATATTGAAGCCCCCGGGAGTGGTGGCATCGGATAGGTCAGGAATAGCCGTTACGGGACCGGCCGGTTTTTCAAAACTTACAACCGGGGTGGCCGAGATCCCGATGTTGATATTCAGCAGGTCATTCTGGGCATTGATATTCTGCATACGGAGTGTTTTGGGATGCAAGGTAAAATAACCAAGCCCCGGGATGGCATACACATCGCTGAGCAGGTTCCAGGCATACTGCATCCATGGCCGTAGGTTCACAAAACGGTACTGGTCCTCCATCAGTTTTTTAGAAGCGTCCAGTTCAGCCTTCAATCCTTTGATCACCTCTTTGGTAATGTCTTCTCCCCAGAAACAAACGGAGCATTTGTCCATCGGTACTGGCTCTTTTCTCTCAATGCTGGAATGCAGCATATAATTATTATAGAGTTTGAACGTACTGCTGAAGCCAATATTGACCTTTCTTTCACCTTCATCAAAACCGCAACGGCATGCAGGTGTCCAGGGTGAAAGCACTACACCGCTCACACAGCTTCTCGTGGAGCCGGTGATCTGGTAATAACCCATAAAACCAAGGTTCATGGTAGTACCGCTCATGCTGATATTCAAGGGTGAGCGCCGGAAATGATATTTATAGCGGGTGGCGCAGTCAGACTGCACCCAGCCATTGGGATAATCAGGTGATGTAAAAACCGTGTCCACATTTTTTTCAGCCAGGGCAAAAATGGGCTTGAGATTAACCTGGATCGGGATATCAATCCTTGATTCAGGAAGTGAATCGATCTGGATACCGGTAGAACTGGTTTGCGCTTCAGCAAGCGTCCCAATAAATAGCGATACGGTTAGTAAAATGGATCTTATCATGATGGAGCCTGGTCAAATATAAAAATTACCGGAAGTCAAAACCCGGTTCTGCTCTTAACATTATCCTAAAAGCCCGGCCTGGTCACCTGTTTGCAGGATTTTTCCATTGCATGGAAAGTCTTTCAATTGATTCCCTGATCCTGGTTTGCCTGGTGTCTTTTTTTTTCGCGCTTACAATCCATTCTATATATTCTTTTTTATTGGTGAACGAAAGGGCATTGAAAAAAGCTGATTCATTTTTGGATTTGTTTAATGCAACAGCAAAGTCAGCAGGCAATCTTACAGTTTTCGTCTGTGGATCCACATAATCGAATACCGGTCTTGATTTTGGTGCTGCTGCTTTTTTACGGTCAGCCCCGGTTTTTTCCCTCATGCCAAAGGCCGACCAGGTATCATCAAACGACAGCAGGTTGATCCATTGCCTATCATGTTTGAGCAATTCCTCCCATCCCTTATCCCTCGTCAGGTCTGTTTGCATACCCGAACTTGCCTTGGGATAAAAGACCCAGCAAACCGTTTCACCCTGCACCATGGACAGTACCCTGGTTAAATCTTTTTCCATATCCGCCCTTGTTTTTACAAACCAGTGAACCTGGTCGGGATCTTTTAACCGTTTGCCAAACCGCACTCCGGGCGGTAATAAACCCCAGCTATTTTCTATTCCTTCCGGGGCACCAATCAGCAGGATAACCGCTTTTTCCCTGATCCTGAATTTTTGAGCGTTAGCGTTGGCCATAACATTTCATTTGAATATTTGCCGGGAGCAAACAGGCTTCAATTTAATTCACCCTGGCATATTGTTTTGCAACTGCATGCCGGAAATTTCATTATGACTGCCAAAATTGCACTTCGGCCTCCACGGCATAATCATTGATAACCAGTACTGAACCTGTCTACCGTCGGGCAGGCGTAAAAATTCTTAATTCATGGGAAAAATAATCGGTATAGACCTGGGTACGACCAACAGTTGCGTATCGGTAATGGAAGGCAATGAGCCCGTAGTAATCGCCAATGATGAAGGACGCCGTACAACGCCTTCGGTTGTGGCATTTTTGAAAAATGGTGAAAGAAAAGTGGGTGATCCGGCTAAAAGGCAGGCAATCACCAATCCGCAGAATACCATCACCAGTGTAAAAAGATTTATGGGCCGCCGCTATGATGAGGTGACAGAAGAGATCAGCCACTGGAGCTACAAAGTGGCGAAAGGTGACAATAATACGGTTCGTATTGATATAGATGGCAGGCTGTACACTCCGCAGGAAATTTCTGCGATGGTACTGCAGAAAATGAAAAAAACGGCTGAAGACTACCTGGGACAGGAAGTAACGGATGCGGTGATCACCGTACCGGCTTATTTTAATGATGCCCAGCGCCAGGCCACCAAGGAAGCAGGAGAGATCGCTGGTTTGAATGTGCGCAGGATCGTGAATGAGCCTACTGCTGCCGCTCTTGCATACGGCCTTGATAAAGGTGGAAAAGATCACCATATCGCGGTATTTGACCTCGGTGGTGGTACATTCGATATTTCTGTACTTGAACTCGGCGATGGTGTGTTTGAAGTTAAATCTACCAACGGTGATACCCACCTGGGTGGTGATGATTTTGATAAAGTGATCATGGACTGGCTGGCAGAGGAGTTCAAGAAAGATGAGAATGTAGACCTGCGCAAAGACCCTATGGCATTGCAGCGTCTGAAAGAAGCTTCAGAAAAAGCCAAAGTGGAACTTTCCTCTTCTTCTGAAACAGAAATCAATCTTCCTTATATCACCGCGGTGGATGGCGTGCCCAAACACCTGGTGAAAAAAATATCAAGAGCCAAGTTTGAACAACTGGCCGACACGCTGTTTGCCCGCTGTCTCAAACCCTGTGAGCAGGCCTTGAAAGACGCCGGACTTTCTACCTCGCAGATTGATGAAGTGATCCTGGTAGGTGGTTCCACACGTATCCCTAAAGTGCAGGAGATCGTAGAAAAATTCTTTGGTAAGAAACCCAACAAGGGTGTGAATCCTGATGAAGTGGTAGCCGTTGGCGCCGCCATCCAGGGTGCCGTTCTTACCGGTGAAGTGAAGGATGTATTGCTGCTGGACGTTACACCTCTTAATCTTGGTATTGAAACCTATGGTGGGGTGATGACAACAATGATCCCATCCAATACAACCATTCCAACCAAAAAATCAGAGACCTTCTCAACGGCCTCCGATAATCAGCCTGGTGTGCAGATTCATGTATTGCAGGGTGAAAGACCAATGGCCAACCAGAATAAGAGCCTGGGTATCTTCAACCTTGATGGCATTCCGCCAGCACCAAGAGGAGTACCCCAGATCGAAGTGATCTTCGATATTGATGCCAATGGTATCCTTCATGTTACCGCTAAGGATAAAGGCACAGGCAAAGAGCAGAAGATCCGTATTGAAGCGGGCAGTGGCCTGAGCAAGGAAGAAGTAGAAAGAATGAAGGCAGAAGCAAAAGCCAATGAAGCATCAGATAAGTTAGAACGTGAAAAAGTTGAAAAGCTCAACCAGGCTGACAGCCTGATCTTCCAGACGGAAAAGCAACTGAAAGATTATGGTGACAAGATCCCTGCTGATAAAAAAGCACCGATCGAATCAGCACTCAGCAAACTGAAAGAAGCACATAAATCACAGGACCTGGCAGTGATCGATCCGGCAGTTGCCGAATTGAACAATGCCTGGACAGCAGCCAGCGAAGAACTGTATAAGGCCAGCCAGCAGGCAGGCCCGCAGGAAGCTGAAGCTAATGGCGGTGCACAGCAAAGCGCAGGCGGATCCAGTGAGAATGTAACAGATGCAGAATATGAAGAAGTGAAATAAGGCTTCGACACTATTAAATAAAAAGCCCCGCATGAGCGGGGTTTTTTTATGTGCATGAATGAAGTCAAAATAAAAATTACCCACCCCGCCCGGAAGCAGGTGTCGATCCTGGAAATGAAATCATAACCGTGATAAGGTTCATTTTTTCTTGAAGCCTCCCACCTGGTGCAGCAAACGGTTATGGGTGATGGAGTGTCCCTGCTCATGTTCCTCTTCGCTGCCCAGGAAAGTATCCTGGTCCTCCTCATCCAGTTCCTGCCAGAATTCCTTACCGCTTTCATAGGATTCAAGAACAGCCTTGGCTTCCTCGAGTATAAACTCATCGTTGCAGCTATCCACCAGCGTGTGTAGCTTTTGCTTCAGATCTGGGTTCATAAAAAACGGTTTCTTTAA
>CAYWSQ010000059.1:0-17458 GCA_964460925.1 uncultured Flavisolibacter sp. | reverse complement strand
GCTTTGGCTGCTGCACTTTCTTCGGTTACTTCCAGCACTTTCACACCCACTCCTTCATCAGTGTCCTGGATGGAAAGACCAAGCCTGGGACGGCCGAAGGCATAAAAATTTTCTCCGTTTCCATAAATACGGGGCGGCTCGGGTGCGAATACACCATTCCATTGTTCGGAAATGCGGGGCATGGTAATAGCATTCATTTTGATGCCTTTCCATTTGCCCAGTTCAGCGGAGGTTTTTTGTTCCTTTCCATCTCTCAGGTAAGAAATATTTACTTTCTCCCCGGGTTTGTGAGCCCTGATGGCTTCAGTAACATCATCAGTAGTCTCAATTTTTTTGTCGTCGATCTTAATTAAGATGTCGCCTTTTTTCAATCCTGCTTTTTCCGCAGCGCTTTCTTTGGTGATGGATTTGATCTCGGCACCCTTGTCATGTCCTTCAGTGGTTACACCCAGCATGGCGCGGTTCTCGTCTTCGCTGAAAAGGGAGAAGTGATCGTTCTCATTGAAATTAAAATTCCAGTTGCCCTGGCCGGGGGCCGCACTCCAGACCCTTGTGCCCTTCATGTTATTGACATGCACATTCACATCCTTCAGGTCTTTTACGTCCTTGCCGTTGACAGTTACTTTGTCGCCCTCCACTTCAATCACCATCTTTTCTTTTGTATCACCTGTCCTGGTGATGATGATGTTCTGCACCTCTTTCTCTTTCTGTTTCTCTTTCTCCTTCTGCGCCATCGTCAGGGTGGGTACTGTTAACAATGCAATCCCCGCCATCATTAAGCCTCTTGAAATAAATTGTTTCATAAACAAAGCGATTTTTATTGATTACTACGTTTTCTTTCGTAGATCAAATATAAAGGCATTTTTTTGATTACGAAAGTTTTCGCAAATGTTAAAATGTTCAATGGTTTACAAAAGCCCTTTAATGGCTTCAATTACCTGATGAAGGGAAGAAACCTCCTGTCCGCCGGCAGTTGCCAGGGTTTTCTGCCCACCGCCGCCTCCTTTGATCAACGGGGCTACTTTTTGTTTGACCAGGGCTGAGGCATCGAGACCTTTGGACTGGGTGGCATTTTCATCAAAAAGCAGTACCACGGCTGCTTTTCCCTGGATGGCAGCGGTAAGTACGATCACGAAATTCTTCAGTCTTGGTTTGAGCTGGAAGGCCAGTTTTTTGAGGGCTTCAGCGCTACCCAGTTCTACCTGTGCGCCCAGGAACTGAAGTCCGTTGATGTCCTCCACCTTGCCTAATAAAGTTTCGGCGATGGTATTTAACTGGGACTGCTCAAATTGTTCGAGTTGTTTTTTCAGAGCATTGTTCTCTTCCTGGAGCCCGGTTATAGCTTTGATGAGGTCCCGCGGCTGTTTGAGGCTCTCCCTGATAGCTGCCAA
Organism: uncultured Flavisolibacter sp.; assembly: GCA_964460925.1. Taxonomy (GTDB): domain Bacteria; phylum Bacteroidota; class Bacteroidia; order Chitinophagales; family Chitinophagaceae; genus Flavisolibacter. Next base: position 16,067 of record CAYWSQ010000059.1, on the reverse strand, counting down.
CTGCTGGTTGCGCTCTTCAATTACTCTTGCTGCAGCTTCCCCACTCACAGCTTCAACCCTTCGTACTCCTGCTGCCACTGCAGCTTCGGAGGTCAGAATGAAATATCCAAGTTCACCGGTTGCGCCAACATGTGTGCCGCCGCAGAGTTCAATGGAATAAGCCGGATCAATAGTCACCACTCTCACAGTATCTCCATATTTCTCCCCGAAAAGTGCCATCGCACCGGTTTTAATGGCTTCGTCCTTCGGCATGTTTCTAATTACGACAGGTATATTGTCCCTGATCTTTTCATTCACGATGGTTTCCACCTGCTTTATCTCTTCCTCGGTCATTTTACTGAAATGAGAAAAATCGAAACGCAGGTAATCTGCATTTACAAGCGATCCTTTTTGCGCTACGTGCGTTCCCAGCACTCTTCTTAAAGCTGCATGCAATAAATGCGTGGCGCTATGGTGAATGGCCGTATGTTTTCTTTTTCCTGCATCCACTTTTGCCGTTACCGGCCCGTTCAGTGAGGTAACATCATCTTCGAGGATGTGAATGATCAGGTCATTTTCTTTTTTGGTATCAGTGACTTTTAATTTCTTTTCTCCTGAAACCAATACACCGGTGTCACCTACCTGGCCGCCGCTTTCGGCATAAAAAGGCGTTTTATCAAGCACCACCTGGTACACTTCCTTTCCTTTTGCTTTCACCTTCCTGTACTTGAGGATTGTGGCCTCTGCTTCCAGGCTGTCGTATCCCACAAATTCATTGCTGCTGCCATTGTTCACCGTTACCCAGTCGCCAGCATCAATGGCACCTGCCTGCCTGCCTCTTTCCTGTTGTTTTTTTCTTTCTGTTTCATAACCCTTTTCATCCACGCTCAGTTTTCTTTCCGCCGCGATAAGCCGGGTAAGATCGAGTGGAAATCCATAAGTGTCATTCAGTTCAAATGCATCTTTCCCGGAAATGGTTTCTTTTGATGTGGCGATGATGTCCTCAATTCTTTTCAAACCCTTTTCCAGCGTACGCAGGAAGGATTCTTCTTCTTCCCTGATCACCCTTGTTACAAAATTTTCCTGCTGCAGGAGTTCAGGAAACACTTTATCAAACTGCTGCGCGATTACCGGCACAAGCTGGAAAAGCAATGGCTGCTGGTAATTGAGATAGGAATAATAATATCTCACAGCCCGGCGGAGTATTCTCCTGATCACATAACCCGCGCCGGTATTGGAAGGCAGTTGTCCATCAGCAATCGTGAATGATATGGCACGGATATGATCTGCCAGTACCCTGAAGGCAATATCTTTTTTGGAATCACTTCCTTCATATTTATTATTAGTGATGTCCGCGATCCTGTTAATGGTGCCGCTGAAAACATCCGTATCATAATTGGAGTTCTTTCCCTGTATCACCCTCACCAGCCTTTCAAAACCCATCCCCGTATCCACATGCCGGGCAGGCAATTGCTGAAGGCTACCATCTTTTAACCTGTTGAACTGGATGAACACATTGTTCCAGATCTCGATCACCTGCGGATGATCGGCATTCACAAGAGTTTTACCATCTATGGTTTTTCTTTCATCGTCCGGGCGGGTATCAACATGGATCTCGGTGCAGGGACCACAGGGCCCGGTATCACCCATCTCCCAGAAATTGTCTTTTTTATTTCCCAGCAAAATCCTGTCTTCCGCAATCCATTTTTTCCATTCATTGGCGGCTTCTTCATCTTTGGGAAGATTTTCCTTTGCATCGCCTTCAAAAATGGTCACATATAAACGGTCTTTTGGAATTTGCAGCACTTCGGTAAGCAGTTGCCAGCTCCATTCGATCGCTTCTTTTTTAAAATACCCGCCTTCCGGACGGGCAGGATCTCCAAAGCTCCAGTTGCCGAGCATCTCGAACATAGTGTGATGATAGGTATCCACCCCCACTTCTTCCAGGTCATTATGCTTACCGCTTACCCTGAGGCATTTTTGTGTGTCGGCCACCCTTGGCCAGGGAGAAGGCTGGTTGCCCAGGAAATAATCTTTGAACTGGTTCATGCCTGCGTTGGTGAACATGAGGGTTGGATCATTCTTCACCACAATAGGAGCCGAGGGCACGATATGATGTGCTTTCGAAGAAAAATATTCAAGGAATTTACTTCGAATTTCACTGGATGTCATCTGTCAAACTGTTTTTCGCTAATGAGTAAATGAAGCATGAATTGCTGAAAATCAATCTGCTTGCATGCCACAATAAAAGGTTGATTTTTGCTGTTTATGCCAGTATATTTGTTTTCCGCCTTTTCCGGCGGACAGCAAAGGTAGTCGTGAATCTTGAATCATAAAGGGAGAAAGGCTTTCAGGTTTCTCATCCATTCTGAACCAGGTTCGCTGCTCCGGATTCCAATCCACCATGAAAAAAATCAAATATTTCTATAACACGCATACGCTTCGTTATGAAAAACTGGTGACCCCTCTCAGAGTGAAGTTGTTGCGGGTATTTGGTTTTATAGCGGCCGCCCTTGTTACCTCTGTCATCATTTCCTATTTCGCTTTCCAGTTTGTGGGATCTCCCGCTGAAAAATTGCTGAGAACCCAGAATGAACAGCTCAAAGACCGTTACCGTCAGCTTAATGGCCAGGTGAAAAATATCCAGCAGCAGATGTCGGAACTGGAAAAAAGAGATAATGATGTTTACCGCAGCATTTTCGAGGCCAAGCCCATACCTGACAGTGCCCGTGCGGAAGCAATGGAAAGGCAGATGGAAGTGGCTCATGTGGAAAGTTTGCAGGGATATGAACTGGTGAGTTCCATCCAGACCAGTCTCGCTAACCTGAGCTCACGCATTGCCATACAAAAGAAATCATACCAGGAGCTGGCCAGCCTGCTGAATAATAAAGAGAAATTACTGGCGGCCACACCGGCCATACAGCCTGTGAGCAATAAAGACCTTAGCAGGATCGCTTCCGGTTTTGGCTACCGCATTGATCCCGTGTATAAGACCGTGAAATTCCATGCAGGTCTTGACTTTACCGCCCCGCAGGGCACACCGATCTATGCCACTGCTGATGGTGTGATTAAAACAGCGGGTTTGAGTGATGGAGGTTATGGCAATTATGTGGTGATCGATCATGGCTATGGTTATGAAACCCTTTATGGTCATATGGTGCGCATCAAAGCCAGAAGAGGGCAGCGTGTGAAAAGAGGAGAGGTAATAGGCTATGTGGGAAGCACCGGTAAATCAACCGGGCCGCATTGCCATTACGAGATCCATAAGAATGGCCAGAAGCTGGACCCAGTTTATTTCTTCTATAACGACCTGAGTCCACAGCAGTTTGACCAGTTGCTGAAAAGGGCTGCGGCATCCAACCAGAGCTTTGACTAAGTTGGAAGCTGATCTTAAAAAATTTCCATATTATCCACAGACACCGCTTTCATGAGGCAGAGTTCTTATTTTTGGCCAAGGCATGGACAAATCATTATCACAGATCACCTTTGAATTTTTCGGAGCTTCGGAAGATGCTGCGCCACCGGTGCAGCCACCGCAGGAGTCTGTTGAACATGTGCCGGCCAAACCTGCAAGAGGCAGGAAATCTTTGAAAGATATGGAAGCCGATGCTGGCCAGGTGGAAGTGCCGGAAGATGAAATTCTTTTCCAGAAACAATATTATTCCATAGGTGAAGTGGCCTCCATGTTCAGGGTAAATACCTCGCTCATCCGCTATTGGGAAAATGAGTTTGACATCCTGGAGCCGCGCAAGAACAGGAAGGGCGACAGGTTTTTCAAACCATCTGATGTAAAAAACCTGCTGATGATTCATGATCTCCTGCGCCGGAGAAAATTCACGATCGAAGGTGCCAGGGAATACATCAAAAAGAACAAACAGGCCAAAGAGAAATTCGAAATGATCCAGTCCATGCAAAAACTGAGATCTTTCCTGCTGGAGCTGAAGGCCAGCCTTTAAGCACGACGCTTGCTTGCTATCAATCAAATTACAGCATCTTTAACACCGGGCATTGCCTTGCTTTTCATTTACCGTTTAATTTTATAGGACTATGAAGCGATTCCTTATTGTTCTTCTTGCAGGCATGATAGCTGCACCTGCTATGGCACAGGATACACAGGTAACGGTTGAATCAAACGGTACCAAGATCATTAATGGTTTTTTTACCCAGCAGCAACTCGCCACTGATTCGGCCTTTTTATGGTATGGACAAAACAGGCAGGGTTTTGTACCAGACCAGAATGCACTGCAAAACCTGAAAGCAAAAAAAGACTCCATCAATTTTGTAGTATTTGGCGGTACCTGGTGCGATGATACCAAAGCGCTTCTTCCAAAATTTTTCGCGCTTACTGATGCTGCAGGTTTATCACCTGATCGTATTACAATGATTGGCGTTGACCGCAGCAAAAAAACGATACACCACCTGCATGATGTTTTCAATGTTAAAAATGTTCCCACTATTATCGTGATGAAGAATGGCAAAGAAGTCGGCCGTGTTGTGGAATATGGAAGGTATGGGATGGTGGATAAGGAGGTAGGGGAGATTATTGGGGGTAGCTTATAGCTGCAAGCTTCTAGCTTCTAGCTGCTAGTACCTTAACCCCAGGATGTCATTTGATAATTCTTACATACTCCAAAATCGAATGATCACGAATTGGGGGTTACAAATTAGTTCAGAATATATGCATAGTTGCTAGTAACTAGAAGCTAGTAACTAGAAGCTTGCCTTACGTCGCAATCGCTACTTCCTTCCCTTCCAATGCGATCTTGATTTCAAGCTCTTCCATTTTCTGCAATACAAAATAATGCAGCTTCTGTTTGATCTCGTTGAATTTGGCATAATCCATATTGGGTGTATAATATTCTATGAACACCACAAATGCCTGCGAACTGATATCATTGAAGAGTATATTGAAGTTCAGGATCTCATCGATGCCGGATAGTAATCCCCTGATCTCACCGGTAAGCTTTTCGATCTTGCCGGGGGGTGTCTGCAGGCTGATAAACAGGTTCAACACACCCCTGATCTGCGACCGGAGGGTAACATTATCCAGGATGCTATCCACCATTTGTTTGTTGGGCACCGTTACATAGGATTTATCAACGGTTCTTACTCTTGTACTTCTTAACCCGATCTTTTCCACGGTGCCTGATACCTGTTGAACTTTTACAAAATCACCAGTGGTAAATGGCTTGTCGAAAAAGATCACGAATGAAGCGATCAGGTTCTCCAGGCTTTCCCGGAGCGCCAGCGCAATGGCGGCACCTACAATGCTCAGACCCGTAAGGAGGCTGCCCACATTATAATTGAAGGCGAAATGAAGGAGCATTACTCCCCCAATGATGCCCATGATGACCTTAAGAAAATCCCTGAAGAAAATAATGAGCTGGTTGTCGGCCTGCGATGCGGTGAGGTTGGCCTTTGACTCCAGCACACTGGCAATAAAATCAATTACTCTTAACACCAGCCATGTAAAAGCAATCACCTGGATGGCAATGCCAATAGACAGCAGGATGTTCTTGAGATGGAATTTATAGAGTGTGATATTCAGGTCTTCCGGGAAATTGAGCCGGTATAAAGCGATGATGGAAACGGTGATCACCAGGAATGTGCCCAGCGGATGCAGGATCAGGTCAACGAATTTTTTCTGGTCGAAATCCTTCCAGGCCCGGGTGAACACTTTACAAAGGAGCACCGCGATGTAACGCGAGATTACTTTATTAAGCAAAATCACAAAGAGGATGATGCCAAGGATCCATGCATAATCCCTGATCGGGTTATCTAAAAATTCGCGGTTGAGAAATTCATTCATACACTCCAAAAAATTTGTGGGCTAAAACCGGTACTGCCATACCTGCAATTTACTGCCGGAAAAGATCACCAGTTTATTGGCCAGTGTAAATGCCTGCTGGTAGGGTTCAAAAAAAGGCTGCTTCCTCCGGGTTTCCATCAGGGTGGCGGTGTTGAAAACTGTGATCCAGTCAGCAGATGTACTGATGATATTGCTTTTGTTTACAGCAATGCTTTTCCAGTTCATCACCGGTATCTTTTTCTGGAAGGTTCCATAGCTGTCGAAAACAAAAACCCCGTTTGTTGTATCTGCCAGGTAAACCAGCCCGTTATCATCAATGATCTTTTGTGGTGATACTGTCTGGTTGAATATTGACCTGAAATCAGCGGTTTCCATCAGCAAGTTTCCCTGCTCATTGATCTTTTTAAGTTTATTGTCATATTCATCATACACCCAGATATTATTATCATAGGAAAGCCCGATAGCACCCGGCTGCAGGATGGAATACTTCCTCAAATCAATGGTGGTGATGGCCGTAAGAAAACGGTCAAGCACCACAACAGAAGAAAAATCTTTATAAAACAAAAGGATCTTGAGCGGGTTGGAAACATCGATGGTACTGAGTTTGCCAAAATTCCTTACCTGGTTGTAAACACCGCCTGAATCACCGGAGGCAGTAAATTTTTTTATCTGGCCTTTGCCGGATACGATGTATAAATTATCGAAATGGTCCATGGCCGCGGCAGCAATATCACCTTCATAGGTTCTTACCAATACGAAAGAAGAATCCTGCGCAAAGGAAATTCGCGCCATGAGAAGAAGGACAGTATAAAGAATGATTCTTTTCAATCGTTCCTGTTGATTTTATCATCATGACCTGACCATGATTCAAGTTTCATTTTTTCTCCATCAAATACCGCGTAGGTATCATAATGGATCCAGTCGCCCAGGTTAATATAACGGCTTCCATTATCAAGACGGTAATCAATAGGCAGATGTCTATGCCCAAACACAAAAAAATCAAAATTTTCCGTCCTTGATGCTTCCCTGCAATAGATCAGCAACCATTCCCTGTCCTCACCTAAAAACTTTTCCTCGCTCTGCCCCGTGGCCGCACGGCTTCTCCTGCTGGCATAATTAGCGATTCCCATGCCAATAGCGGGAGGGAGGATGCCGAAAAGCCACTGGCAGACAGGATTTCGGAAAACCTTTTTCAGTCTTTTATAACCATGATCGCCCGGACCCAGTCCATCTCCATGACCAATAAAAAATTTCTTTTGGTTAAAATCAAAAGGTTTCGGTTCAAAATAGACCGGGATGTTGAGTTCTTCCTGGAAATAATCCTTCATCCACATATCATGGTTACCAACAAAAAAATGGAAACAGATGCCTTCATCAGACATCGAAGCAATCTTTCCCAGCAACCGCACAAAACCCCGGGGCACTACCTTCCGGTATTCGTACCAGAAGTCAAACATATCACCCACAAGAAAAATTGTGTGAGCATCGTGACGAATGGAATCCAGGAAGGCAACGATCTTTTTTTCACGGACGAGCGACTGTTGTGCATCCGGCGCGCCGAGATGAAAATCGGAAAGGAAATAGATTTTTTTGCCAGGTGGAAGCTGCATGAAAATTCAGATTAGGACTGGTCGTCGAGCACGAAACAATATACTTCTTTAGGCCCGTGTACACCAACAACCAGGGTCTTTTCTATGTCTGCCGTGCGGCTGGGGCCCGTAGCCAGGGTAATAAGTGAAGGTATCCTGTTTTTGTATTGCGTACTTAAACCCTGCAGGCTGTCGCGAATATCATATAACAGTTGCGAAGCGGAAGCAATGCAAACATGCACCGGTGCATATACGCTGGGCAATCTTCCCTGTCCTGCTGAGGACAAAACAATGCTTCCAGTTCTGGCTATTAAAAACTCGCAGCCGGTTACAGCAGCATCACAACTTGCTAGGTCCTGGTGAAAAAGATTGGGGTTTACCAGTGGTTTCCATTTATCCTCTGTGCAATAAATTTTTGTCCACTGGTTCTGGTAAGAAAGTTTGGCGAACTGCTCTACCAGTTCTTGCTTGTTCATACAAAAAACAAATTTTCCCTGGAGTTGGGTGAACTGTTCGGCGAATTCAACTACCAGGTCCTGCTGCTGCGGCTGGAAAACATTTTCTGATGCCACGGCATTGGGAAAAGGCAATGGCGTTGGTTGTGCCAACGCCATGCGTATTTTTTTCAGTATGTTATTTTTTGCTGTTGAATGATTCATTGCTTACTGGGCCTGGTTGGTGACATTGGGATCGTAAGGTGGAACACCTTCGCTGATGCCGCCATCAGGATGTTTTTCATTAGGATCCACATCCAGCAGGTGTTTATCCTGGTAAGGACGCGGCCCGATCAGGGCTTCCACATCGCTCTGGAATAAAACTTCCTTATCCAGCAGTGCTTCGGCCAGTTTTTCAACATCAGCTTTTTTCTCCCTCAGCAATGCTTTGGTTCTGTCGTAAGCATCATCGATCAGCTTGCGCACTTCTTCATCAATCAGCTTTGACGTTTCTTCAGAATAAGGTTTAGTGAAGGTCTGGTCCTGGTGCGGATCGTAGAAACTGATATTTCCAACCTTTTCATTCATTCCATAAACAGTCACCATTGCATAACCGATCCTGGTGATCTGCTGCAGGTCGTTCTGCGCGCCGGTGGAGATCTTGCCAAAGAAGATCTCTTCGCTGGCACGACCGCCGAGGGTCATACAGATCTGGTCGTTCAACTGGTCGGTATTATAGAGGTATTGTTCTTTGGGTGTGTACTGCGCATAACCAAGGGCTGCGGTACCACGCGGAACGATAGTCACTTTCAACAAAGGATAAGCATGCTCAAGGTACCAGCCGCAGATGGCGTGTCCCGCTTCATGATAGGCAATGATCTTTTTCTCTTCGGGAGATATGATCTTGTTCTTTTTTTCAAGTCCACCGATCACACGGTCAACCGCGTCCTGGAAATCACTCATGTCAACCGCCTGCTTGTTTTTTCTTGCAGCAATTAATGCAGCTTCATTACATACATTGGCGATATCCGCACCGGCGAAACCTGGTGTTTGCTCAGCCAGTTTATGGATATCCACTTTTTCAGAAACCTTGATGGGTTTCAGGTGAACCTTGAAGATCGCTTCACGGCCTTTTACATCAGGTTTATCAATTGTTATCTGCCTGTCGAAACGGCCGGGGCGTAAAAGAGCGGTATCAAGTACATCGGGACGGTTGGTAGCGGCCAGCACAATGATACCGACATCAGTTCCAAAACCATCCATTTCCACGAGGAGCTGGTTCAAGGTGCTTTCCCTTTCATCATTGCTCATCATCATGTTCTTGCCACGGGCACGGCCGATGGCGTCAATCTCATCGATGAAGATGATACAGGGAGCTTTGTCACGGGCCTGTTTGAATAGGTCGCGTACACGGCTGGCACCCACACCCACAAACATTTCCACGAAATCAGAACCGCTCAGGCTGAAGAAAGGAACCTGGGCCTCTCCGGCAACGGCTTTGGCCAAAAGAGTTTTACCCGTACCCGGAGGTCCCACAAGCAGGGCGCCTTTGGGAATCTTACCACCCAGGGCTGTATATTTTTTAGGATTGCGTAAGAAGTCAACGATTTCCATCACTTCCACCTTGGCTTCATCAAGACCGGCAACATCCGAGAAAGTGATATTGACACGGGTGCCTTTATCAAAAAGTGTAGCCTTTGATTTGCCAATGTTGAAGATGCCACCAGGACCACCGCCGCCGCCGGCTCCACCGCCCATTTTACGCATGAGCAGGATCCAGAGGCCAATGAAGATCAGGATGGGAAGCAGTGTTTGCAGCAGGGGGCTGAACCAGTTGGTTTCTGTTTCGGCCTTACCTACGATCTTGTTCACTTCGGGATTTACTTTATAAAACTCCCTCATGTCATCCTTGAAAGATTCAACTGAAGCCACCTTGAAACTGGCCTGGTATTCTTTATTGTCCTTAAGGTTCTTGCCGATCTTTCCCGCACCTTCACCTTCGTATTTTTGAATGGATTCGTTCTTGATCTTTACCCTTACCGCATTGCGGTTGGATACGATGATGAAATCCTCCACATCACCTTCACGGAGCATTTGTTCAAACCTGTTCTGGTCTATCTCCGCGCTGCCGGAAGAAAAAGGGCTGAACACCTGCATGCCAATGAGTACAGCGAAAATGATCGCGTACACCCAGTAGATGCTGAACTTGGGTCCTTTCTTGGGAGCATTGTCTCCACCCTCACCCGGGCGGTTAGAAAATTTGGGAAGTTTGGATTTATCGTTTTTATATGGCTCTTGTGACATTGTATTTGTTCTTATAAGTCTTTGAATGGTGCAAGTAAATTGTTTTTGACCAGAATTACCCGGTCAGCTCAGCTCTTGTATTCTTCCAGTGGAGCATCACTCCACATCTCTTCCAGTTTATAGAATTTTCTCTGCTCAGGCATCATTACGTGTACCACTATGTTCACATAATCAATCAGCACCCAGTGCAAAGTCTGTTTGCCTTCAAGATGGTAAGGATTCTCACCGCAATGCGTTTTCACTTCGAATTCAACGGAATCTGTAATGGCGCGGATCTGTGGCTGGTTGCCGGCACTGCACACAATAAAAAAATCCGCCACGGCTTCGGGTATTTTCCTGAGGTCGAGCGAAATAATGTCTTCACCCTTCTTATCCTGTATCGCCCTGATGATTGTTTTAAAGATTTTTGAATTCCTGTTCAAACGGGCAGTGCCTTTCTTCCTATTCGCCAATACTTCCAATGGTTCCAAATGCCTGGTCAGTTTTTTTGTTTGAAAATAATTTGAGCAGTAGTCAAGGTAGTAACAATTAAAGAGTTCTTTCTTTGCTCAAAAATAGTGGTTAATTGTCATCTTTAAATCCCATTGGGACACCTTTCATAGAACTGCCTTCGGTAGACAGCACCAACAACTATGCCATGGGACTGGTTCGTGAAGCTATGGCACAGCATGGAATGGCTGTATTCGCGCATGAGCAGACAAGGGGTAAGGGGCAGCGCCAAAGGGAGTGGCTCTCTGCTGGGGGAGAGAACATTGCCATCAGCATAGTTGTGAAACCCCCGCCCACCCTCGTTCATGATCTTTTTTTATTGAGCATGATGGCGGCAACGGCCTGCAAACATTTCTTTAACAGATATATAGCAGATGATATCAGCATCAAATGGCCAAATGATCTGTATTGGCGTGACAGAAAGGCAGCGGGTGTCCTCATTGAAAATACTTGGCAACAGGACCAGTGGAGCTTTTCTGTGATTGGCACCGGCATCAATGTGAACCAGGTTGATTTCGGGGTATTAGGTCAGAAGGCTGTCTCCATGCGCCAGGTCACGGGCAAAATCTTTGATCCCCTTCAACTTGCCCGCGAACTTTGCGAAGAATATGAAAAGGCTTTCAGTATCATGCTGAAAGATCCTTCGTTAACCAGGAAGATGTACAGGGAAAGTTTGTACAGGAAGGGAGAACGCATCCGGCTCAAAAAGGACAACCGGGTTTTTGAATGTGAACTGGTGGATGTAACCGACCAGGGTGAATTGCTGGTGTACCATGCCACGGAAGAACGGTTTGCCGTAGGTGCCGTAGAATGGATGGTTCATGCCTCCTGAACTAAGAAACTTCATCGACAATGTTCAGAAAGCGGATTTTAAAATTTCTTCCGCATGTGCTTTGTTCCTGGGTCTCAGGAATATTTTCTGGATCAAACCTTTTTCATTGATGATGAAAGTGGTGCGGTGAAGGCCCATGTATTCCCTTCCGTAGAGATTTTTTTTACCCCACACACCATATTTCTCAATAATTTTTTTAGAAGGATCAGCGATGAGTGAGAAAGAAAGGTTGAATTTTTCACGGAAACGGGTATGGCTTTTTTCATCATCCGGACTCACACCCAGCACTACAAAACCATGCTGCTGCAGCAGCGCATGATTATCACGCAGGTTGCAGGCTTCAACGGTGCATGTTGGAGTATCATCTTCCGGGTAAAAAAATAAAACGATTTTCTTTCCTTTCAGGCTGGAAAGTGAAATGGTATTTCCATCCTGGTCCCTGCCGGAAAACGCCGGTGCCTTATCGCCTTCTTTTAAATGTGTTGCCATTTGTATTTTAATTGTGTGTGTTTTAGCCATAGTCCATGGACCATGGACTATGGACCATGGACTACCTCTTCACATTCCAGCTTTTCTCTGTGACATTTCCTGCCTCGTCTTCGATCGTAACCTTCAAAGTATGATTTCCGCGTGGAAAATGCTCATCAAAGCTATAGATCCAGCTACGTCCTTTATCATTGGTAAAACGCAGCCATTGTCCATCAAGTTCGGCCCTGAACTTTTTGATGGCATTGAAATTATCCTTCGGAGTGAAAACGATCCTGGTTGATTTTGAAAGATCTGCAGGCACATTGTTCACAGTGGGAGGCAGGGTATCGATAAAAGCCTGGTAGGTTCCAAACTGCCTGAAGCGTGCAGAGAACCATCCATTCAGCCAGTTAGCTTTCTGTACATATGATCTGCTGCCGCTTGTGTTTTTGATCACCACGCGGTCCTTCCATTGCTCATCAAAATTTTCTCCTGCGAGGATCCTTACTGTAACATGGTCATGCGCGGGAATAGCAGGACTTAAAACCTGGAACAAAGGGGATAAGGCATCTTTCGCGGTGGAAGCGCTTTCCCTGTATTGTGAAGTTATGGTGTCATAGACCGTAAACTCGGTAGTGAACAATTCAAAATTTTCACGCTCCAGTACATTCACCTCATTGGGAATAAATCTTTCACTGGCTGGCGCAGCATATTTTTTTGAAAGGGAAGGATCATATTGCACCTTAAACCTTATGCGTGTCAAATTATTATTGGCGTCTTTTACATCAATCACCACTTCATGCGGGTTGGTATCCTCCAGGTGAATGATGCCATCACCTCCATTTACCTCGTAAGGTATATGCCGGCTTCCGGGCAGGGGAGAAATATGCTGCAGGTCACCGCGTCCTCTCGATTTGAAAGGCATGTCGAGTTGCGCATTAATATACCTGGAATCGGGATAGCTGATATTATCATGTACAAAACCGGATACAGGCCTGCCATCAATGGAGACATGCGCACTGTAAATGCCATTGGGATTATTGGTGCCACTGAAACGGTCTATCGCGCCAATGGCGAAGCTGATCTTTGCTGAACCTGTCCGAAGCGCCCCGCCTGGAATGGTGAATATGGTCCCGGATTTTTGCAGCGACAATAGCTGCGGCGATTGTTCATAGGTGCTGATGTTGCGGTCGTACAGGGCCAGTCGGGTTACGGTGGGCGGCACCGCATCAGGTATGGGAAAGCGGAATAATAAAGGATTGAGAACGTTTTCTGTTTTGGTATCCCTGATCTCGAAGTGTACATGTGGCCCCTGTGAACCGCCGGTGCTTCCGCTCAGTCCAATATAGGTTCCTTTGATCACGGGAAATAATCCGGCAGGTAATTTCAGGTCCACATGCCAGCTCTGTTTTTCGTATTGCTGTTTTTTTACGTACTGGTCAAGGGCAGGGTAAAACCCGTTCATGTGGGCATAGAGTGTTGTAAAACCATTGGGATGATCAATGTAAATGGCCTGGCCAAAACCACCGGGCTCAACCAGTACTCTTGAAATAAAACCTTCAGCGGCCGCGTACACAGGCAGGTTCACCCTTTGCTGCGTGCGGATGTCGAGGCCCATATGCCAGTGATTGGTTCGGATCTCTCCGAAATTGGCCACCAGTTCCATCCTTATATTGAGCGGGTGTCGAAAATAATTTTGGGGATACGAGGGCTGTGCATGGCCAATACGTGCAAAAAATAACACAATCAGTAAAACTCCGGTTCTTTTGATCATCATTCTTCTGTCGGTTGAATTAATACCGCAAGGTAAATCTTCAATCTTTATTCCATTCGTGACTGAATGCTCAAATGGTATGATATTTTATTAAACATTTCAGCAAAGAATATTTATTCATTACTTAAAAAAATAAATTATGGCAAGACCTGGAATCGGCTCACTGCTCCTACTGGGAGCAGCAGCTTTTGGCGCTTACAAATATTCAAAGATGAGTGAGCAGCAAAAAACTGATCTGAAGAACAAAGGAAAGAAACTGGTTGATGAAAACTTGGGAAGAGTGAAAGATGTGTTTGGACAAAAAAGGAACAACCAGCCTGCAAACGCATTTGACCATAACGGGTCAGCTTATTAATCAGGGTTCAGTTGAATTACAATCAGGGTTGCGACAGCAGCCCTTTTTTTTATGCAAAAAAAACAAACAAAACAACCATCCCTTTTGATTTTGGCGGCCTTATTCTTTATTGATTTACATTTGCGCAATTTGCAAAAATATGCCTAAAGACACTTCCATTAAATCTGTACTGATCATTGGTTCCGGACCTATCGTTATTGGCCAGGCCTGCGAGTTCGACTATTCAGGCACCCAGGCGGCGCGAAGCCTGCGTGAGGAAGGGATCAGGGTGATCCTGATCAACAGCAATCCGGCTACCATCATGACAGACCCCATGATGGCCGACCGTGTGTACCTGCTTCCGCTTACGGTTGAAAGTATAGAACAGATACTGGAAGAAAATGATATTGATGCCGTGTTGCCTACAATGGGCGGACAAACGGCGCTGAACCTGGCCAAAGAAGCCGAGGACCTGGGAATCTGGGAAAAATATAATGTGCGCCTGGTTGGCGTGGACATCAAAGCGATTGACAAAGCGGAGGACCGCGAAAAGTTCAGGCAGTGGATGATCAGGCTGGGAGTGCCTGTGGCTACAGCTAAAACTGCTAATTCTTTTCTTGAAGGAAAAGAGTTTGCGCAGGATATCGGCTTCCCCCTGGTGATCCGCCCTTCGTTTACCCTGGGTGGTACCGGCGGCGGTTTTGTGCATGATAAGGAAGATCTTGACGAAGCACTTACCAAGGGTCTTGAAGCTTCTCCCATTCATGAAGTGCTGGTGGAAAGAGCGGTGCTGGGCTGGAAGGAATTTGAGCTGGAACTGTTGAGAGACAGTGCCGATAATGTTTGTATCATTTGTACCGTAGAGAATTTTGATCCCATGGGTGTGCATACCGGTGATTCCATTACGGTTGCACCGGCCATGACCCTGAGTGATACAGCTTTCCAGCTCATGCGCAATACGGCCATCATGATCATGCGCGACCTGGGAAATTTTGCTGGCGGTTGTAATGTGCAGTTCGCACTCAACCCTGAAAATGAAGAGATCATCGCCATTGAGATCAACCCGCGTGTGAGCCGTTCCTCTGCGCTGGCATCCAAAGCCACCGGTTATCCAATCGCCAAGATCGCGGCCAAGCTGGCCATTGGTTATACACTGGATGAACTGGAAAACCAGATCACACAAACCACTTCAGCTTATTTTGAACCAGCGCTCGACTATGTGATCGTAAAGATCCCCAGGTGGAACTTCGACAAATTCAAGGGCGCCAATGATACCCTCGGCCTGCAGATGAAAAGTGTGGGTGAGGTAATGGCCATAGGCAGAAGTTTTACCGAGGCTATCCAGAAAGCCTGCCAGAGTTTGGAAAATAACGCGGTGGGACTGGGATATTATGGCAAGAGCGGCATGAAGTCGGAAGAGCTTCTTGAATATATCAAAACACCCAAGTGGGACCGCATCTTCAGGATAAAGGATGCCCTCATGCTCGGCATCAGTGTGAATACTATAGCGAAGGCCACCGGTATTGACAGGTGGTTTCTTTACGAGATACAGAAGATCTGCAATATTGAAAAAGAACTAAGCAATTACTGGCTGGAAGAACTGCCGGTGGACCTGCTGAAAAAAGCAAAGGTTCATGGATTCAGTGATGAACAGATCGCAAGGATCATCACTGATGGAAGCGAGGAAGAAGTGTATGAAAAAAGAAAAGCGGCTGGCATCACCAGGGTTTATAAAATGGTGGATACCTGCAGCGCCGAGTTTGAAGCAAAAACGCCTTACTTCTATTCCACTTTCGAGGAAGGGTATGCCAACGAAAGCAGGGTAACTGATAAGAAAAAGATCATTGTGCTGGGTAGTGGTCCCAACAGGATTGGGCAGGGGATTGAATTCGATTATTGCTGTGTGCACGGACTGCTTGCCATTAAGGAATGTGGTTATGAATCCATCATGATCAACTGTAATCCCGAAACGGTGTCAACAGATTTTGACATGGCGGACAAGCTTTATTTCGAACCTGTTTTCTGGGAACATCTCTGGGAGATCATTGAGCATGA
>CAYWSQ010000058.1:0-17513 GCA_964460925.1 uncultured Flavisolibacter sp. | reverse complement strand
TCTTATATTTTTCTCTTAAGGAGGGAAGTTTTCTTTTATATGCCTCCGCATCCCATTCAATACTCCAGATTCTTAAATAAAATTTAATCGAATCCCATCCTACTGATTTTCTCCACGCATCCACACTATCCACATTCATTAATGGGTATAGCTCAGGAACATTATTTTCATTGATAACTGGGTTCCATAAACCTGTGGTATTCTCTTCCCCATACTGATCCTGTCCAGGTACATAGCATAATTAGCCGGGGCAATTCTTCCTTCATTGAAAGCTTTTTTCAGCAAAGGCAGGTAAGCTTCCTGGGTCTGAATATCGGCATGCTGAATAACTGAAAAAAGAGTCTGGCTTGCTTTGAATCCCACATCTTTTGTCCCTAACCAACCATGCTTTTCAATAATACCTTTTACAATTTGAAGATTGCGCTGATCTATTTTTTCAATTTCATTCCTATTGGCTAAAAACGCTTTCATATGCGCTTTTTTTTCACTTTCCGTTGACAGGTGTGCATCGTATCTAAATTTCTGATCATTATAAAAAACACTGTCTAAAATAGGAATCAGATATTTCAGTGAATCTGCAATCCCATAGGCAGTAGGGTCTTTTATAAATAGAAGATGATCTATTCCTACTGCTTTTTTGTTTTTGCATGTCGCCATCAAAAAGAAAAATGATACTATGGTTATCAATTTGACCTTCATTTAAGCGGGAGTTAAGAACCTGCCAATCCTTTAATTTAATTTTCTCAAATAATGGGATAAGTATATATAATAATAACTTTTGAATAGTTAATATATACAATATTTTAAATATAAATATTGTGGTAGAATGGTATTATTTCGTTTTCTCCCTGGCCAGCCCATTCAAAATGGCACTCACAATGGAAACGATCAGGGCGAATAAAAGCGCCCAGCCCCAGCCATCAACAGTAAATCCCGCGATCAGTTTATCAGCCCAGATCACCATGAGGGCATTAATGATAAGCAGGAACAAGCCAAGCGTGATGACCGTTACCGGGATCGTTAGAATAATGAGGATGGGTTTGACAAATGTATTCAGCAGGGCAAGTACCAGGGCTACTATAATTACTGTTTTCCAGTCATCATTGATATGAACGCCGCTAAGCAGGAAGTCCGCCACAAAAACGGCCAGGCCGGTAACGATTATTTTTACGAGGAATCCCATGATCAAGTTTAAAACAAATGTAAACCTGGGAGGTTTAACCCGGGATGGTTTATTAACCGCTTACATTTGCATATGGATCTAACTGCCCCAGGCATCGGCATGCAACAAAAGGAGTACAATCCGGTGATACGCATAGCGGCCAGGATCATTTCTTACCTCTTTCACCCGGTATTCATTCCCGTGTACCTGGGCATGTTCATCATTTTTGAACTGAGGCTCTTTCCCGAGGCTACAGCATGGGAGCGCACCAAACTGATGATCATGTTCGTGATGTATTATGCGTTTTTTCCTCTCGTGGTCACACTCCTGCTTAAAGCCCTGAATTTTATTGAATCCATCCAGCTCAAAACACAAAAAGACCGGATCATCCCCTACGTGATCTGCCAGGTTTTTTATTTCTGGGGTTGGTATGTATTCAGGAATCTTCCAGGTGCGCCGATGGAAGCGGAATTGCTTGGCCTTGGTATTTTTTTGGGGGCAGCACTCGGACTGATCCTGAATGCATACATGAAGATCAGCATGCACGGTATTGCGGTTGGTGTGATGTCGGCTTTTACGATCGTGGCGGGTATTACTACAGGGGTTTCTTTCGGGATCTATATCACGATTGCTTTATTTATCGCGGGACTAACCATGACGGCAAGACTGATCGATTCCAATCATACTCCCCACGAGATCTACTTCGGATTTTTCAGCGGGGCGCTGATGTTGCTGGTGGCGTGGGTTTTTGTGTGAGAAGTCAAAATTCAAAAGGCAAAAGGCAAAAATGGACACGCAAGGTCATGGAGGGTTTCACGCAAAAGCTAGCCTCCGCTAAAGCTATGGCTGGCGCAGCGCCAAGAAAAAAAGACGCAATTTTTTACTCTACGATTTTTTTGAGACATGTAAGATTTTTGAAAACTACTTACCGTCTTCCCGCCTTCGCTAAAGCTATGGCGGACAAAGCCCGCCTTCCCGGCTATTTCCTTGAATTTGAAAAGCTATTAACCGCTAAGGGCGCAGAGAGCGCAAAGAAAGAACAACGCAAAGGACTTTATACAACCTACTTACAACTCCTTTCTCAACCTTGCAACAGGAATATTTAGTTGTTCCCGGTATTTAGCAACGGTACGGCGGGCGATATTATAACCTTTTTCCTGCAGCAATTCTGTAAGCCTTTCATCACTGAGGGGTTTTTTCTTGCTTTCGCCTTCGATCATATCACTCAGGATCTTTTTCACTTCTCGTGTGGAAACTTCTTCACCCGTATCAGTTGTAAGCGATTCACTGAAGAAGAATTTCAGCCTGTAAGTCCCGAATTCCGTTTGCACAAATTTGCTGTTGGCCACACGGCTGACAGTTGAAATATCAAGACCCGTTTTCTCGGCAATATCTTTCAGGATCATCGGCTTCAAAGAAGTTTCATCACCCGTAATGAAAAAATCATACTGGTGATTCATAATGGCTGTCATGGTACTCAACAAAGTATGCTGCCTTTGTTTGATGGCATCAATGAACCATTTGGCCGCATCGATTTTTTGTTTAATGAAAAGCACTGCCTCTTTCTGCCTCCTGTCTTTCTTGGCTCCCCTGTCATATTCCTTCAGCATATCGCGGTAGCCTTCACTGATGCGCAGTTCAGGCGCGTTCTTGCTGTTAAGCGTAAGTTCGAGTTTACCGGCATTATTGAAAATGAAAAAATCAGGCACCACGTAACTTTCAGCCTTGTTCACTTCACCTACATTACCACCCGGCTTTGGATTGAGCTTGGTGATCTGTTGCATCACTTCTTTCAGGTCATCATCATTCAAATTGAGACCCCGCTGTATCTTTTCGTAATGTTTTTTGGTGAACTCATCAAAGTATTTGGTCAGGGCCTGGATGGCAATCTCCACATCCTTACCTTCTTCCTTCATGCGCAGCAACTGCAGTAATAAACATTCCTGCAGTGTACGTGCGGCCACACCTGGCGGATCAAACTGCTGGATGCGCCTGATGATCCCTTCCACTTCCTCTTCAGAAGATTCAATATTCTGGCGGAAGGCCAGGTCGTCCACGATCGCCGCGGTTTCCCTTCTCAGGTAACCATCTTCATCTATACTGCCAATGATCTGTTCCGCGATCCTGAATTCACGGTCATCAAGTTTCAACATGCCGAGCTGGGCTTCCAGCACTTCATAAAAACTTGTCTCCACCTTGTAGGGCATGGTGGTTTTTTCTTCCTGCTCTCCGTAATTCTCATCGCGCATTTTATAATCCGCTATATCATCATCTCCCTCCTGCACATAATCGGATATATCAATATTTTCATACTGGTCTTCACTGCTCAGTTCACTTTCTTCGTATTCTGTTTCTTCGGTGGTTGTTTCAGAAAATTCATCCTTAGCTTCCATGCTGTCGTCATGGGCATCATCTGAAAGTTCGAGTGCCGGGTTCTCTTCCAGTTCCTCTTTGATCCTTTCGTCCAGTATAGCAGTGGGCACCTGCAACAATTTCATTAACTGAATCTGCTGGGGCGATAATTTCTGAAGTAGTTTCTGTTGTAGACTCTGGCTAAGGCTCATCTGGTTTCATTCGTGGCAATCGATCTCAGCCTATGCTGAAAAAATCCGCCGGGTTCACAAAAATCAAGCCGTAAATTTACTGCAAATCCTAATCCATGGGCAGATACCTGGTTCTTTTATTGGTCACATTCCTGTTAAATTCCCTGGAAGCCGCATCACAACTGCATTCCAGCCCGCAGGCGGATTCATCAGCCGTTATTATCCACAGGTATCCTATGCCGCAAAAATTCTACAATCAAACCACCGGCCCGGCACTTCCGCGGCCTGCTGAACACCTGGGATTTTTCTGCCGGAAGGAACTGCAGTTACAGCAGGCCATACGCCTGCCGGTTTATTTTCGCCTCGGGTCCAAATCATACGTTGACTGGATGGAAAGAAAATTGAATGCAAGAGGAAAGGACTAAATTATTTCCTGCTTTTTTCCGAAGGTGCCATGATCGCTTTGGGACGAGTAAACCCGGTAGGATCCGTTGTGGACCTGTTCGGATTTTCAGGCAGCCACTCCATCGGCGGCACTTCAGCCCGGATGCTGTAATAATTATTCCGAAGTGAATCAGACCAGCCATTTGGATTGGATTCAAATGTTTTGCTGCTGAAGTAAATGCTGCCGTGTATGTTCGGATAATTTCTCAGGAGTTTGATCTGATTAGGCAACTCATTTGGATTCTTCCACGCAACACGTGAAGCTCCTTTCTCGAGCGCCCTGTAAATACCCTGGCCTATATAAAGATGTTTGCCGTAAGTATGCTGGCTCCACCATTCAACCAAAGTTTCAAACGCGGCCAGCCTGTGACCTGTTTCCCAGTAAAGCTGCGGGGCTACATAATCGATCCAGCCTTCTCTCAGCCAGAGCAGGATGTCTGCATAGAGATCATCATAATTGGTTACACCTGCTTTTGTAGGACTACCGATCGGATCCTGGTCCTGGTTGCGCCATACACCAAAAGGAGAGATGCCAAATTTCACCCAGGGTTTTTCTTCCTTGATCACGCTGGCGATCTTTACAATGATGCTGTCCACATTGCTTCTTCTCCAGTCAGCCTTATTGAGGCCTCTTGAATTTTTTGCATACGACTGCGCATCAGGAAATTCTTTCCCGGGCACTTTATAAGGATAGAAATAATCATCCATGTGGATGCCATCCACTTCATAACGTTTTACAATATCCCTGATCACATTGAGCACCCATTTCTGTCCTTCGGTATTTCCCGGGTCGAAATAGGTTTTACCACCGTAGTTCAGGAACCATTCAGGATGTTTTTTAGTGATATGGTTGGGAGCGATGGATGCCTTGCCAATGGAAAAATTGGCGCGGTAAGGATTCAGCCAGGCATGGAATTCCATTCCTCTTTTATGGGCTTCTTCAATCATGAATTGAAGCGGATCATAGAAAGGGAAGGGAGCTTTGCCCTGTTTGCCGGTAAGCCACTGGCTCCAGGGTTCATATGGCGAAGGATAAAAAGCATCGGTGGCAGGACGTACCTGCACCACCACGGCATTCATGCCATTGGCATGGTGCATATCGAGTTGCTGAATAAAATCGGCCTTTTGTTTTTCTACATCAAATACATTTCTTTCCGGCCAGTCGATATTATCAACGGTTGCGATCCAAACACCGCGGAATTCATATTGCGGCTGTGAAAAAGCAACCAATACGGTAAGAGATACGATAAGGGTGGTCAGTAATTTTTTCATGTAGATCAGATTCTGAAACGTGAAGATAGTTTATTGACTACCACGTAATTTATCTAATAAAAGACTTAACATTTCCGCATCATTCTCATTCAGCCTGCCCATGATGGCATCGATATGATCCGCTTCCATGTCCAGCTTCTTTAAAAGCTTTTGTCCCTTGTCTGTAATGGTAACGTCAACAAGCCTTTTGTCTTTTGCGCAGATGGATTTTTTAACAAGTCCTTTGATCACGAGCCGGTCAACGATGCGGCTGGTATCACTCATTTTATCGAGCATGCGTTCACGGATCTGCAGGGTTGACAAGGGCTGGGGATGCGAGCCGCGCAGTATGCGCATGATATTGAACTGCTGGTGCGTGATGTCTTCACGGGAAAGGAATTCCCTCACTTTTTCGATCACCCATCCATAAGTGAAGAGGATGTTGATCATAGCCTTCTGGCGGGCACTGGTAAAATGCTGCTGCTGGATATCTTTTTCAATTCCCATCGGTATAGTTGATCCAGGGGTAATTTGGATTGTATATCAAAATAACAAGAATTTGAATGATATCATACAAAGCTATCCCCAGACCTTAATACCCTCCGAACAGTTGGCACATATATCAATGTTCTTTCTTCCCTGCAATACCTGGCTGCGGAAATTCACGTATGCGGGATTGTGCCAGAGTTCCTTGAAACTTTGCTGTTTAAGATCGCCCAGTTTATGTGTCGCATCCTTATCAAAACAACAGGGCACAACGGAACCGTCCCAGGTAATAACGGGATCGTGATGAAGCCGCCAGCAGTGATTATCTATATTTCCCCGGAATGACATCTTCCCATTCTTATCTTTTTTGTACCTGCTGTATTTGGATAAGGTAGGAATGAGCTGGTTGGGATCATTTTCATAATCATAAACCTGCGCGGTCTTAAGCCTGACCTCGTCTACCCCGATTTCCTTTGCCAGCTTTTTTACTTCATCAATCTGGTGTTCATTATGCCTCACTACCAGGAATTGGAAGATGATGAATGGGGTTTTGCTTTTCAACTGCTTTTTCCATTTCACAATATTCGCCGCGCCCTGCAGCACCTTATCCAGTTGTCCGCCTACACGGTACTGCTGGTAAGTTTCCTGCGTGGTGCCGTCTATGGAAATGATCAGCCGGTCCAGCCCGCTCTCCACGGTACGCTTTGCATTGGCTTCATTCATGTAATGCGCATTGGTGGAAGTTGCCGTATAGATTTTTTTTGAAGAAGCATACTGCACCATGTCAAGGAAAGCAGGATTGAGATAGGGTTCTCCCTGGAAATAAAACACCAGGTAAACCAGTTCTTTTGAAACCTGGTCAATAGTTTCTGTGAAAAAATCTTTTTTCAGCATACCCGTGGGACGGGTAAAGGCACGGAGACCACTGGGACATTCCGGGCAGCGGAGGTTGCAGGAAGTGGTGGGTTCAAAAGAAATGGAAATGGGGTAACCCCACTGGATGGGTTTTTTTGTCCACCTGCCCGCGTAATAACTCGCCAAAACCTTTGCCGCATTCATAGCCCTGCGCCAGGTCATCTTCGATAAAAAATTCACACTGTCATTCCAGTTGAAGGGCATGAGTGCAAGATAGGAAATAGTCGATGGACCATGGACCATGGTCCATGGAATGCGGCTCAGAGCACGATGGGTGTAAAGTTGGCTTAACAGGACAAACTATTTCTGTGAACCACTAACAATGGTCCAATGTCCATGGATGCGGCTCAGAGCAAAATGGGTGTATGGTTGGCCCAACAGGACAAACTTTTTCTGTGAACGACTTGTCCATGGTCTATGGTCTATGGTCCATGGTCTTTCGTTATCATTGCAATGTGACCAAGCGGCAAAGGAAGAAATTTTTGAAGGCTTTTGTTTTCGCCACCCTGCTGGCGGTTGTTGGATTTATTGCCTGGCTGTTTTACCTGTGGCTGGAGCGAAAGGAGCTTTCGTTTGTAAAATATCCCGAGTTCGGTATCGAGATACCCGGCGCTTACGAGATCCACGGCATTGATGTTTCCAAATACCAGCAGCATATTGCCTGGGACCTGGTGAAGCAGATGCAGGTGAGGGATATCAGGATCGGTTTTGCTTTTATCAAGGCCACTGAAGGCATCAGCAGTGCCGACAGTTATTTCCGGAGAAACTGGAGAAACTCAAAAAAAGCAGGCATCACACGTGGTGCCTATCATTTTTTTATTGCCAGCAAGGATGGAAAATCACAGGCGCGGAATTTTATTAAAAGAGTGGATATCGAAAGCGGCGACCTGCCGCCTGTACTGGATGTGGAACAGAATAATGGCACGCCTGCCAACAACCTGCGGCAGGAAGTGAAAGCCTGGCTGGATGCGGTGCAGGCACATTACGGCGTGCAACCCATTATCTACACCAATGTTGATTTTTATAAAACCTACCTCAAGGGATATTTTGATGATTATCCATTGTGGGTGGCGCATTACCTGCAGCCTCATAAACCCCGCATCAGCAGGGAATGGTCCTTCTGGCAACACAGTGAATCGGGCCGCGTGAATGGCATCGTTTCCAAAGTTGATTTCAATGTCTTCAACGGAGATTCCTTAAAGTTTCGTGAATTACTGGTTCCCTAGCCAAAAGCCAATAGCTAAAAGCTAAAAGCATTTTCCTACATTTCAGCAATGGATGAATACAATTCTGGTATGGACCCCGAGGTCAGGAAGTACTTCCAAAAGATCATGAGTTCATTTTTCTGGGGACTTCTGTGGCTGCTGGGTATTGCGACTGCCGGAATATTTTTTAAACTTGGTACTGTAACAGATGGCTTCAGGTGGTATCATATTGTTTTTTACCTGCTGGCAGTTGTAACATTAATCCTGCTCATACGTAAATTCTATATTACCTGGCGTAAATAATCAGCATGGAATTCAGGAGGCTTATTAAAAAGATCATCATTACCGGGGTCCTCATGATCTGGTTCATCAAGTTCATTGTGAGACCATATGTACCCCTCGAAGGATTCGCGGAGTTCGCGGCTGGCATTGCACCCAATTTCCTGGGTTCCCTGCTGGTGCCTTTTGTTGCTTACTGGCTGTACACCCACCCACAATTCTTCAATGGGAGGCTGCTGCGTTTCTATTTTTTTTCTGATACCAGGATCGTTTGCCTCACTGGTTTTTCCCTTGCCCTGGTCAACGAATACCTTCAACTGATCCCTTTCTTCGGCCGCACCTTCGATTATTATGACCTGGTATTTTCGGCTTTCGGGCTGGTACTCTCTTTTTACTGCTTCAGTTTTTTACAAAAAAGACTTTCCGCCGCCTGATCAGGAACTGTGATCGGCAATGATCACCCATTTGCCATTGATCCTGCGAAACAGTAAATTATAATGGCCGCTAAGGTCACCGATGCTGCGTTTGAGCATCCATTTGCCTACCACAAAAAAATATTCCGGTGAAAGCTGTTTTACCTGCAGGAGATCAAAAGCCAGTTGTCCCATAGCAGCCGTATCAGGATAACCTATTTTATAATTCGCCAGCGTGGCTTCCCAGCCCCAGTTAACGCCGCTCTTACCAATGAACATCAGTGAATCATTCTTCCAGTAAGTATCCATAAAGCCTTCTAAGTCGCCCTTGTTCCAACTGGCTGTCTGCCGGGCAAGTGAGGCACGGATCTGCTCTTCATCAGACTGGCCAAAACTTTCCAGGCTCATTAAAACAAGTATGAAGCATACGATTGATTTCATATATAGCAATTCAATTGATTAAATATAGAAAATAGCGGGGATTCGCCGAGTGGTTGCGCCTTCGCATTAGCTTCGGCGAACGCTTTAGCGAAGGCTGAAAAGCAGCATTTTGACTTTTAACTTTTACCTTTTGACTTTTACCTACCCACCTCGTTTACCTTTGCGGCATAATTCAAGGCCATGTCTAAAAAAAGGATTTTTTACATCTTGTTCTTTTCGATCCTGGTGGTTGGATTCTTTTTCACGATCTCCGCGATCATTCCAGAATATGGCAAGGGTCGCATGAAACCAATCAGCACCGTTTTGCCTTACAGTTTCACTACCCAGGATGGCGGGGTATTCACCGAAAAGGATGCATTGGGAAAGGTAACGGCGGTCAATTTCTTTTTCACCACCTGTACCAGCATCTGTCCAGAAATGAACAATAACCTGAAACCGGTTTATGACCAGTTCAAGGATGAACCCGACTTTCAATTGCTCTCCTTCACTTCAGATCCCCTGCGTGATTCAGCATCGAGACTCAAACGCTATGCGGATTCCATGAAGGTGGATACCAAAAAATGGATCTTCCTTACCGGCAGGAAGGACAGCCTGTATTCTACGGCAAGACACAGCTATAAACTGGATAATCCAAAGAATTTCGTGGAGAACATCGATGATGATTTCATTCATACACAGTTTGTGGCGCTGGTCAACAGGAAGGGCGAAGTGGTAAAGATCTATGACGGGTTGAAACCTTCCGAATTGAAATCGATTGATGAGGACATTATTAAATTGCTGAAAAAATAATGAGCGCCGCTTCTGCCAAACAACTCGGCAACAGGCTCAATGAAATCCTGCGCAGGAAACACCTGAGCATTACCGACAGCAGGAAAAAGATTCTTTCGCTTTTTCTCAGCAGCAATGATGCACTCACCCATGGAGATATTGAAAGCAAGGCAGGTGAAAAATTCGACCGTGTGACGGTTTACCGTACGCTTCAAACCTTCGTGGAAAAGGGAATTGTGCATACCATTCCCACTTCTGACAATTCCATCCGCTATGCACTTTGCAAGGATTGCGAGGAAGGTCATCACCACGATAATCATGTGCATTTCATCTGCAGCAACTGCAATAAAACTTTTTGTCTTGATGATGTGGTCTCACCACAAATTGAATTACCCGCCGGATTCATAGCGGATAATGTGCAGGTGGTGATCAATGGGGTGTGTGGGGAATGCGAGGGAAAACATTAACCGCCAAGTCTTGGCGTTCTTCTTTCTTGGCGGTTTAAATTCACGAATGGGGTCTCGTAAGCTCCTCCATCTCCTTCTGCACAAATAACATCAGCTCATTTATATAATCCGGCGCGAAACTGAATTTCAGGCTGGCAGCTTCATACAATTGCGGAAGTGTCCTGGTGCCGCCCAGCTTTAGCGCACGGATATAATTATTGATTGCTTTCTCCCTGTCTTCCTTGAACTGTTTCCAGAGACCAATCGCCCCCAGTTGTGCGATACCATATTCAATATAATAGAAAGGCACTTCGTATAAATGCAACTGGCGCTGCCAGGAATACCGGCGGAATTCTTCCAGCCCGGTTACATCCATGGAATCAGAAGTGAATTCATTCAGGATCCTTCTCCAGTTTTCTGTTCTTTCTTCAGTGCTGTGATTGGGATTTTCATAAACCCAGTGCTGGAATTTATCGATGGTGGCAATCCATGGAAAAATGGTCAGCACCCTTTCGAGCTGTTGTTGTTTGGCTCTTTTCAGGTCAGCGGGATCATTGAAAAATACATCCCAGTGATCCATGCTGAACAATTCCATTGTCATGCTTGCCACCTCGGCGATCTCCATCGGGTACTCCTTAAAAGCTGTTAGTGGCAGGTCATGGGCAAGGAAGGAATGAATGGCATGTCCGCCCTCATGCACCATGGTGGTAACATCACCCATCTGGCCGGCAGCATTCATAAAAATAAAAGGAGCCCCGGTTTCCGGGAGGGGACAGTTATATCCACCCGGAGCCTTGCCTTTGCGGCTGTCGAGGTCAAGCCTTCCCATCTCTTTCATCTTCACCAGGCATTCACCAAAAAATGGGTTCATGCGGTTAAAACATTCGATGGTCTTATTCACCAGTTCTTCTCCTGTACTGAAAGGCGTTAAAGGCTGAATGCCTTCCGGCTCGGCATCCACATCCCAGGGCCTGAGGCTGTCAAGCCCCAGCTTCTGGCGTTTGCGGTCATAAATAAAACTTACCAGCGGAAGCACACTGTTCTTCACTGCATCGTGAAACTGGAAACAATCTTCTTTTTTATAATCGAACCTTCCGAGGTCCGCGAACTTATAATCCCTGTAATTGGCAAAACCGGCATTCCTTCCCACCTGGTCGCGCTTCTGCACCAGTTTGGTGAAGAGCTCATCCAGTTGCTCTTTATCCTGCAACCGCCTTTCCATGATCTTGCGGTAAACTTCTTCACGCAATTCGCGTTTGGGATTTTCCAGGAATTTGCTGGCCTGCTGCAGTGTGTATTCCCTTCCTTCCACTTCAACGCTCATTTTGCCGGAGATCACACCATACTGCTGTGCCATCACAGCAATTTCCGCCTGCAGCGGAATATTTTCTTCGCGGAAGAGTTCAATATTCTTCCGGACATTTCTCAGGTAAACTTCGTAAGCCTCACCCTCAAGTGTAGCCGTAAATTCATTCTCCACCAGTTTGCGGTTGAGCTGGTCGGCTAAAGGCTGGATCTTTGGCTGGATCTCCATCACAAAAAATGTGAAGGCCTCTTCCAGGCTTTTATTTTCCGTATCGCAGGTCATGCGGATCTGCCGCCAGGCAGCATCTTCTCCAACTACTGCTTCCAGTTCACTCACATCGCTGAGCCATTGCTGCAAAACTTCCCTCGTGGGCAGGGGTCTCTCCAAAAGTTCTTTGAAATAAGGTTCGATGGATGCCCAGTCAGTGATACTGAGATCCTGTGGCAGATATTTCCGGGGAATGCTGGTGATCTGCGCGGTATATTGAAGTTCCTGTTCCTGCATGTCTGGATAAGGGTTAAAGGTTTTTTTCAGGGTTGCGGCAAATCATATGCCCGGGTATCAATCCTCTTTTTTCTTTCTTGGCTTTTTAGGTTTTTCTTCTGCCTTATCGCTGTCATCTTTTTCAGCCGTTGCCTTGGCCTTAGCCTTTGTTTTTTTAGCAGCCGGCGCCTCTGTTTCTCTTTCTGTTTCTGTTTCTGTTTCTTCTTCTTCCTCTTCAGATGAAACCGTAAAATCAATATCGTTGTTCTTCAGCACTTCATACCATTTCACCATTTTCTTCATATCACTGGTGTAAACCCTTTCAAAATCCAGATCAGGATACACTTTTTCAAAATATGTTTTTATCGACTGGTTGTCCTTAAGGTCAGGAAGGGCTTCTTTATTATCCTTCATTGCGATGAAAAGCTCAGACAAAGCCACATTTTCGCGGCTGGTGTACACTTCAATACTTTCAAGGTGGGAAAGATTATGGATCCTCGAAGAAATGAATTTGGTACTCTTATCATCGAGGGAACGCACGATCGCACCGTCTGACTTACTGCTTAACACTTCATACAATCCAGGTAAGCCTGTAACGGCTACAATTCTTTTATACTCCATACTGTGATTTTTGGGCCTGCAATATAAACCGATTTATTAGCATTAATTAACCTGCGCTACCCCCCGAAGGGCATGGTTTTTAGTTAATTTACCTCTAGCAAGTTAGATGTTTACTGTATGATCAAAAGAATAGCTTTCGTTTGCCTGGCCTTTTTGTTCTTTATTAAGGGATATGCACAGGACCGTACCGTTAAAGGAATCATCAGTGACCAGCAGGGTAAATTTCCCCTGGCTGGTGCCAATGTTCAATTGCAGAACCTGTCGGATTCCTCTCTCCGCCGTACACTTACCGATTCAGCCGGGCAATTCAGGTTTATAGTTCAGCAGACTGGCAGCTACCTGATTTCATTTTCTTACATAGGATACCAATCCTTTTCAAAAACTTTTGTTGTTGACTCCGCTGATGTGGAGATCGATATAGCAGCAGTTGCCGCATCTTCCCCCGACCTTGCCACGGTGGTGATCCGTACGGCTGTATCCCCGGTTTCACAAAAAGGTGATACCCTGCAGATCAATGCGAACCAGTTCAAGGTAAATCCCGATGCAAGTGGTGAAGACCTCATCAGGAAAGTGCCGGGTGTGACAGTTGAAAACGGGCAGGTAAAAGCACAGGGTGAAAATGTTCAGAAAGTAACCATTGACGGGCGCGAACTCTTTGGAGATGATGCAACCGCAGCCCTGAGAAACCTGCCAGCCGAGATCATTGATAAGATCCAGATCTTCGACCGGCTGAGTGACCAGGCCCAGCTTACCGGTTTTGATGATGGCAATACTACTAAGGCAATCAATATCGTAACCAAAGCCAATATGAGAAATGGCCAGTTTGGAAGGATCTTCGCAGGTTATGGAACTGATGAAAGATACCAGGCGGGTGGCAATGCAACGATCCTGAAAGAGAACCGCCGCATCTCCATTGTAGGCAATTTCAATAACGTGAACCAGCAGAATTTTTCACAGCAGGACCTGCTGGGTGTCACCAGCAGTCCACAGCGTGGCGGTGGTGGCAGGCAGGGTGGTGGCGGAAGACAGGGAGGACGCCCGGGGGGATTCCAGGGTGGACAGGGACAGGGAAATTTCCTGGTGGGACAACAAAACGGTATTAACCGAACCAATGCTTTCGGTATTAATTTTTCTGATGTGCTGAATCCCAAACTGACCCTGACAGGCAGTTATCTTTTCAACAATACAAGAAATACGACGCGGCAGTTATCGAGCCAGCAGTTCTTCAACGGGAATCTTTTCAACCAGGAAGATTATTCGGTGAGTACCAATAACAATCACCGCGTGAACATGCGGCTTGAATGGAAGATCGATTCTTTCAACCAGCTCATCTTCACACCCAACCTGAGCTTCCAGTCAAATGAAGCTGAAAGGATCAGCACCACCAACAGTTATAATACCACCAAACAGATCAGCGCCACAACCAATACCACCAACAGCAGCCGTACAGGCAATAACCTGAATAATTCTATTTTATACCGCCGGTCCTTTGCAAAAAGAGGAAGGAGTTTTTCCATCAATCTTAATACTTCCTCCAATAGCCGGACAGGCGAAGTGTATGTGAATACGCTCCAGAGAAGTTTTGATTCGCTCAACCAGCCGGTGGACCTCACTACCAGCCGCCTGACCGACCAGGTGAATGGTGGTTTCCAGGTCTCTGCCAATCTCGTTTATACGGAACCGTTAAGTCCAAAAAGCCAGTTGCAGCTCAATTACCAGCCATCTTTTTCACGCAATAAAGCTGACCAGGAAGCCTTCCGTTTCAATCCCAACGAGGACAAGTTCAATATTTTTGATACAACACTTTCCAACAGGTTCGACAACCGCACCAAAACACAGAATGCCGGGGTAACTTACCGTTACGGCGACCGTGACAACCAGTTCTCGGTAGGTGCTACCTACCAGCGCAACACGCTGATGAGCGAGCAGGATTTTCCGCGGGAGCTGAGTGTAAATAAAACATTCAACCGGGTGTTGCCCAATGCACAGTTGCGTTTGAAATTATCACCCCGGAGCAATGTGCGCCTGTTCTACCGCTCCAATACCAATAACCCATCCGTGACACAACTTTCGGATGTGATCGATATTACCAACAGGCCATTCATTACAGCGGGTAATCCCGACCTCCGGCAGCAGTTCATGAACATACTGAGCGGACGTTACACTTTCACCAATACCGGTAAGGGCCTTTTGATCATGGGTAATGTATTTTACCAAACTGCCAGTGATTATATCTCCCAGGCTTCCTATTTCAATGGCGGCAGCAACGACACCACAATCAGTGTGGGCAGCAACCAGGTAAGCCTTGCACCGGGAGAACAACTGAGAGTGCCTGTGAACCTGGATGGTTACAGGAGTGTAAGATCCATGGTTACACTGTCGTTTCCCATGCGTTTCATCAAATCCAATATCAATCTGAATGGCGGTATCACTTTCACCCGCCTGCCCGGCAGCCTGGATGGAGTTACCAATATTTCCAATAACACCACCTACAGTGCGGGTGCAGTGGTGGCGAGCAATGTGAGTGAGTTTGTTGATTTCACTGTGTCTTACACTGCCAATTTTAATAAGGTGAATAATAACCAGCAGAAGAATTTGAACGATCATTATTTCCAGCATGTGGCCGGGGTACAGCTCAACCTGTTGTCAAAGAATGGATGGTTCTTCCAGAATGATGTGAGCAACCAGTTGTACCGCGGACTTTCACAGGGCTTCAACCAGGATTATACTTTATGGAATATGTCGGTTGGAAAAAAATTCCTCCCTGGCCGCAAGGGTGAATTGAAGCTTGGTGTTTTTGATCTGCTGAAACAGAACAGGAGTATCACCCGGAATTTTACTGAGTTTGGAATTGAGGATGTAAGAAATGATGTGTTGACACAATATTTTATGCTGACATTTACTTATAACCTCAGGAATTTCGGAACGGCAGCAGCAAGGGCAGCGAACCGCCAGGAGAGGCAGGGCGGTGTAAGATTTTAAAAGGCAAGGCGGGGAAGGCGGGAAGGCGGTAAGTAGAGGCTTTGGAAAAATGATTGTATTGGAACTCGTAAAGCTATTTATTCACTAATGAATTTACTTACCGTCTTCACGCCTTCCCGGCCTAAAAAAATATCAACCATTAACCTCTGCTAAAACTTTCTCAATCCTTGATTTCAAAGTCTCATAATCCGTAAATCCACTCGCCAGTAAATAAAATTTTGAATCAGTCACCTGCATCAACACACAGGGAAAGCCGGTAACTTTCAATTGTTTCACCAGCGCGAATTCATAATAGGCCTTCTCCTGGTATTCTTCCGATCCCAGCTTTTCATAAAACTCAGTTTCAGGAATACCATATTTTTCAAGCAGGTGCCTGTACGCTTCATTATCCGTAAGATCGCGGCCTTCATAATTCAGGGCGAATTGCAGATCCGTTGCCATAGATATAGCCTGTTCGGGATAATATTCCTTGAAAATGCAAAGCGCCACAGCGGCCTTGGTTGAATCAGGATACCAATCAGTATCATCAGGATGATTGACATGCCATAAAAAATCCTCGCCGAACCGGATGCCTGTCAGCTCTTCAACGCGCTTGTAAGCTGATTGGATATATTTCGCCATTGGAGCGAAATGTGTTGGTGTTTCAGGCAGGATCATGCCTCCGGACAACACTTCAAAACCAAGCCGGTCTTTATACTCTTCAAATATTTTTTTGATGACAGGACTAAAACCATAGCACCATCCGCAATAAGGATCGTAGCAATAGAAGATCGTAGGTGTATTCATGTGATCAGCAAAAGTAAACCGAATCAGGAATGGAGGCAGTGAGTTTTTCCTTGACAGAACTCAAATGACCGAAAGCGAAATGAGCAGCACTTCGTTAACAGGTTCTAAAAATTGAGAGGCACTTTAAACCTCGCCTGGATTTTGCTGCACTGCTTCCCTGCCACCAACTGCCAACCTTTAACCTTTAAAAACACGAACATGATCAGAACTTTTTTTTCGCGCAGCTCATTGATGTTGAGCCTGGCTCTTGGCTTTGGAATCTTTCTTACATCCTGCAACAAGGACAAAGAAAATATACCACCGGCCCCGGTAGCAGCCCTGATGGCTTTCAATTTGGCACCGGACCAGCAGGCAATCAGTATCGGACTTGATGGGAATATGCTTCCCGGGGGACCACTTGGTTTTGGAAATTATACAGGGCAATATTTAAATGCCTTTCCAGGTAACCGGAATATTGTTTCCTTCAATTCCATTTCCAGCGAATCCCTGGATTCTTCTACTTACAATTTCGAGGTCAATAAATTTTATTCCTTGTTTGTTGTGGGTTACAACGGATCGTATACCAATATTGTGAGCGAGGATAATTATGATTCGCTCACAGCCAGTTCTGGAAAAGCCTATGTCCGTTTCATCAATGCCTTACCGAATACCGCGGCTTCTTCAGTAGTTCTCGAATCTTCGGGTACAGAGGTGGTAAACAGGAGCAGCGCCTTTGGAGAAGTTTCCCCTTTCCTCGAAGTAGAACCAGGGAACATCACCATACAGGCGTCAAATGAAGGAGGGGTGGATATCAGCCGCACCATTTCACTCACCCAAACAAAAGCTTATACGGTTCTCCTGATGGGTTCACCAAATGAAACCGATCCGGCAAGAACCGCGCAGATCAAATTCATAGAGAACGGAACAGTTACAGATTAATTTGTTGTCTATTGAAAAAAGAGGGCCCACAAAACGGGGCCCTCTTTTTATTTCCGACAATTCT
>CAYWSQ010000057.1:0-17547 GCA_964460925.1 uncultured Flavisolibacter sp. | reverse complement strand
GGAATCCGGTACGGTCGCTGCCTTTTCGATGTCCTGCACCAGTTACGCCATACCGGCTTTCCCGATGATGGAAGTGCGGTGTGTATTGATATATTGAATTAGTTCTGCATGGTCGCTTTCAGCCATTAATAGCTGCTCTTTTTCATGATGTTGCATGATAAACCCAGTTTAAAAATGAATAAGGAATGTTGAAACCGTAAAACCCGCTTAGCTAAGCGAGGAAACGGTGCCAAAGGCTTTCAAACTGGAATAGTAGTAGAGACTGGAGCAAAAGGGATGAAACTCCGTAAAAGAACAGGTATAACAATCCTGCATGTTCAGCATGATGAACATGGATGATGGTGAATTGATATTTGTTCTGTTGGATAACATTGACCCGCAAACTTAAGCAATATTATGTGGAGATGCTATAGAGGTAAGTTAAAAGTCGGAAGTCGGAAGTCGGAAGTCGGTAGTCGGTAGTCTGAATCTATGAGACGTAATACGTGAGATGTGATTCTGAATTTGTACCGACTACCGACTACTGACTACCGACTACGATCTATTACCTAATGCGCCGACAGGTAATTATAATCCTTAAGCAGCACTTCCAGAAAATCAAATGGGGAAAGCGTGGTCTGGATCTTCAGATGGTTTTTGATCTTATCACTTGCCATTTCTGCCAGGTTGTAATCTCCTTTTCTGCGGGCGGTATCAAGTATGCCTTTAAGTGAATTCATATCACGGTCGGTCAATTGCATTACCTGCGGAAAGGAAGGTATATAATTATCCGCCACATGGAGGAACACTGTATCTTCTATCGTATGCTTTTCTGTTGCTTTGATCAGGATCGTATGTGCCAGCATATCACCGAGCCGCTGGTTTTTTTTCGTTGCATTTACCAGGATGATATCCGTCACGAACAAAGCCATTGGAACACTGATCAGCCAGAAAGCCTGTGGGTCTCCTCCTCTTTCGGAGGCCTCCAGGATGATGATCAAAATGATGAAGGCCATCAGGTCGGAAGTGCGGATCATCCACCGGATCACATACTGGCCAATACCGGGCTGGCCGCCATTTTCATTCACCACCCTTATCTGCATAATCTTTTTACCCAGGCTTTGCCCATTCATCAGGATCTCGCAAATAAGATGGTATAAAAAGAAGGGGAGCAGGATGAGCAGTGAGATGATCCACATGGCCTGTTCGCTGACTTTCTTTTCAATGCTTTCCAGTCCGCTGATGCAGATACGGATGTAGATGAACAGGATGACCAGGTCAATCAGCCAAGCCGCCAGCCTTCTCATGAAAGAAGCGGCCGGGAATTCCAGCTCGATGTTAAAATTGGTCATGATGCGGATGAGCGACATGGATGTAAAATAGTGAAATGTTGGAATTATTCTTGAGACCTGCTACATCAGCCGTCCGGGGAGGCGAACCTGTGCGCTGAAGCTTAAGCTGAGGTTTGAACTTTAGAGATGGGTTAAGCCAGAGATGTGATTTACTCTTTTATCCTTCGTACAGGCATTGAGAGAGATCATATGTCGTTAGCGTTTCTTCAGGTTAACTGCAGAAGTTTGTCTTCTATGGTTACATTAAAATGAATGTCTGCTTTCAGAGCTTTGAATACTTTTAAGACTGTATCAATAGTAGCACTATTGGCACTGCTTTCCAGTTTGGAAATTTGTGCTTTTTGTACCCCTACCAATTCGCCCAGTTGTTCCTGGGTGAGGTTACGTTCTTGTCTTGCTTTCTTTATCATCCGGCCAAGTACATCCATGCGAAGTTCATATTCATACTGCTCCCGCTCATTTGTTCCGGCCTTGCCAACATACTTGTCTTTCATTTCAGCAAGTGAATATGTTTTCATTTTTGACTTTGCCATACCACTACATTTTTACTTCTTTCCAAAATATTCTTTGCGAAGGTATTCAGCCCGTTCAATTTCCTTTGCAGGCACCCTGTCAACCTTCTTAATAAATCCGTGAGTCGCTATAACAAGTGTTTGTTTATTGTCTGTCTTATCCCAAAAAGCAAGTAAGCGTATTTGTTTGCCCAGATATCTCGTTCTAAATTCCCAAATCTCTTCTTTCAGTTTTTTTAAGAGTTTAGGATCATTTGTATGTTCAGCCAGGTCTATGTTATAGAGAACCTTCGCTGCGGATTTCTTGTCAAGACTGGTTAAAAACTCATTTGCTTCCTCTAAAAATCTAGTCTCGAAATAGCGCACTTCAGATTTTTATCAAAGATAAAAAATGTTTCCAAATATAGAAACTTTAATTTTCTGCCTGGAATTGCATTTTTCATCATTCGATCTTCGCTGAAACGTCCGACTCTGTTAAGACCAGACGCTATGATGGCAGGCAAGCATTCACGACTCCAGCCTTCTCATTAAAGAAGCGGCCGGGAATTCCAGCTCGATATTGAAATTGGTCATGATGCGGATGAGCGACATGGATGTAAAATAGTGAAATGTTGGAATAGTAGTGTTCCGCCAATAGCCAATGGCCAATGGCTATTGGCTGCCCTTTTGCCGATTCCCCCCATTTGAGTATTTTACAAGCTCAAACAAGGTAGTTGAGAGAAGGACTTTTCATCAAAAAAAATAAGGACCGGTGGGAGCGGCTGGAAATCGATGCCCCCTCAAGTCCCGATGACATGGCAAAGGATTTTACCCGGCTGGTAGATGACCTGGCCTATGCCAAGACCTTTTATCCTACAAGCCGCGTGACCCGGTACATCAACTCACTTGCGGCGCGGATCTACCTTCGCATCTATAAAAACAGGAAGGAGGAATCCAACAGGTTCGTTCGTTTCTGGACGCATGATGTTCCCTTCACTGTGGGTAAACATTACCGAACCATCCTTGTTGCCTTTATCATTTTCTGGGTATTCTTCGCCATTGGTTTTTTTTCCTCTGCAAAGGATCCCGGGTTTATTGTTGACATACTTGGCCAGCAGTATGTGGACATGACCGAGGAAAACATCCGCAATGGCAATCCTTTTGATGTATATGCCAATGAGAATTCTTTCGTGATGTGGATGCGCATCATGATCAACAACATCAACGTGGCTTTTTTCCAGTTCTTCCGGGGCATCTTCCTGGGCATTCCCAGTATTGAATCACTTGCCCGCAATTCCATCATGGTGGGTGCTTTCGAGCAGATGTTTCATAAACACGGGCTGGGACTGGCCTGGGTACTCACAGTGCTGATCCATGGCTTGCTCGAACTCACAGCGCTCATTCTTGCCTGCGCTGCTGGTATGATCATGGGTACTGGTTTCCTCTTTCCTAAAACGGGCAGCCGGTGGTCTGCCTTTCGTGATGGTGTAAAGGATGGGGTGAAGCTGGTGATCGGGCTGATTCCTGTATTTGCCATCGCTGCCTTCTTCGAAGGATATCTTACCCGTCATTATAAAATGCACTGGAGCCTGAGTGTACTGATCCTTACCGTTTCAGCAGCCTTTATCATTTATTATTTTGTTTTACTACCCATCAGGCTGAGAAAGAAATGGCTGGATGCTAACCGGATTGACCTGCATGCGTAAGTTCATTTTTTCCATATTCATCTTTTTCCAGGTTATGGTGCCTGTAAGTGTACTGGCGCAATACTACCAGCCGGACACGGTTATCACATCCCCCGATGTTGATGTAGAGGTATATGAAGTAAATGATGATGCGAACTATTTCAACCCGAGGCCTTCAAATCAAAAGATCCGCGAACGAAAGATTGATGAACAAACCATTGGTGCCATCAAATCAGAAGATGCTTACTGGTACGCAGATCTCGCTCCCCAGAAGGAAAAACCCAAATCAACCAGGAATAGCAATTTTGATTTTAATATCCCTGAAGGTCTTTTCTGGTTCCTGGTCATTGGCGCGGG
Source organism: uncultured Flavisolibacter sp. (assembly GCA_964460925.1). Classification (GTDB taxonomy): domain Bacteria; phylum Bacteroidota; class Bacteroidia; order Chitinophagales; family Chitinophagaceae; genus Flavisolibacter. The sequence continues at coordinate 13,683 of CAYWSQ010000057.1, read as the reverse complement.
CATTGCACTCATCGTATGGTTCCTGCTTAATAACCAGATCAATCTTTTCCGAAAGGCACGTATTGAACATCCGTCAGAATCAACAGGTACATTCCAGGAGGAAGATATATTTTCCATCAGGTACGACCAGGAGATCCGCAAGTCTATCGATGCCGGAAATTACAGGGTAGCTGTGAGGCTGCTTTACCTGCAGACCCTGAAAGAACTTACGGAAAGGGATTTGATCCGTTATGGGCATGAAAAGACCAACAGCGACTACCTTTTCCAGTTATATAATACATCTTATTACGACCGTTTTTTCAGGCTAACGAGGCATTTTGATTATACCTGGTACGGGGGGTTTGACCTGGATGAAAATTCTTTCAGGATCGTTCAGTCGGATTTTGTTCAATTCAAAAAGCAGATGCCATGATGAAAAAAGCATGGCCATACCTGCTCATTGCTGCCATCATCGTATTGCTGGTCCTGCTTGTACGACAGGCAGGTACCTCCGGGGACAGGGTATTCAATAAAAGAATAACTTTTCGCCAGTACGACGAGATTCCTTACGGAACCGCTGCGGCAAAAAGACTGCTTCCGGAACTTTTTCCAAACGCCAGTATTTATTACGATAAGAATTATCCGGGCTTCTGGGATTCCATCCAGTTGACATCTTACAACCAGGCGGTCATCCTGATGTCAAGGGATTTTGAGGCTACCCGTTATGAACTTGAAAGATTGATGGATTTTGTTGACCATGGCAATTATGTTTTTCTGATCACCCGCAGTTTTTCCGGCGATGCGCGGCGTATGTTCAGGTTCAGCTATGCGCAGGATTTTTATGCAGACGTGGTGGAAGGCATTGACAGTTTATGGATGCAACTCGATACTTCGGTGTATGAAACAGGATCATCCTTTGTATTTCCTGGTAAAAGATATGAAAGCTGGTTCACGGATGTGGATACCAGCTTCACCCAGGTCCTGGGACGCGACCGTTTTGACCGTCCCAATTTCATCAGGATCAATAAAGGTGAAGGGGCCATATTCATTCATACTTCACCCATGGCTTTCAGTAATTATTTCATCCTTCATAAAAACAATTACCGCTATTTTGAAAGTGTGATGTCGGTATTGCCGGAGAAAACGGAGCACATCCTGTGGAATGATTATTTTCTTGAACAGCGTACAGCGGATGATAAAAATTCCAACTGGCTTCGGGTGCTGATGCAGTATGATGCTTTTAAATGGGGACTGATCACCGCCATGCTTGCACTGGTATTGTATGTTTTGCTGAACTCGAGGCGGCAGCAGCGTATGATTCCGCCTCATGCTAAACCCAAAAATGATTCTCTTGATTTTGTAAAGACCATGGGCCGTTTATACCATGAACGCAAAGATCACCTGGACCTGGCGCACAAAATGAGTATATATTTCCTGGAGCAGGTGCGCTCGACTTATAAAATATCCACGCACCAACTGGATGAGGAATTTATCCGTTCCCTGCATTATAAATCCGGTTACCCGCAGGATGAACTCAGCACAATTATTTACTTTATCATAAAACTCCGGGAGGAAGGCGCAGTTACCGAGCAGGAATTGCTTGCATTCCACCGCCGCCTCGAATTATTTTATCAAAACACGTAAGATGGAAGAACCAATTTTTGAATCAAGAACCGACCTGGCCGAACTGAATGCTTCCGTGAATGCTATCAGGGAGCAGATCAAAAAAATTATCGTCGGGCAGGATGAAATGGTAAAGCTGATCATAGCCGCGCTGCTTGCTGACGGGCATGTGCTGATAGAGGGTGTACCCGGCGTGGCCAAAACACTTACCGCCAAACTGGTGGCCCGTTCTTTATCAGTGCAATTTTCCAGGATACAGTTTACACCGGATCTAATGCCTTCAGATGTTTTGGGTACACCCGTCTTCAACCCGAGGGACGCAGTGTTTGATTTCAAAAAAGGTCCCATTTTCAGTAACGTGGTGCTGATAGACGAGATCAACAGGGCCCCGGCTAAAACCCAGGCAGCATTGTTTGAAGTGATGGAGGAAAAACAGATCACAGTGGATGGCCGGACCTACCAGATGACGGCGCCATTCATGGTGCTGGCAACACAGAATCCCATTGAACAGGAAGGTACTTACCGTTTGCCCGAAGCCCAGCTTGACCGTTTTCTTTTCAAAGTAGTGGTTCCCTATCCGAACGAATCGGAGGAATTCGAAATCCTTAGCCAGTTCCATCAAATGGGTAATGCTGATGTGCTGTCGGCGATAGAGCCTGTGTTGCAGGGCGAAAAGATTATCCGCATCCGCCTGCAGGTGAAGAGCATCGTGGTGGAAGAAAAATTACTGCAGTTCATTGCCAGGCTAACCCATCAAACGAGGCATCATAAATCCATTTACCTAGGGGCTTCACCAAGAGCTTCACTGGCCATCATGAACGCGGCCAAAGCCATGGCTGCTATCAACGGGCGTGATTTTGTAACCCCGGAAGACATTCTTGAAGTGGTTCCGCCTGTGTTGCGTCACCGCATCATCCTTTCGCCTGATAAGGAAATGGAAGGCATCTCTGAGGATAATGTGATCAAACAGATTATTCAAACCATGGACATCCCGCGCTGATGAACAGGATACTTGCCTATTGGGACCGCACTTCATTTTTCCTTAACAGGATCGTTTATTATATCCTGCTGGCAGCAGCTGTGCTTTTTATGCTCAGTTATTTTGTGCCTTTTCTTTTTCGCATGGCGCAACTGCTACTGGTATTGACAGCACTTGGATTACTGACCGATTTTTTCCTGCTTTACCGCATCAAAAAAGGAGTGGAAGCGGAAAGGGATCTCCAGCCCCGGCTGAGCAACGGTGATGAGAACAGGATCACCATCAGCCTGCACAACCATTACGATTTCAAAGCAGTTTGCAGTGTGATCGATGAACTTCCTTTCCAGTTCCAGGCCAGGGAATGGATACGACGCGTGGTGATAGGTCCAAGAGAAAAATCTCTGCTGGAATATACCGTGCTGCCGCAGGAGCGTGGTGAATATTCCTTTGGTGATATTAATGTGTATGTGGAAGGTCCTTTGAAACTCAGCAAACGGCGTTACTGGGTAAGCGCGGAGCAGGATGTGAAAGTGTATCCTTCCTATGTGCAGATGAGGCGCTACCAGCTTATGGCTGCCGGTACCACGCTGCAGCAAACGGGAGTAAAAAGAATGCGGAAGCTGGGACACAGCATGGAGTTTGAGCAGATCAAAGAATATGTAAGAGGTGATGATTACCGCACCATCAACTGGAAAGCCACTGCCCGCCGGGGTGACCTGATGGTGAATAATTTTACGGATGAACGCAGCCAGCAGATCTATTGCATTGTGAACAAAGGCAGGGTGATGAAGATGCCTTTTGAAGGAATGACTTTGCTTGATTATGCTATCAATGCAGCCCTGGTACTTTCGAATGTGGCGCTTCACCGGCAGGATAAAGCGGGGCTAATTGCTTATGGACAACAGATCGATGCTTTTCTTCCGGCCGATAAAAAACCCACGCAGATCAACCTGATTCTGGAAGCGCTCTACAGGCAGGAGACCAATTTCCTGGAGCCTGATACCGAAAAATTATTTTCGGTCGTACGCAACCGGATCACACATCGCAGTTTGCTGGTACTGTTCACGAATTTTGAATCCCTGGAGAGTCTTGAAAGGGAACTGCCTTCCTTGAAGAGGCTTGCTCATTACCATTTGCTGATGGTAATATTTTTTGAGAATACTGAGTTGAAACAATTAACGGAGAACAAGGCAAAGACCACGGAGGATGTGTATATCAAAACCATTGCTGAAAAATTCCGGTATGAAAAACAGGTCATGGTGAGGGAACTCCAGAAACACGGCATCATTGCCCTGTTGACGACTCCCGATAAACTTTCTATTAATAGTTTGAATAAGTACCTGGAGTTGAAGAACAGGTCTTCTATTTAGATTTAAGCTTTCGAATATTGGCTTCATCCTTTTATGCAGTGTTTTTTTTAAAATAGGAAAGGCAAGGCCGGGAAGGCGGGAAGACGGTAAGTAGTGCATCAAATTCATAATCTCTTTTTAAATTAGCTACTTGTTTAGTAGTCATTGGCCAATTGCCGATAGTTGTCCTATTTTTTTCCTTTGAAAGAATTTCAATTCTTCAACCACTACTTACCGCTCCGTCAGCCGAAGCTTCAGCGAAGGCTGATCTTCCCGCCTTATCGGCTATTTTTCCGTAGTCAAAAACAATTTATTTTCCAACTTTCAAGTAATGTTTCGGGTGGCTCAGTCCATTAACCATTCATTACTTTTGCTATAATGAATATTTACGAAGAAGGAAAGGTCCTCTTGATCAACAAACCCTATGAATGGACCTCTTTTGATGCGGTAAGAAAAGTGCGCTACCTCACCCGCACAAAAAAAGTTGGGCATGCAGGAACACTTGATCCCCTCGCCACCGGCCTGCTGATCATCTGCACAGGTAAATTCACCAAGAAGATCAATGAATACATGGCGCAGGAAAAAGAATATACCGGCACCATCACCCTGGGCGCAGTAACCCCAACCTATGACCTGGAAAGTGAACCTATTGATATAAAACCATATAAACATCTTACTGAACAGGATTTACTGGAATGCACCAAATCTTTCACAGGCGCCATACTTCAAATACCACCCATTCATTCAGCCATCAAAAAAGATGGTAAACGGGTTTATGAACTGGCAAGGAGAGGGGTGGATGTGAAACTGGAACCAAGGCCTGTCACTATATCTGTTTTTGAGCTCACGAAAATTGAATTGCCCGTGGTGCACTTCCGCGTGGTTTGTTCAACGGGCACCTACATTCGCAGCCTTGCCAATGATTTCGGCACCTGCCTGGGTTGCGGAGGATACCTCAGCAGCCTGGTGAGAACACGCATTGGTGCATTTAAATTGGATGATGCGATGAGTATGGAGGAGTTTCAAAGGGGAATCGTGAATCCTGAATCGTGAATTGCAAGTTCAAGCTTTTATTTAATTCATAATAGGGGCCGGGAAGGCGAGAAGACGGTAAGTAGTTTACCTGGTTCAGGTATTCCGTTCTTATTCGAAGCTTTTTTTATTTGCATCAAGAAAATCAATTCTGAGTTTAATAACTCTACTTACCGTCTTCTCTTCTTACCTGCTATTTTTCTGAATTGAATAACAGTTAATTTCCAAGTATTTGATAAGCTGGTTGACACAGTTAGCTGGTGCAGCATTATCAGAACGGATAATTAATTCCCAACTGGAACTGTGCTCCACGGCGGCCATCTTTATCACCAAAGCCAAGCCGAGATTTATAAAACCATTTGTTTTGCGCATCGGCATCCTGCGGACTGGGGTCTTTTGCTTTCCATGCAAAATCAAGTCGGAGTTTCAAAAAACCGAAATCATACCGGAAGCCCGTTCCCACGCCAATAGCAATATCCTGCCATAAGCGGCTGAACCGGAATTCACCATTCACAAAATCAGGGTTCTCACGCAGGAACCATACATTACCGATATCTGTGAAGAGGGCGCCCTCCAGTGGAAAACCCAGCAGGTCAACAAGGTGATAGCGGTATTCAATGTTGGCCTCCAGGCGGATATCACCAAACCTGTCCGGCGCTTCTGTCCGGTCAAAGGATTTGATGGAAGAACCGGGTCCAAGTTTTCTTACTGTCCAGGCTCTCATGCTATTGGGTCCCCCCGCGTAATACTGGCGGAAGAAAGGCAGGTAAAGGTTATTGCGGTTGTGTTTGGATGGCAGTTCGTAACCAATACCCATGAAGGCACGCCAGGCAATGGCTGTTCTCCTGATCTTGCGTGTTTGTGTGAATTCCGCGTCCAGTTTGAGAAAGCGGTGCAGGCTGGTATCGAGAAAGTCGGAGCGGATCAGCCCGGCAACCAGACCCGATGGTTCAAAACTGAAACGGGCGATATTGGTAACACTTCTTTTACGGTCATTTTCCGGTTTGCCCCAGACAACGGATCCTGTGGCAATGGAAGAAAGAATCAGTCCGTCACTGAAAATGTATTTGTAAGATTGATTACGTTCGATGAGTTTACGCAGGCTATCCTTTACACTCAAAAAATTGTATTCAACATTGGGCAGCCTGATGCCCACCAGCCATTTTCCATAGCGGGCTTCGTAACCCCAGGATGTGTTGACCGTGGTGACCTCGAAAAAATCTTTCCTGAAAGTGGAACCTACGTTCATGGTAAGGAAAGTGCGCCGGTCATCTGCATTTTTGAAAATATTGCGCGGCAGTTCTCTTGGAAACTGGATAGTATGACTCAGTGTGATCTGCCGGGTTTGAATGGGTTCTTTAGTGGAATTGCCCAACTCGATACCATAACGGGCATTGGTAACCGCCTGTGCGGCCACCCTGGCGAAATTCCTGTCGGTACGGCCTACAGAAAAACCAAGACCTACCAGTCCACCTTCCGAAAGGAAGTTACCCGTGTTGCGGCTGGCTTCCACGTTGGCATTAAAAGCATAACGTTTGGCGGGTGTGAGCCTGATCTCAAAATCAACTGTATCCTGTCCCTCACGCGGGATCTGGTCAATGCTCACCAGTCGCCATGCACCCAGTGAATTAAATTTATTCTGTGTTTTCAGGTATTCACTCTGGCGGTACAACGCCCCGGGCCGCAAGGAAACAAAGCGGATCAGTTTCCTGGTCTTGAATAGACCTTCATAGGAAACGAATTGCAGTCTTGATAACTGGAAGGTATCAATCACGGGTGTGAGCAGCCTGGTAACGCTGGTATCAGGATTGAAATCAGGGTACACTTTTACATTACCGATATAGTACCTGGTAAGTTTGAGCGGGTCAGGTCCTGGTTTGAGACGCACTTCCAGGTCAGCAGTTGGATTTTCCCGCTGCTGCCTGATAGCTTCCAGTTGCCGGGCTCTTTCAATCGGGTCAAAAGTGGGTGTGATGATGGCATTACCTACCGTATCCCAAAGGGCAATCAATTGGTCACGGGTGAAACGCAGGTAACCGTTGTTCCGGTACACATCGGAAAGGCGGTCCAGTTCCGCGGAGATCATCGGGATGGAAAAAGGATCCCCTTTTTTAATCAGTTTTTTATCGAGCGACTCAAGCGTAAGTTTTTGAAGCGTGTCAGCCGAAGCACCGATAGTGGTATCGGTAACATTGTACCAGAGGGAATCAAGTGTGAGCAGTTTGCCGGGCATCACGATAAAATTCAGGATGGCGCGCTGCTGGTCGTTGGATTGGATGATAGTATCCTGCAGGATAATGCTATCACGGTTATAACCGATGGAATTGAGAAGGACACTCATGTAGTCCATGGACTTTACCGCGTTGAGGGTATCATACACAGGTGGGGCATCCAGCACTTTCCAGAAAAGGAATTTACGTTGCCAGCGTACTTCCAGGCTATCGTGTAATTGTTGTTCAAGCTGGGTCTTGAGGATCTTTTTTTCTTCGGTACTATATTTACCTTCTATATTGATATTGGTCTCGTAAACAAAAGGTTTGTCAGTGGGATAATTCTTAATGGTGCATGAAGTCATGGAGGCAACTGCGGCAAGAGCAAGCAAGAACAAATAATATTTGGTTTTTTTCGCCGCGGAAACGATCATAAATGGTAAAACCGGTCTATGCTGAGTAAAAATGAAATCAAAGATATTCAAAGTTTAAGCCATAAAAAATTTAGGAAGGCGTTAAAGTTGTTCGTGGCAGAAGGGCCAAAGATTGTTAGTGAATTGATGCACCTGGTGCCGGAGCAGATCGAACAGATCTATGCCATTGATGAATGGGCTCCTTCATTGGCGGGTTTTGATAAAAAAATCATTCGGATTACCCCGGAAGAACTGGAAAGGATCACCACCTTAAAAACACCTAACCAGGTATTGGCGCTTGTGCGTTTTTTTGATGAGAAGGAGCCGGTAGGAGAAGAATTCACTATTTACCTTGACACCATCCAGGACCCGGGCAACCTGGGTACGATCATCAGGACGGCCGACTGGTTTGGTATCAAACAGGTAGTTTGCAATGAGGGCTGCGCAGATGTATATAATACCAAAGTAGTGCAGTCAACCATGGCCAGTATTGCGCGGGTTTCGGTTTATTATGATGATGGAAGCTGGCTGAAAAAGCAGGAAGGACCGGTTTACGCGGCTGCACTTGATGGCCGGTCCATTTATGATTATGAAAAAAAGATGAAGGGTGTGCTGGTGATCGGCAATGAATCCAAAGGCATCAGTGAAGAAGTGATGGCTTATTGTACTGAAAAGATTACCATTCCTGCAAAAGGCGGTGCTGAGTCTTTGAATGCAGCGGTGGCGGCGGGGATTATTCTTTCACACTTAGTGGGATAAGTAAAAAATCAAAAGTCAAAAGTCAAAAAAAATCAAAAGTCAAAAGTCAAAATTCAAAAGGCAAAATACTCGTTGTACCTTAAGGATATTTACGATTTTGATTCACTACTTACCGCCTTTCCGCCTTACCGGCTATTTATTAGAAATAAAGACAAGGCCGGGAAGTGGGATAAGTCAAAAATCAAAAGTCAAAAACATTCGTAGACCCTTAGAGAAATTTATGAATTTGATTCACTACTTACCGTCCTTCCCGTCTTAACGGCTAATTCCCATTATAAATACATGGCCGTTAAGGCGGGAAGGACGGTAAGTAGATTTTCACATAGTGTATAGTCATTCAAGATTCAAATAGAGATGTTCTGATTTTGACTTTTGACTTTTGAATTTTGACTTATTATGAGAACCTGATCGCCCTTATCGGTCTCACCCTTCTTACAATTATGGAAGGGATCAGCAGCACCATCAAAGAAACCGCCAGCGTACCCCCAATCACCAATAACACCTGCCACCAGAGAATTTTAACTGCAGCTTTGTCCATGTAATAAGCATCTTCCGGAAGGTGTATGAAGCCCGTTGCCTGCTGAAGCCACAAAAGTCCCAGGGCAAACAAGGTCCCAAAGAAAATACCCGTCAGTGTAATGATAGCTGAATGCAATAAAAAAACTTTTTGCACCATCCAGTTGGAAGCACCCAGTGCTTTGAGAATACCAATCATGCGCAAACGTTCCAACACTAAAATGATCAGGCAGGTGATCAGGTTGATCACTGCGATGATGGTCATGATGGCGATCAGGATATTCTGGTTGGTATCCTGTATGTCGAGCCAGTCAAAAATATCAGGATAGATCTCACGGCTGGTATTGGTTTCCCAGAGAGCCGGGAAATTTTCATCCTCAAAGATCTTATAACTCACTTCCGTCATCTGGTTGTAATCATGCAGGAACACTTCATACCCCCCGATCTCATCGTCCCCCCAGTTGTTCAGGCGACGGATCAGTTTCATATCGCCGATTGCGAACGTTTTGTCGTATTGTTCGATGCCGGTTTTATAGATTCCTACAATGGTCAGTTTATCGGGACGCATGGTACCGTCAGGCCTGATGAAATAGATCAATACCCGGTCATTCAGTTTCAGGTTGATCTGTTTGGCTGTTGCCTGCGATACAATGATCTCCCTGGAATAGGTGCTGTCGTTGAAACGCATCCAGCGGCCTTCCACCAGGAATGGTTTGAAATGCGTGGTGTCATAATTCGTATCCAGGCCTTTTACCAGTACACCTTCCATCTCTGAATCGGTTTTGAGAATAGCATACTTGGTGGCGAATGCATGAACCGATCTTACTTCCGGCATGTCACTGATCTTATTTACCAGTGCAGGGTTGGATTGAATGGCTTCTTCTTCGGCAATGGTTGCCTTCATCGGCTGGCGGTAACCGACCCTTAGATGTCCCCAAAAACTGAAGACCTTCCCGCTGACGGTTTCCTGGAATCCATTTACAAATGAAAGCGTGATGATCATGACTGCTACACTAATAACCGTAGCGGCAATGGACAGGCGGATGATGAACCTCGAAAAGGAACGCTGCTGGTTGAAAGCAATGCGGCGGGCGATGAAGGAGGGGAGGTTCATTGGGGTGAATGGTGAATAGTCAATAGTGAATCACGCTCAAATTAATAAATGATCAAAACTTTGCGTTTTCTTTGCGCCAAGCCAACAGTAGCTTAGCTTAGGATGTTTTCTTCGCGTCCTTTGCGGTAAAAAAAATCAACCGCTAAGAACGCAAAGCTCGCAAAGGAGACGCAAAGTGAAAGAACAGTTGTTCATACCTCTGGCATTTCGATTAAGCCGTTAAGGAAAAACAAAAATAACCCCGCTCTCAGCCGGAATTAGTCGCAAATTTAATTCCCCGTACTTAAATAGCTTATTTTTAAATAGATGAAGCGATTATTTCTATTGATTCTGTTCGCAGCCCTTCTTCAGCAATCAGTGGGTGCCCAGGTGTATGATGATCATATCAAATCCGTAAAACTCTACCGCGCCGGTGACCAGCTTGCCTTTCCAATGATCAGCCTAGGCAGCATGGAAGGCCTTGAACTGCATTTTGATGATCTCTCCAACCGCGTCAAAAATTATTATTACACCTTCCAGTTATGCAATGCCGACTGGTCGCCCAGTATCCTTAGGAGTTTTGATTACATCAAGGGTTTCCAGAATGTCCGTATCACGCAGTACCGTAACTCATCACTGGCAACTACACGCTATATCCATTACCAGGCAAACATACCCGACCGCAATTGTTATCCTTCCAAATCCGGTAATTATTTACTTAAGGTTTTCCTGGATAATGATACGAGCAGGGTTGTCTTCACCAAAAGGATGGTGGTGGTGGATAATAAAGCTGTTGTACAGGCCCAGGCATTACAACCATTCAGCGGTCAGCTTTTTCGTACTGCCCAAAGGATGAACGTGGTGGTGAATACCGACAACCGGATCAACGTGATGAGCCCGAACGATATTAAAGTGGTGATCCTGCAGAATAATAACTGGCAGACAGCTACATTCATTGACCGTCCCACCATTTACCGTGGTAATTATTATGAATACAGCGATGAAGCCATTACTTCCTTCCAGGCCATGAAGGAATTCAGGTGGGTGGACCTGCGCAGCTTCCGCCTGAAAAGCGACAGGGTACAGGAGATCGACAGCAGGGGAGACACCACACTCATTGAAGTAAAAACGGATCCCAGCAGGATGGAACAGGCTTACATATTCTTCCGCGACATCAATGGAGCTTATACCATAGAAACCTATGAAAGTATCAATCCCTTCTGGCAGGGTGATTATGCCCAGGTGAAATTCAGTTATTTCCCACCCGGCAACCGGGAGATACCCGGCAATGATGTCTATATTTTTGGAGAGCTTACCAATTACGGAGCGGATACTTCGGGAAGGATGGTGTTCAATGCTGACAGGGGCGCCTATGAAAAGACCTTGTTCCTTAAGCAGGGCTTCTACAACTATCTATATGCATCGATGCCTTATAATAAAAAGGGGATGCCTGAATTCAGCCAGACCGAAGGCAATCATTTTGTGACCGAGAACAGTTATACCGTGCTGGTTTATTTCCGTCCCTTTGGCGCACGGGCAGATGAGATCATAGGCTACATGCAACTCAATACCGTATTTCAGCGATGACTTTTCCCGCTTTCAACAGATGTATGATTGATATGAAGTATTTATTGCTGCTGGTATTTATTGCCAACGGACTCGCAGTATCCGCCCAGGACAAAGAAAAAAGCTGGTACAAAATGCTGGCAGGTACTATCGGTAAATATCCGGTGACCATGCATTTGCACAAGGCAGGCCATTCTTATACCGGTTATTATTCCTATAACAGCCAGCGCCTGCCGGTTGCCCTCTCCGGTAATGATACCACTGAAAAAGGACGAATCACCCTGTTGGCCTTCGCGGGGGATGAGAGCAATGAAATTTTCTCAATTACTATCATTAATGGGAAAGCAGCAGGAAGCTGGAAAAAAAAGGAGGGTACCGAGGCGTTGAAATTTACAGCCGGGGAAAAAAAGATGCCGGTGCAGTTCACCCATATTTATACATCGGCGGAGAAACAACTCCGGCCGGCCATGAAAGAATCACCTGTTGCAAGTATAGAGCTGTCATCCATCTGGCCGCTCGGAAACAGCGAAGCTGATGAACTGGTAAAGGAGCAGGTGAGAGCGGTATTCGTTGAACAGAAAAATAAAGAAGACATTGGAAAAATATTTCTAAGAGTAAGGGATGAATTTTTCAGGACCTACCAGGAAGATAACAAGGAAGCGAGCGACAGTGAACTGGTAGAATATTCACATGCTTACCAGTATAGTTTTAACCAGAACCTTGAGATCCGGGATTATCATAAAGATCTGCTGAATCTTTGCGCATCCTATTACAGTTATTCCGGCGGCGCCCATGGAATGTATGCCAGCAGTTATTACGTGCTGGATCTTCAGAAAAAAAAGAGAGTGATGCTGAATGATCTTTTTGATGAAAAAGGAATGAAAGCATTGGATAAACTGCTTGAAAAACATTACCGGTCAAAATATGAAGTAGCGCCAAACGAAACACTGGAAGAAGGCGGACTGTTTGAGAACAGCATTGCGGCCACTGAAAATTTTTACATCACCGGCAAAGGCATCGGCTTTGTTTACCATCCCTACGAAATCGCCTCCTATGCCATGGGAGAGATTGAAATATTTATACCCTTAAAGGAAATCCTGCCTCACCTGAAACCAGGTGCCAAAGCCTATTGGTGAAAAGCCAATGGCATGAAACTCCTGAGGAGCGGAGTTGGAGGCACTGATATCTCCACAACACCACCAGCAATGTTGTTCTGGGAATCCTGAAACAATAAGCCAGATAAATTTTCGAATGTAGTTAACTCTTGTAATCCTGAGGAGCGGGGTTCAGAGACATTGTTCTCTCCACCACATCAACAGCGATGTTGTCCTGGGAGATCCTGAAACAATAGGCCGTATAAATTTCCGAATTAAGTTAACCCCTTGTCATCCTGAGGAGCGGAGTTAGAGGCACTGTTCTCTCAACCACATCACCAGCGACGAAGGATCAGCGACCGCACTGTTCTGTGAGGTATCCTGAGCCGGGCAAACGCATCGCATACGAGCATTTCACCGGCGAAGGATCTGGTACGATGGCAGATGCCCGTAGATCGGACCAGATCCTTCACCCGCCGATCATTCATGAGAAAACGAAGTTTACCCGGCGGGTCAGGATGCATGCCCGCTGCGGTGCTGGAAGGTCCTTCGTCATGCAGTTACCGTACTAGAGAACTGTGCGGTTGAGGCGCTCCTCAGGATGACAAAAAGTTGATCATAGAATGAAGTTTACAAAAAAGAGATTAGGAATATTTTTTTATGCTTTAGTGATTTTTTGAAAAATAAAAAGCCAGATGAAGTTATGAATTGAGTAAACCCCTTGTCACCCTGAGGAGCGGTGTTAGTAGCACTGTTCTCTCAACAACATCACCAGCGATATTGTTCTGGGGGTCCTGAAACAATGAGCCGGATGAAATTTCAAATTAAGTAAACCCCTTGTCATCCTGAGGAGCGGTGTTAGTGGCACTGTTCTCTCAACCATATCACCAGCGACGAAGGACCAAAAGGGCACTGTTCTGTGAGTATCCTGAGCCGGGCAGACGCGTCGCATACGACCATCTCACCGGCGAAGGATCTGGTACGATGGATGATGCTCGTAGATCGTACCAGTTCCTTCACCAGCCAAAAGCCTCCCCCAAAAGCTATTGGCCGCCCCCAAAAGCCATTGG
>CAYWSQ010000056.1:0-17677 GCA_964460925.1 uncultured Flavisolibacter sp. | reverse complement strand
CAATACCGTTACGATATTAAAGCAAACCAGGATGAAAAATTTAATTTAGTGATACGTATAGCCTCCGGTAAATTAAATTTCAATGATATAGTTTACTGGCTGGAAAACTTCTCAAAACAATCAGACTCAGAATAAATAAATACTAATGAACAGAAATTATTTATTTAATAAATATTTGTAATTGTGCATAGTTATAATCAACTATATATCCTGCAATACCTTTTCTCTTTTACTAACATACTCCAACCGAATCAAAAACCCCTACTTTGGACGATACGCTTAAAACATTGATTGCCTATTACGAAGAGGAGAAAAAAGGTGATCCTTCAATTGATAAAAGAATATACCGAAGAATGGGAATACCAGATGGCCCATTTCCATACACAGGCCCTGCTCCAGGTGAACAGCCAGCTTCAAACATTATATACTTTACAGGACAGGGGATAAAACAAAAAACACTGGAAAGAATTAAGGATCAGGGGCCTGGAAAATCAACTCTCGCGTGCTGCTCCAGGCTACGAGCATGACTACCTGACTCATAGTTTACAAAAAGAAAAAGAGGAGTTGAAAATCTTAATAAAGTCCAGGATCCTGTAAAAGAACCTCCAAATGGCGGAGCATGGGCCGAAACACTTAACAGCCTCCTGGCAGGAAACCTCAAAGGCTTTACTTTATTTCTGAACCAGGAGGAAAAAATCCAGATTGATTTCTCCAAAGAATCTAATAAAATAAAAGTCGTTATTCCATTCATCAAACGGCACCTCAAATCTGAAATACTTTTCGAAACCAACATCAACGTGTTACAGGGATTAGGCTTTAGATACAACAAAAACAATAGCAGGCTTATCTTACTTCTGAACGGAGAAAAAGAAGATATTATACAGGAACTGAACTGGCGGTTGGCCAAAATAGTCTTTGAATTTTTTGATTTTACCTCCCTTGCTGGCAAGAGTTATATAGTGATTAAACCAAAGGCCAATCGCTAGCCAGAGGAGTATCCATACTGAAAGATGCTTAAAATATTTTTTGCCTAATTTACCGATACAAGTCAATCAAAGCCCCACCCGGCAACTGCGGCAAAATGAATGTTAGAAGCAACATGTATATCCTGGCAACGCTTACCATGTTCGCCTCCTGCAACAATGCGGATAGGCCAACGGAAATAAACAACCCCGCTCCTGTTTCAGTTCCTGTTCCTGCTAAACCTGGCTATGATAGATTTAAAATTTCCGTCAAAGAAAATAAATCCCAATTTAGAAATGCTCCTGATTCAGTTGATGAATATTTATTCGGTCTTATCAATAATGAATTATACTATTACTGGAAAGGAACTCCCTGGGATTTTAACGGCGCGACGCAATCACCACAAAAAGGCAATATCGCTTGTGGTTATTTCATAACCAACACACTCAGTGATTTAGGTTTCAGCCTCCAGCGTGTAAAACTTGCGCAGGCTCCATCATCAGAAATGATCAAAAAGCTTTGTGTTGATATTCATTGGTTCACAAAGTTTGAAGAGCTCCAAACCTACCTGGATCGGCAACCAGGAAAATCCGTTTACCTGGTTGGTTTGGATTTTCATACCGGATATATACTGAAAGATTCACTCAATAGTTATTTTTTTCACTCCAACTACATCAAGAAGCAAGGCGTCATCAAAGAAAGAATTGAAGAATCAGCAGCATTACGATATAATAAAGCATTTATGATTGGAAGCCTTTCGGCAAACAAAAGACTGATGGAAGAATGGATAGGGGATTAATCCTGGCCGATTTGAACCTAATCTGCTCTCGCAGGTAAATCCATAAAGAAAGCCGGCAACTGCCGGCTCTTCATTAGTCCTTATTCTTTTGTTTGAGAATCGTACCATTACTGTCGATCAGCAATTTCACCTTGTCATCATCGGTTCTTTTCAGCTTGATCTCGTATGCGGTGCTTCCACCCCACATTTCTCTTTGAACTTTTTCAATGGTGTAATCCTTAAACTGCGCATTCAGTGTACCATAAACCGCCGATGGCAGGTTGTTATGATTGCTGATGGAATACGCGCTGCCTACCCATACGCCTTCTGAATCATACCAGGCATAATATGAATCCGCACCCATGTCAAAACGCACTACGTAGTCATTTGCGTCAAGTGCCTGCCAGCCGGTCATTTCCCAGTCAATGGGAACGGTGGCAGCATCAAACTGCGTCCAGGTTACATTCGTTGCATTCGGATACTGTGCAGCAAAATCCGCCCTTACGGCTACAGGTAGATTATCATACGCCGGGTTCGAGGATGTGGAAGTACGCGTGGTCTGGCAGGATGTTACCAGCAAGGCTGCTGCTACAACAAGGCTCATTATCTTTTTCATAGATCATGTGTTTGGTAAATCAGAAAATATTTTCTGGTACTTATTACCAAACATATTGCCAGAAAGATTGGATGAGCAAAAACATAATAGCGGGTTCAACTGTAACAGCCTTAAGTATTCTCTTTCATTATAGACGGGAAGACGGGAAGTAGTGTACTTAATTTATAAACTCGATACTCCTTTCTTTATTTCTCAGCACTTATTCACTCATTTACTTTCTTCAACCTAAAATAAGTGACTACGAATCGGTCCTTCACAACCGTACCCTGCACTTCAGCTTTCCTGATGGCATTGCAGAAGCCGGTTTCATCGTGTGCATCGCCATGGGCATCAATATGGGTGCCGTCAACGAACATGGCTTTGCCATCAATGCGCACCGCGAGGTCGCAGGATTTCCCGGGCAATCCTAATTTGCACTGTCCACAGGCGGCATCCACCATTAATAGTTTTTTAGTGGAATCAGGTTTTTCTGATAACTGGGCTGATGCTGATAAACCTGCAGTGATAAAAGAAAGAAGAATAATAAATTGCTTCATTGGAATAGATTGCTGGTAAATTTAAAACTATTGGACTGAATAAAACAGCCGGTCAGCACTGCGGAAACAGCCAAAATAGATATCCGGCCTTTTGTCCCCGTTGAAATCCCTTACTTCCACGCTGATCGCATCATTGGTGATCCTTTGTGCAAACACCTGATCCGTCGCTTCCGTGAATTTTCCCTTTCCATCATTTTCAAAATACTGGGAATAACTTTCAAACAGGTTGGCCAGTACCATATCCAGGTCGCCATCACCATCAAAATCGGCGAAGCCGGCATCACCTGAGTTCAGGTTGTTCTCCCCACTTAATCGCAGAGAAGTTTCATCCTTAAAATATCCCTTGCCATTATTGACCAGGATGCGGTTGGCTTTCTCCGTCTTCTTTCCAAAATCTACATTACAGATGAAAAAATCCATGTGGCCATCAGCATTCACATCCACCAGCCGGATCTTCCTGGTTTCTTCTTTCGCCAGTGGAAATCTTTCTTTCGTTGCGTCGGTAAAATTTCCCCTGCCATCATTCAAATAGAAACGGTTGCCGTTTTCATTGCCCATCACCAGGTCATGGTCGCCATCCTTATCAAAATCCCATGACTGCACATCCTGTGTTACAGTATAATCCACCGGCATTCTTTTTCTTGTTTCATCTGTAAAATTTCCTTTGCCATCATTGGCCAGAAAAAAATCCTGGCCGTCATTTCCCAGTATTAAATCTATATCGCCATCCTTGTCATAGTCGGCCATATCAATGGCATTTGAAATACTTGAAACAGGAAAACGTGAACTGTTATCTGTAAAATATCCCTTGCCATCATTTACGTAGTATTCATGGACCCGGTCGTCCTCACTTACAAAAACAATATCAATGTCTCCATCCTTGTCAAAATCCGCCAGGGCAATATCCTCGCTGTCGTGACCAACCTGGGGTAATCGTGCCACCGACTGGTTGCTGTATTTACCATTACCCTCATTGATCAGGATGATATTGGCCTTGAATTCCATAGCGAGTACCAAATCAAGGTCTCCGTCCTTGTCAAGGTCAGCCGCTTCAATATCCATGGTATTGTTGGCCAGCTCAGGAAAAGGCAGCGTCTCTGAGGACACTTCCTTGAAACGTGGATTACCGGGGTGCCAACTGCAGAAGAAGATAAGGAGCATGATAAGGGGCCAGCGGTTTTTGATGCGCATACAATCGATATTTAAGAGAAGGTAGGCCAGGGGGATGATTCATTCAAACTGAAATACACCAATGGTGAATCCGCTTTTCCCATGGCATAATTTTTACCGTTTTATGCTTAAATATTTTATGCGGGAAAATCAAAAAAACAACCATGCTGTGGATCCATCCAAAGGTGGTACAGGTAATGCATCCAATCCTTCCATAGAGGAGGCGGGGGAAAGAAGAACAGGCGCTTCATTCATGGATGAAAAAGCGGAGACCTATATCAGGGAAGCAGGGAATATCGAGGACATGCCTGATGAGCGTGATGAACAGGAAAGAGAGAAAGCTGATGGCCAATAGTTGTTGGTATTTAACTCTGCATATAAATATACTGGGAAAGAAGAATTTAAACGCAAAGGGCGCTAAGGGCAAATTTTCAATAAAGAATTAGCTTGTTACGCAAAGGGCGCAAAGATGAAACCTGACAGAATCCGTAAAGATTATTCGAATTTTTCTTTGCGTTTTTCTTTGCGTAACATCTTCGAAGTGTGGCAAAGACAGATCCTTTGCGCCCTTTGCGGTTAAAAAATGCCAATGGCTAATAGCCATCAGCCTCCTTCTATCTCACTTCAAACCCAGAAACGGCACTAACAGTTTTCCCCTGCGCATCCACTCCCTGTACCACCACCAGGAAACGGCCTTTATTATCACCGGTATAAAACTTTACATCAGCACTATTCACAACCGGCAGCCAGTATAAAGTATTACGCAGGTCGGGGATCCTGTTGCCCTTAAGCTGTTCATTACCATATTGAGGTGAATAAAACTCCCTGCTCATCTGCAGTCCTTCATAATCCACCTGTGCCACATTACCTGCCAGCTCAAATCCTTCAAAATTTTCAGTATAAGAACGGAAGCTTGCCAAAGCATGAAATACAGAAGATCCCAGCACATAACTTTTAGGGATCAGCTCCAGTGTTTTAATACGCACAGGGTCAAAATTGAAAATGGCATTGGGATTGAAAAGAGGCACTCCATCTACCATCACTAAAATATTATCTGTATAAAACGTACGCTCGTTTTCATTCCACAATTTGAAACGCAGGGAACTACCACTGCCTTTCACACCCACGTTCACCTCCCTCACATATTCACGCAGCACTTCTTCCATGGTGCCAAACCTTTTATAATCATCCAGCCGGTAAGTGGCTGTAGGTTGACCATAAAAATAGAATGTATCACTCACCACGGGAGCCAGGAAGCGGCGGATACTATCTGCCACATAAATATGCTGGGCCTGCATGCCAATACTGTAGTTCACCAGGCTTTCCTTCCAGTTGGGTGATAACCTGAATACAGGTTTCACAGAAGGCGGCGCGAAAGTTTCCGCAAAAGGACTCTGAAGCTCCACGCGGTACATTGAATCCTTTGCCTGGTTCAATTGCAGGATCACTTCACCTGCACCAAAATGATCTTTGACATCAAAACGTACGAGCCCATTTTCATCACTCACTCCCGTATAAAGTTTGTTCCTGGAGCCCGGGATGGAAAGAAATGCCTGGATATTTTTTGCCGGCTGGTTGTTCCTGCTGTCAGTAACGCGGGCAGTGATATAATGACCTGTACGCTCCGGTTGGAAAACCACTGAAGGTTCTTTTCCAAGAATCTCTTCCCAGTTGAATCTTCTCCATCCATGGGTCATCATCAACAGGTCTGCGGCCCTGCGCACCTCCGCGCTGTTGGATGAAAAATAATAAGAAGGCTGTTCAATATGTCCGCGCAGTTCAGAACTCAGCCATACATGACTGGTAATATCACCCGCATCGGCATGCTGAAGTGAATCGAGCTGAAATACCGCCATGGAAAGATTGCCGGCTTCCACGGAAGGAAGACCAACATTCAATGACACCTGCTCTCTCACACCATACTGGTTCCTGGAAGCACTGAGTTTCAAAACTTCATTTGCTGCAGGCTGCAGGAAATAAAGTCTTTCACTAACCGGCTGCTTTTCATTATTAAAAACGGTGAGCTGGGAAATGCCTTCACCCATATCAGATTTATCTACCAGGAAACTGGTCATGCCATCAGAGATAACCGCACGCTTCACTGTTTTCACTACCTGGTTGTTCTGCACCATCAAAAAGATCTCAGGATAACCCGAACGCACATTCGTAGTAATGGAAACGCGTACGCGGTTGTTCTCCACATCTTCCACCACCATCGCATATCCTTTATCATAAGCTTCAGGCAGGGCTTTGGTAACAAATTTTCCATCAGGCAGTACAAACATCATCCTGTACACCTGTCCTGCCCTGGGCTGCAGGTCAAAACTGCCCATGCCGAATTTGAATGGTTCGTAAATGCCTACAGTATCATTGTTCTGGTTGAGCAGGTAAGCCTTGCCCTGCAGTCCGCGTCCATACTGGTCGCTGGCCCTGAAGGCAACCCTTGAAAGCAAGCCCGTTACCAGGTTGCCACCTTCGGGATAAATATTCAGTTCATATAGTGGAGCAACCGTCGCATCAAACGTTTCAGGTGTCTTCAGTGAGTTGACCACTGTGATATTCTTTTCAAAAAATCGTTCAGGTCCCAGGTTTTTCATGGCAAGGGTATAAGCCCTGAATGTATAATGCGATGTAGAGAGGCCAACCGGTAACTGGAAAGATCCGTTCCCACCCTTTTCATTCATTTCGATCTTGGCCCTGCCCACCGGCTTATTCGCAGCATCCAGTATTTCGGCATAAGCCACCTGGCTGTAGCCGGAAGGCAGGTTGGTATGGCCGTCAAAAGCATAAATCTTGAACCACACAAGTTCACCTGCCGTATAAAAACTTTTATCGGTATGCACGTAGATCTTTTCCTGCAATAACGCTGCATTGTAACGCTCTATCTTTTCTTTTACAGGCTGCAGGAGGTCAGACTGGGCCGAGGCCGCGGGCGCCACGATCATTCCCAGTAAAAAATAAAAAATGTTCTTGCTCGTATATCTCATGTTCTTGAAAAATAAAATTTACCAATAAGCCGGCATGTTCAGGTTTCCGCCTCTTGCTGTACAGTCAACACACTGGGCCGGACCGAAATAATATTTATCCACCACTCCAGGCGCGGATTCAAGAGCGCTGTAAGGAAGAAATGTAGGCACCCACAATGAAATGGAATCCGGATGATTCTTCACCTCAACTGTATAACAGCTTTGGGGATAGTTCCAATTGGCTTCATTGGCAGTGATAAAGATGCGCTGCTCTTTAACATCAGAGGCAGTAAGAAAACCGATCACACCTTCTTCGGGATCAGAGATGCACCTGATATTGCCTTTGAGTTCGGAGGGCTGGGGATCGAAGATGCTGCCGATGGATTCTGTATTCTTTTTCATCAGTTGGAAATACTGGTAGGCTTCCCTAGTAAGACTTTGCTGCTTTACCAAAATGCTGTACCTGTAACCCAGCCTCTCTGAATTAAGCGGGATGAAATGAATGGGTGTTTCACTGATCACATCACTCTGCAACTGCGCGGATGATCCCAGGTTGATGGTGGTGGAACTGCCATACTTCCAGCAGCGGTACCTGTAGTTGGGAGAAAAAATAATATTCGTCCCGCCCTGGTATTCATATTGCGCTGTATAATAAGAACGGATCTCCCAGGTTTCATCAAAATCCCATTTATAATACCGGGTATTATTGGAGGGATCATGCGTGCTGGCATAAATGTGGAGCCCATCCGCACCACGGCTCCAGGTAATGCTGTCGATCGCGGGTGTTGTTTTTACATCCACATAATCTGAAAGATATTCCTTTGAATTGGTCTTGATGCGCAGGCGGTACTGCTCTCCAGGTGTGGAAGGAAGTTGTGCCAGCGTATAAAATCCATTCCCGGTTTCTGCCAGGGGAAAGACCGTACCGTTGGCATTTTCCACGGTAAGCGTGGCCTGCAATACCGGTTTCACCTGGGCGGCATCCTGCAGGCTCACCGCCTGTGTAAGCCTGAAGCTTGATGGACCCTGGCCTGTATTCAACAAACCATCCACCACCAGCACAGACACATCGCCCGGCTTCAGTTCAATATCATAAGGGTCTTTACATCCTGCCAGCAGGATGAGTACTAAAACAGTCCAGTTCCACTTTTTCATAATCAGTTTTATTGCCCGGGCGCCACCAGTGTTTTTATCAAACCTGGAAGAAGATCCCGGGATATTTTTATAATTCATTTTCATTTTTTCTACCAGTACGATGGCATGTTCAGGTCACCGCCTTTTTTTGTGCAATCCACGCAGGTGGCCGGTGCCATATAATAAAGTATGGGCGTACCCCCGGGGCTCAGCAAAGCTCCCCAGGGCAGGTAAAACGGCACCCACTTCCTCACCGAATCCATATGCTTGTCCACATCAATGGAAGGACAGTTTTCAAAATAGCTCCAGTTGGCTTCCGCATCCGTTACAAAAATCCTTTTCTCTGTAGTGGTAGTGGCCACCACGTAACCAATCACGCCTTCTTCCGGGTTGGAGATGCATGAAATATTTCCTCTCAGTTCCGAAGGCTGGGGATCAAATATGCTCCCGATGCTCTCCGTATTTTTTTTCATCAGCAATAAATACTGGTAGGCTTCTTTTGTAAGACTCTGCTGCTTCAGCAGCATGCTGTAACGGAAATTGAGTTTATCTGAGCCCAGGGGGATAAAATGAACGAGTTGCTCATTCAGCACGTCCTGCTCCAACTGCGCTGTTGTACCGAGCGCCAGGTTTTTTGAACTATCGTATAACCAGCACCGGTAGTTGTACATATCATGCCGTAACACCGTATCGCCGGTCCATTTATAATCCGCTGTATAGAAGGACCTGATCTCCCAGGTCTCATCAAATTTCCAGTTGTAATAACGTGTGCTGTTGGTGGCATCATGGGTACTCACATAAAACTTAAGACCATCATTATCTTTTTTCCAGGTAATGGTATCAATCTCAGGCGCCTTCCTGGCTTCAACATAATCAGAAAGATATTCTTTGTTCTGCGCAGTTTTGATTCGCAGGCGGTAGCGCTCACCTGTAACCATGGGCAACTGGCTGAACAAATAATTTCCATTGCCGGTTTCAAAGAAAGTATAGACCATCCCTGCTTCTGATTCCACCATAACCTGGGCCAGCAACACCGGATTTACCTGCTGCTGCGCAATAGGTACAGACTCTGTCAGCCTGATTTGTGTAGGCCCCTGGCCCGCATTCAACACGCCTTCCACCACCAGCCATGCGCGGTCAGATGCACGCAGCTCCGCCTCGAAGGGATCTTTGCAACCCGCTACCAGCAGAATGATTGAAAATGGAAGACAGCGTTTCAGCATCAGAACCTGATATTGAAATTGATGAATGGAATAGCGCTTCCGAAAATGGATAATTTATAACCATTCACCAGGCCGTTCTCCGATACATAATAAACGGAGAATGGATTGCGCCTGCCGGTCATGTTGTACACACCAATGGTCCATGAATTATGCGTGCGCTGTTTCACTTTATAGTTGCCATCGATATTCAAAGAGAAATCAGCCCTGAAATAATCCGGGATCCTGTAAGCATTCCTGTCGGAATACAAAACTCTTTGCGAGCCTCCGTAATAAAAACGTCCGACAGGAAGTGTGATTGGTCTCCCCGTGCTATAGGTCATATTCAGTGAAAGGCTGAAACGATGATTCACTTTAAAATTCCCGACAGCAGTTACATCATGGGGCTTATCATAATTGGCAGGATACCATTTCCCTCCATTCACCGGTGTGCTGATGGTGGGATCATCCATCTGCAAAAGGATGCGTGAATAAGTATAACTCACCCAGCCGTTCAGCTTACCAATCGTTTTTTTCACCATCAACTCTGCACCATAGGCCTTGCCTTTTGTATTCATCACATCGGTTTCAATATGATGATTCAATACCAGCGTTGCACCTGCCTTGTAGTCGAGGTAGTTCTTTAATTTTTTGTAATAGACCTCTACGGATGTTTCAACGGTATTGTTCTTGAAATTCTTGTAGAACCCAAGTGATACCTGGTCGCCCTGCTGCGGTTTGATATTGGGATCACTCAGCTTCCAGATATCAGTAGGGGCCACAGCCGTGGTGTTGGACAACATGTGGATGTACTGGCGCAAAGAATTATAACCCGCTTTCACAGAAAAATTCTCCGTGAATGCATAACGCAGGGAGAAGCGGAATTCGGGAGCGGAATAGGTATTGATGATCTTACCAGCACCATACTGCCTTGTTTCCACCACGTTACCTTCTTCCTTGGGCAGTCCATCCGCATAATAGTTCACGGTTTTTGAACCCAGGTAATTGTACATTGAATAACGGATACCGGCAACGATTGAAAACTCAGGTGATACATTAAAACGGTCAGAGATGTACACTGCACTTTCCTGAGCCTGTTCGGGCTGCACAATATCAGTTGTTACCAGCGATTGGCTGCCTCTCGGGGTGAATGCACCGGGATTCAGTTTGTAACGGATGGTGTTCAAACCAAAATCAAGACTGTGACGGGCATCCAGACTGTAAGTAAAATCAGATTTGAAATTATACTGGCTCACATCAAAATCGAGTGAGTATGCATTCACCTTATTGCCTTCGCTGTACACTTTATAACGGTACTGGTCGTAACCACCCGAGAAAAAAGCCACCAGCTTGCTGCTGAAATTATGCCTCCAGCGCAGGTTCACATTCCTGTTGCTGTAACCATAAGTGGTATCGCTGGCGAGGTTGAATTTATCGTTGCTGAAATACCCGGTAACAAAAAGATCATTTCTGGGGTTGAAGCGGTGGCTTACGCTTACATTCCCGTCATTGAAAGATGCCTGTGAACGGTCGTAAGGATTTGGCAGAAGCTTCAGCAGCCAGTTGGCATAAGTGGTACGGCCACCAATAATGAAAGAGGTCTTGTCCTTCACCAGCGGACCTTCAATATTGAAGCGGCTGGTGACTACACCAATACCTGCAGAACCCGAGAAGGTTTTTTTATTGCCTTCTCTCAGGCCAATATCCAGTACAGAAGATAAACGACCGCCGAATTTGGCGGGGATGGAACTTTTATAGAGTTCGATATCTTTTACGATCTCGGGATTGAAAGCCGAGAACATTCCGAAGAAATGCGATGGATTATAAATGGTGGCGCCATTCATCAGCACCAGGTTCTGGTCAGCCGAACCTCCGCGTACATTAAAACCAGAACTGGCCTCTCCCACTGTTTTTACACCAGGCAGGGTCAGCACCACACGCATCACGTCGGCTTCACCAAAAACTGTAGGCACACGTTTGATGGATTCGATATTGAGACGCTCAACACCCATCTGCACCCGGTTGATATTGGAAACTTTCTGGGCGGAAACGGTTACCCCTTTCAACACCGATACTGCTTCCTTCAGCTCAATATCAAGCCTTCCTTCACTGAAAACATTTACCTGGTAACGGGCATCTTTCATACCAATACCCTGTACACCGAGATTATAATTACCGGGAGGAAGCGTAAGGGTATAATATCCATACTGGTCGGTAAGCGCACCAAGATTGAGATTCTCCACGTAAACCGAAGCATTGATCACCGGTTCTCCGGATTTTTCATTGCGGATGAAACCATTGATCACTACGGGCACTGTTGAAAAACTATTGGTCTTCACCCCCACATCATAAACCTTGTTCTCGGAGGTCATCTTTTTTACATTACGGGCGTCAATGGCATTCACCAGCGCATTGGTATTATCAGTCTTTTGCGCGTCCTTCTGGAAAAATCCATCAGGCAGGGCTGTCATCACCTGCACCTTGCGGGTAATGAATACCCTGTTATTGTCATCAACAGCAAACTGCACGTCGGTTTGCTTAAAGGCTTCCTGCAACACCTGTGTAAGCGGCAGGTTGTTGACATTGATATTGATGCGGATGCTGTCGAGCTGCTTCACATCATAATAAAAAAAATAGGGCGTGGAGCTTTCAATCTTTTTGAAAAAGCTTTCAACATCCATATCCCTGAAATTTCCGGAGATCAGGGGCTGCTGGGCATGCAGTGAAGAATTCAATAAAATGAAAGCAAAAAAAACAAATAAGGGTCTAAGCATGTCAGCGGCTTAATTGGTTATAATAACTGGCAACAACTAAAAGGTAGGCTTCTGGATTCTTGCGGAATTTCAGTCCGCGTCCCTTGAGGTAGGCGCGGATCTCCGCCTTGTGGTCTTTGAGGATCTCGAGCACGGATTTTTCATTTTTCACCCCGTGCAATACGCCATCTTTCAAAATATAATAAGCATTGGAAGCGGAGATCTTTCTTTCCACCCCGGTAGCAAGCAGGGTCTCATTGATTTTTTTGGAGCGCTTGGCATATACGGTTGCCGCGCCTGGTACCAGCTCTTCATAAAATCCGGTTGACCGGCCGGTGGCGTTGGAAAGGTTCACGAATTTTTTATCGCCGAGGGTAAAAGACTGGAGCCGGGGCGTAAAAAGCGTTACACCTACATAACCATTAAAATGTCTCAGGATCACTTCGTCTTTAATCAGGTCATATTTGAGATCCACATTGGTATAAGGCTGGTCGCGGTAAACCATGGTGCCTTTGATCCAATCGATGGAACTATAATATGGAATGCCTTCAATGCTGGCCATGTAGCCCACATGCTCGATTCCATTATATACAACACTGTTGCTGTCAAGCGTAACCGGTGCAAGCCGGGTGGAAACCCCGGGCTGGGCGGCAGCGATCAATACGGGAACGGTAAAGAGGCAGGTAAAAAAGTGTTTTCTCATGTTCAGTCAAACAGCCCTTTGATGGTGGTACTGAACTGTGCAATTTAAACTAAATAAGGTTTTGTGTCTTAACCATTTATCATTAAGATTGGCAGGTTTTAAGGCTAAAAATACCGGTCACGGATAATTTAACATTTTGCCCTCCTATTGTTCCTCCCTGTTGTCCTCCCTTGATCCCTCCCGGCGGAAGATATTAAAGTTGTCCTTGCCGAATTTATAGGTGAAGCCAATGCGGAAGCTCCGCACATTCCTGCGCCTGAAAGATTCCTGGTAGAAAGAGTCCGTATCAAAGATATTTCCGAACCGGTGCGAGTTGAATATATCATTGATGTTGAAATTGAGGGCGGCTTTCTTCTCAGCACCAAATTCCTTCCTGAAACCAAAATCAACCTGGTATTCGGGGAGGTTACGGCCCTGGGCGGTCACTTCCCTTGATTCGTATTCACCCACAAGCTGGAGGCCCAGGTTTTGGAAGAAACCCTTTTGCGCGGGGAATTTATAATTCATGGTGAGCTCCGCATCCCAGTTGAAACCTTCATTGCTAAGCTGGAGTGCATTCACATCTGCATTTACCTTCCTGTACTGCATATCAATGGTAGGAACAATATCGAAATTATCACTGAAGCGGTGCTGCAGGGTGAGTTCAAGCCCCATGGTATTAGTGCTCCTGGCATTGATGAATGTATTAAGGATGGCATTGGGATCAATGGCCGCATTATTGAGCTGCTGGTAAAGGGCGGTACTAATAGTATCGCTGTAGCGGGTGATGTCTCGCATATTATTGCGGTAATAGATCACACCCAAAAAATTACCCTTTGTATAATCCTGGCTATAGTTGAATTCAAAAGAGTTTACAAACTCCGGCTGCAGTTGGGGATTGCCCTGCCTCAGGTTCACCGGGTCGTTGATATCAATAAAGGGATTGAGTTGCCAGAAATTGGGACGGCGGATGCGCCTGGTATAGTTCACCTGCAGTTCCACGTTATCATTCAGCTTATTGGTAAGAAAAAGACTGGGGAAAAGCGCATCAAAAATGCGGGAAGCACTTTTCGGGTAACGGTAACCGAAAGTTTTGGCGCTGTCAACCAGCTCACCTTCGAACCTGGAGAATTCCGCACGAAGGCCTGCCTGGTAAGAAAAGTTTTTGATCTTGTTTGAAAAACTGAGGTAGCCTGCATTCACCCACTCTTTGTACGCATAATTATTACTCAGGGGCAGGAGGGTTTCCTGTCCATTAGCTACAGAGAAGGAAGAAAAATAACTTTCCTGGTCATGGTAAAAAGCCCTGATCCCGGCTTCCAGTTTGCCCTCTTCACCGGTGGGATCGGTATAATCTACCTGGAAGGTGTACTGGTCGTTGCCATTCCTTCCTGCATTGCGTACCCTTGCTTCAGCATTATATGGTGAGCCATCAGGGAGGTAAAAACGGTTGACGATATCAGAAGCCTCGCGGCCATTGCCATAATTATAATTGATGTTGGCGGTAATTTCCTTGCCCTGCTCCGGGAAGCGGTGGGAAAAATTCAATTGGGAATTATACCTCCTGAAACTGCTGTTGCCGAGTGCAAAGCGGTTACCGGTTCTCTCCAACACCTTTGCGCTGTTGAGATATTCCTGGTCCTGCGTTTCTTCATTTTCAAATTTTCCATCTACAATATTCTGCGTGGCAGAAAGTGTTGAACGGTTGCTGGCGAAAAAATCAACACCAAAACGAAGCGAACCGAAACGCCTGTTCCTTTCTGTCCAGTTGTACTGGTTGAAATAATTATCAACCGCACCATTTTTCCTGTTCTGCCTGAAGGTGCTTCCTTTAGCACGGCCTCCTGAATGGTTGTAACCGCCGCTCACGAAAAAATTTACCTTGCCCTGCCTCGCATTAAGGGTTAGGTTTCCATTATAGATGCCGGGATGCCCCGCACCAACAGTAGCCACACCATTGATACCCACACGCCTGTTTCTTTTCATCACGATATTGATGATACCTGCTGTGCTGGCCGCATCAAATTTGGCTGAAGGATTGGTGATCAGTTCTATTCTTTCGATCTGGTCGGCAGGTATCTGGTCCGGGGTAAGTACTGTAGGCCTTCCATCAACAAAGATCTGGGGCTGCGCATTTCTTAATAATACATTGCCTTCCACGTCAACTGATACGGAAGGAATATTCCGCATTACATCAATGGCGGTACCACCTGTAGAAGTGATGTTGCGGTCCACATCAAAGATCTTACGGTCAATGCCCATGCGCAGTGCAGGCCTTTGCGCGGTAATTACCACACCGGTCATCACCTGGGCCATCTGCTCCAGCATTACATTTCCAAGATCGTAGGAAAATCCGGTAGTGGCATTAACAGGGATCACGCGTGTGAAGTCCTGGTAGCCGATACCAGATACTTCCACCCTGATACTATCCGCTGCAGGAATATTATCAAAACTGAAATCACCGTTGCTGCGGGAGAACATGCCGCCAGCTAGACTGTCTTTTTGCGAGCCTGGCTGGTAAAGGAATAGCTGGATGCTCACAGCTTCCAGAGCCCTGTTGGTTTTACTGTCAACCACTTTACCGAATACACGGTTATTATTAATGCGGATCTGGGGGTTAGCGGGGGTTGCAGGTTCTTCCCGCTCAACCTGGGCCGAAACCAGGAAAGGTATGATCATGGAAAGAGCTAACAACACTGGTTTCATGCCTGGCAATTTATTTCGTTTATTGATGGTAAGGAATGCAAAGGTAGCCAGGCACTCCTCTCCGTTGCGGCTTTTAATAGAATTCTAATTTTTTCTAAAGGGCTGTTAAATTCATACATACTTACCTGGATGCCCGGTATTTTTCATGGAGATCATCACAAGAGATCTTTTTAAATGCAGGTCCTTCATAACTGATGGCGTTAGGGTCAACAAAATAAGCAGTGTCTCCCCTGGTCGACATTTCACCAACACCCCTCAACAGGCTGTCGCCAAGCGCTTTGAAATAAACATCCATTACACTCTGCATACCTTCTGACTGGAACTCGTATTTCAGCCTGATGATGTTTCCATCAACACGGCCCATGACTGTACCGGTGCTGCCATCTTTCTCAAAATTGTCGAAGCTGAGGCGGCCGTTTACGTCCTGTCCATCCTGCATTAGCTGGGTTGCGAAGGTGTCGCGCCCCATGATGGAAACATAACAACCTGAAAAATCAACCAGTTTTGTGGTAGCATCGGGCTGTACATCCCTGTTTTCTGCCGGAGTTTGATTTTCACCACTGTCATTACAGGAAAGGAGAAGCGTAAAGGCCAGGCAAGCGGTCAGAACAATTTTCATCTTGATGAGGTTTAACTTGGTGATGCAAAAAGCACACCGGGCATGAGAGTTCAAAGTTGAAAGTCGAAAGTTCAAAGTCAGTTTACTTGAGAACATTATTTTCTTACTGCTCACTTGGAGGATATAGCCGGGGAGACGGTAAGGCGGTAAGTAAAGTTTTTTGATTATTGAATGTATCACCGGTATCAATGACCAGATTCGATCAGTGATACTCTACTTACCGTCCTTCCCGCCTAAACGGCTATGTATTTTTTATAAAGTTGAAAGTCGAAAGTTCAAAGTCAGTTTACTTGAGAACATTATTTTCTTACTGCTCACTTGGAGGATATAGCCGGGGAGACGGTAAGGCGGTAAGTAAAGTTTTTTGATTATTGAATGTATCACCGGTATCAATGACCAGATTCGATCAGTGATACTCTACTTACCGTCCTTCCCGCCTAAACGGCTATGTATTTTTTATAAAGTTGAAAGTCGAAAGTTCAAAGTCAGTTTACTTGAGAACATTATTTTCTTACCGCTCACTTGGAGGATATAGCCGGGGAGACGGTAAGTAAAGTCATTTGATTATTGAATGTATCACAGGTATCAATGACGAGATTCGATCAGTGATACTCTACTTACCGCCTTCCCGCCTTCCCGGCTATGTATTTTTTTTGGACTCCCACGAAGCATTGTACCAACCTCTCTTCCTAATCCAAAAATCTCAAAAATCAAGGTTCAGACCTCATGGTGTCGTAATCCACCACACATTACCAAATGGATCTTTGATACCACCTGTGCGGCCGTACACCTGGTCGCTCATAGGCTGAACCACTGAAGCACCTTTGGTGATGGCGTTGGCGAAAACCTCATCCGCATTATCAATATTGATATAAAGACCCGAGTTCTGCACACCCCATTGTTCGGAAGCCTGCCCGAACATGATAGTACTGTCACCAAAGGTGATCTCGCCATGGATCAACCCACCTTTATCATCAAGATGTTTTGATTTTTCCTTCGCGCCAAAAACCTCGCTGGTAAAATTGAAAAAAGCAATGGCATTATCCAGGATGAGATAAGGCATGACCGTCTGGTAACCTTCAGGAATTTTCATATCCCTAAATTACTAACAGTATTCACATAAACATATTTCTATCGGCCAATGGCAATTAGCCATTAGCCTTTGGCTGTTAGCTCAATTGATCCCCCTCTTCTCCCAATTCATACAACATGCCCCTTTTGCCAGCCCCGGCCCCTCCTAGTTTTACACTACCGCATCAATAAAAAACGGATCATGTATAAAAAAATAATTTTCGCCACCTTACTCGTTCTGCCTTTCGCGGCCTCCGCGCAGCTCAACAGGATCATGAACAGGGCCAAGGCCAGGATCGACAACCGGATCGATAATAAAATTGACCGCGAGATCGATAAAAAACTGGATGAGGCGGAAGGAAAGGAAAAAAACAGCGAGGCAGGTCCATCCTCCAAAACTGACAGCCAGGGTAATGAACCGGCAAAAAAAGAAACGGTAAAAGGTTATTCCCGATTTGATTTTGTTCCCGGAGAGCGCATCATC
>CAYWSQ010000055.1:0-17801 GCA_964460925.1 uncultured Flavisolibacter sp. | reverse complement strand
GACATTTTGAGATTGATTTCCTGATGCTGGTGGCTGCCATAGGCGCTGCCGCACTGGGCAACTGGGCCGAAGGCGCCCTATTGTTATTTTTATTCAGCCTTGGTCATTCCCTGGAACATTATGCCATGGCAAGGGCAAAAAAATCAATTGAAGCGCTTTCCAAACTTACTCCCCGTACAGCTTTGCTGAAATCAGGGGAAACGCTCCGGGAAGTGAGCATAGAAGAATTAAAGGCAGGAGATATCATCCTCGTAAAACCGAATTCGAAAATTGCTGCCGATGGAATCGTAACAGGCGGCAACAGCAGTGTGAACCAGGCTCCCATAACAGGTGAAAGTATTCCTGTTGATAAATTTCCTTTTGGCTCCCCTGTTCCCGCAGCCCGGTATGATAAGATTGATCCTTCACACCGGGTTTTTGCCGGAACCGTTAACGGCAACGGTACCCTCGAGATTTTTGTTACGAGGATTGCCACTGACAGCACCATCGCCAGGCTGGTGAAAATGGTGAACGAGGCCCAGGCTCAGAAATCACCGACCCAGCATTTCACGGAAAAAATTGAAAAGTATTATGTACCTGCAGTACTGATCCTTGTGACCCTGCTGTTGTTTGCTTTCCTGGTGATTGATGAAACTTTCAGCACCAGTTTTTACAGGGCCATGGCAGTGCTGGTGGGAGCCAGTCCCTGTGCTTTGGCCATTTCAACTCCCAGCGCAGTTTTGAGCGGTGTTGCCCGTGCAGCCAGGGGTGGTGTGCTGATCAAAGGAGGCAGGCCCCTGGAGGACCTGGGATCACTTACCGCGATCGCTTTTGATAAAACAGGAACGCTTACTGAAGGCAAGCCCAAACTAACCGGCGCCTATCCATTGAACGGAGTTTCCCAATCCAGGCTTCTTGAGGTGGTGATAGCTGTTGAACAGTTAAGTGATCATCCTTTGGCTGCTGCTATGGTGAATGGTGCAAAAGATATTTTGGGTAGGGATATTCCTGCAGCATCAAAAGTTGAAGCTATCCTGGGCAGGGGTATCAGGGCTGAGTACAATGGCAGCACCGTTTATGTAGGCAACAAAGAATTGTTCACGGAAAGAAATATCCGGATCAGTGAAGCCATTGTGCAACAGGTGGAGCAACTGGAAAAGGAAGGCAACACAACGATGCTGGTGGAGCAGGATAATTTATTTATAGGCATTGTTACGTTGATGGATGTTGCCAGGCCTGATGCAAAGGAAACGCTGGCAGCCCTCTCGGAAACAGGCATCCGTAAAATGGTGATGCTTACGGGTGACAACCAGAAAGTGGCAGAGGCTATCGCTGCTGAAATCGGCATTACCGATGCAATCGGCAACCTCCTGCCTGAACAAAAGCTTGACGCCATTGATCAATTGAAAGCAACAGAAAAAAAGATAGCCATGGTGGGAGATGGGGTGAATGATGCGCCCGCGATGGCAAAAAGCACGGTGGGAATTGCCATGGGTGCAGCGGGCAGTGATGTAGCCCTGGAAACTGCCGATGTAGCATTGATGGCTGATAAACTGGGCAACCTTCCTTTTGCTATCGGGCTAAGCCGCAAAGCAAGGCAGATCATTAAACAGAATGTTTTAATCAGCCTTGGTATGGTTATCATTCTGATCCCTCTTACAATTATGGGCGTTGCCAAAATGGGACCTGCGGTGATCGGTCATGAAGGTTCCACGCTTGTTGTGGTGCTGAACGCTCTAAGGTTGCTGGTCTACAAACATAAAACTTTGCCTGGTGATGCTGTAAACAGCTAAGGCCCTCTCTCCCTGTGGGTTGACCACCATCAGGGCTTACCTTGGTTTCTGTCAGCGGTCAGAATGAGCGGATCTTTTACTCTTGTGTGAAATAAGGGTTATGAAAAAGATCATCCTCGTATTTGACGGGACCAATTATTCTGAAACGATCCTGCATTTTATTTCAGAGCTGAATGAAGTACAGCCGCTGCTGGCTACCGGAGTTTTTCTTCCTCAGGTAGATTATGCAAACCTGTGGAGTTATGCCGCCGCTGCTTCTGCGTCTTCGGGAGCGGCGATGGCCATCCCATTGATAGAGCCTGATGAAGCCGAGCTGGTAACCTCTAATATCCGGCAGTTCGAATCGCGCTGCAAAAAAGCCGGTATTGCTTACCGTGTTCATAAGGATTTTACTGGCTTCGGCATTCCTGAGTTAAGGCAGGAGTCACGCTTTGCCGATCTTGTATTACTGGACGGAAGCCAGTTTTTTAAGAACCTGGGTTCCGACCAGGTAAGTTACCTGAAGGAAACCATTCATGGTTTGGAATGCCCGGTAATTGTTTTACCTGAAGATGGCCGAATGCCAAAAAGCCTTGTGCTGGCTTACGACGGATCAGGCGATGCTGTATTCGCGATCAAACAATTTGCCTATCTCTTTCCTGAATGGTCAGAACTGCCGGCATTGCTGGTTTATGCAGGCAGGGATGAACCTGCTGACTTTCCGCACAAGAGCCAGGTCTGTGAGCTTGCATCACAGCATTTTTCTGACCTCACCATCCAGCAACTGGACGTCAACCCCCGGGAATTTTTCAATACCTGGCTCAGTGAACAGAAAGGAGCGCTGCTGGTTAGCGGTTCTTTTGGCCGTTCTTCCATATCGCAGCTATTCAAAAAAAGTTTTGTTGCAGAAGTGATAAAGGACCACCAGTTACCGGTATTCATGGCGCACCGGTAATTGAAGGTTTTCAATACGATTTTGTAAAACTCAAAAGATCTCATTAATCATTATTAAAAACTTGGTTATGAAAAAGAATATGGGCACCCTGGACAGGGTCATCAGAACGCTGGCAGCCATAGGCATTCTTTGGCTATACTATCTTGGTTTGATCAGTGGCCTGGCCGCAATCATTTTGTTTGTGATAGCAGCCATTTTTATAGTAACCAGCATTGCAGGCACCTGCCCGCTGTATTCCCTGCTGGGTGTCAGCACCTGCGCAACCCGAACCAGGAAAGGTGACCTCACCCACTGATACTGATTATCCATTGAATTAACGGGCATCATTGGCGGACAAGTCAGGCAGGTGGAAATTTGCGATATAAAAAATCAGGTTATGAAACTGCAGATATCAGCCGGTAAAAAAGTAAAATCGCTGAAACAGCAATTTTCAAATTTTTTTCCTTTTCTGAAAATCGAAGTATTTCACCATCCCCATGAAAAAGGTCAGGGTTCCGGCCTGGAACAGAAAGCACGTGAAAAACTGCTGCTTTGCGAAGTTACAGGTGCCCTGGTAGAGGGTGTGGTGATGATTGATCCACTGATGACCGTTGCCGATTTTGAACAGATGATGCAGAAGAAACATGGTTTGCCGGTACAGGTGTTCAGGAAATCAGGAGACCTGTGGATTGAAACCATACAAACAGATAATATGAGTCTGAAAGCACAAAACGAATTGGGAGCGGAATCGGTGAAGGAAAACAAGTATCATTTCAATGCCAATACCTTATTCCTTTAAAATTGAGCTATGATCCTGGCCATTCATGATAACCTGAGAATCTCTGATCTGCAGGATCATTTTTCCAAATGTTTCCCGCAACTGCGATTAAGTTTTTTTTTCAAGGCCTCCAAAACACGAAAGCAATCCGTCTGCAGAGGATGAAATTAATCTTGTGCAGTTGATAGGTGATGTCCGTAAAAAAGGTAATTCGGGTGATTTGCATGTATTGTCTTCCAACACGGTGCATGAATTGGAAAGCAGGCTGGAAAGGGATTATGGTTTATATGGTCTGGTTTTACTGAAGGAAAAGGATCAGATGCTTCGCCTGCCCGGAGCGAGCCGATTTACCCTCCGGCAACTGAGCGACCGTTCCGGCAAAATTGTAATGTGAATGATTTAATTTTTTTTATGAAAGCTGTTCTGTTCTGGTTAACTGTTTTTTTATCCATTGGATCTGCAGCACAGGTGCCGGCAGGTAAGGTACGTAAAGCCTTCATGGGAGAATTGCCTGGCCGTTTTCCTGAGTTGAGAGACCAGCAGCCCGTATCACAGTTTTATTCATTTTACGAATTTGAACTTGCCTGGATGGAAACACCTGTTGCAGGCCTGCGCAACCAGTTGACCGCATTGCTTGGGTCAGCGGAAACTTATGGCCTGGAGAAACCGGCTGCATTGCTTAACCAGGTTGAACGCATGCAATCCGGAAAAATGCCACTGGCTTTACAGGATTCGATTTACATGGATATTAGGCTTACTGATGCAGCTCTCTGGTTTTTTTATGAGTTGCAATATGGCAATCATTCCCCATCCTTCAGGTATGCAGGCGTTCATTCCCAACCAGATATTTCATTAACGGTCTGGCATCTCGCGGAAGCCTGCAGGACCCGCAACCTGAACTTCATGGTAAAACTGCTGGAACCTAAAACAACAGAATACCAGCAGGCCAAATCATGGTTCAACCGTTTTGGAAGATTATTGAAGAGCGAAGGTTTCCGTGAAGAAAAAATTACTTCAGCCAAAGTTGCTTTTTCCAATCAGCCCCTGGTGAATAAACTGGTTCAGCTAGGCTATTGGGATCCTGCCCAGCCAAAGGAAGAAGCCTTGTTAATCAAAGCGCTTCAGCAGGCTCAGAAAAACATGGACCTGCTTTCCGATGGTAAGCTTCGAACTACGGCCCTGGCTGCATTGAATGTTCCGGTTAAAATGCGTTATGAAGAATTGAAAGAGTTGTTGAATGTGCTTCGGTATATGAACGGGCTCAGGGAAGAGGGAACTCTTGCGGTGGTTAATATTCCTTCCGCTGATCTTTTTGTGTACAGGTTCGACAGCCTGCTTCTTTATTCAAGGATGGTGGTTGGCAAACCCACTACGCCCACGCCAGTGCTGAGTAGCCGTATCAATGAAGTGATTCTCTATCCTTACTGGCACGTGCCTCATAAAATTGCAACCCGGGAGTTATTGCCTCTTATCAAAAGAAATCCCTCTTATCTTGATGCCCATAATTTCCAGGTTCTCGACCAGTCGGGAAGAGTAGTCAATCCAAAAAATATCAACTGGAGATCCCTGGGCAGCAACAATTTTCCATATACGCTCCGCCAATCAACAGGATGTGATAACTCGCTCGGGATCCTGAAATTTAATTTCTATAATCCCTTCACTGTGTACCTGCATGATACGCCCGGCAAGGAATTGTTTTCACTCAACCGCCGGTACTTCAGTCATGGTTGCATGCGTGTTGAAAAACCAGTGGAACTGGCGCAGATCCTGCTCAGGGAAAATGCAGGTGTGGTAGACAGTCTTACCCGGGCCTGCCTGCTGAAACAAAAACCAAGGGTGATCCGGCTGGAAACTTCAGTGCCTTTGCTGGTACTTTATCAGACTGCATGGTTTACGAGTGATGGTAATATTCGTTTTTTCGAAGACAGTTATAAAAAGAATACCGCTGGTAAACGCACCCTTACCTCTGCTGCCACCAAAGTTCCGGCCGGGGTAATGAATTAATCTCCTCCAGGTCGCATTATTAACCTGTTTCCCTATTCTCCACCTAATTTTACCTGATGAAGATCCTGGTGATAGAAGATGAACCCGAGATCCGGGAGGATATTGTACAGTCGCTCCAACAGGAACATTACGTCGTGGAGACCGCTGTTGATTATGCATCAGCCTCTGAAAAGGTTGGTGTTTATGAATACGACTGCATCCTGCTTGACCTCGGCCTGCCGGGAGGCAATGGTCTTGATTTTCTGAGAGACCTGAAAGAGGCTGGGCTCAATGGTGGTGTTATTATCGTATCTGCACGGGATTCCATTCATGATAAAGTAAAAGGGCTTGACCTGGGTGCGGATGATTACCTGCCCAAACCATTCCATATGGCAGAACTTCATGCACGCATCAAGTCCATTATCCGCCGTAAAACACTTGGTGGCAATCCCATCCTGGAGATCAACAATGTAAAGATTGATACTGACCACCGCATTGTTACCGTAGGTGGGGAAGAACTTAGGCTGAACCGGAAGGAATTTGATGTGCTTGTATATATGGTCACCAATAAAAACAAAATGGTACTCAAGACCGCCCTTGCCGAACATGTGTGGGGAGATTATATTGATGAAATGAACAGCTACGATTTTATCTATTCGCAGATCAAAAACCTCCGTAAAAAGCTGAACGATAAAAAAGCAGCCATTGAGATCCAGGCAGTTTATGGCCTTGGTTATAAACTGACTGATTCATGAAAGTTGTTAACTATACCACTTCCTACCTCGCTGTATTCCTGCTGTTGCTGATCACCGTGTGGGCCGGTGTTTTTTATTATGCCATGCTCGATGAGATCTATGACAGTATCGATGATGGCCTCGATAACCAGAAAGGACTCATTCTCCAGAAAGTAAAAAAAGATTCTACCATACTCTATAAAACGGATTTTGATGAAGGCGATTATTCCATCACCGGAATTGAACCAGTTGAAGCGCGTGAATTTTATGATGAATACCTTGATACCAGCATGTACATGCAAAACGAACAGGATTATGAACCGGTAAGGATGCTGAGAACAGTCTTTAGTCATAACAACCGTTATTACCAGATGCAGGTGATCACTTCAATGGTGGAAGAAGATGACCTGTTCTCAGAATTATTATATGCTATCATCTGGCTTTATGCAGGATTAATTGCAACCATCCTGCTTCTCAATAATCTTTTATTGAAAAGGATCTGGCGGCCATTTTACCACCTGCTGAAACAACTAAGGCATTTCCGCCTTGAACAACCCATTATTGAGACAAAAAAAACCAATATTGAAGAATTCAGGTTGCTGAATGAAGTGGTGGCAAAAATGATCAGGAGCAATGTTGACAGCTATAATAGCCAGAAACATTTTATCGAGAACGCCTCGCATGAATTGCAGACACCTCTTGCGATCAGCATCAATAAACTTGAGGCCCTGGCAGCAAGCGGTAAATTTACCGGGGCCGAATCCCAATTGCTGGCTTCAGCGCTTGACAACCTGGAGCGGCTTACCCGGCTCAATAAATCCCTGCTGCTGCTTTCAAAGATCGAGAATAAACAATTTGTATCCACTGTTCCTGTGAACATCAATATTCTCGTGAAAAAAATAATTGAGGATTTTGCCGACCAGTTGGCTTACCGTGAAATATCTATCAATGTAAAGGAAGAAGACGAGGCATCAATAATGATGAACGAAGACCTCTCCCGGGTATTTTTCACCAACCTGCTCAAAAATGCCATCGTGCATAACCATGCGGGAGGGAATATTGAGATCATCATCAGGAAAAACAGTTTTGAAATTTCCAATACGGGCCAGGAGCAACCACTTGATGAATCAAGACTTTTCACACGGTTTCATAAAGAGCGACAATCTTCTACTTCAACCGGGCTCGGGCTTAGTATTGTTAAAGCAATAGCCGTGCTCTTCAATTTTGAGATCAGCTATCATTACCAGGGCCGTCACATCATGCGAGTGATATTTTCTTCCTGATCATTCCCAATTCTTTCCCATTTTGGTTGGGAGCTTTGTTTCATAATCATCAAAAAAAGATTTTATGAGGCAATCGATCATGATAATTGTAGCGGGATTTTTTTTACTGGCAGCCATGGGATGCAGCAGTCAGAGTATACCCGCGGGAAAGGTGCCTTCCTTAGTATTGAATTCTGTAAAAGGCAAATACCCTGATGCATCAAAAGTGGACTGGGAAAAAACCAAATCCATGTACGAAGCAGAAGTACAGCTTACAGACAGTACCGAAGTAACCTTGCAACTTGATGGTAATGGAAAGATTCTTATGCAGAAATCCGACCTGGCGCACAACATGCTACCGGCAGCGGTTCTTACGGCTTTGCAAACCAGGTATAAAGAATATACGATTGATGATGTGGAATTGCTCGAAAAGGATGGAGTGAGTTATTACCAGGTGGAACTTGAAGCGAAAGGAAAAAAGGACTTGAACCTGGTGCTTGGAGCCGACGGTACTGAACAGAAGATCGGTTATTGGGATTGAGGAGGAAGGAATTTATTAACCATTAAAATCTAAGACTATGAGGTTTGGCTTATTAATACTTAGCGTGATCATTATCGGGGCTTTTATTTTCTGGAGAGACATATCCAGCATAGTGCTGGGAAAGGAATCCACGGCAGCGGTTAAGAAGGATAAAAAAATGGCAGCGCAGGCTTCGCCCGGCCTGTCCATCATCAACAGGTGGGACCTGCCCGCTGAATTGAAAGAGGTTTCCGGAATTGCCTATCTCGACCAGGACCGTTTTGCCTGCATCCAGGATGAAGACGGAATTATTTTTATTTACAACAGGGCAGCCAATAAAGTGGAAAAGAAAATTGAATTTGCCGGCCCGGGCGATTATGAAGGGATCACGGTAAATGGAAATACTGCTTACGTTGTAAGGGCAGACGGACGGCTGTACAGCGTGGACATGAATGCAGGAAAATCTTCCGTCAAAGAGTTTAAAACCAATCTAACGGTGGAGCACAACGTAGAAGGTATTGTATTTGACAGAAAGAACAACCGCCTGCTTTTAGCCATCAAGGATGAAGAGCCTGGCAATAAGGATTATAAAGGTATTTATGCATTTGACCTGGCCAATGAAAAGCTGAACGATGAGCCGGTCATTAAAATCGATCTTAACGATCCCCTGCTTTCAACAGGTGAAAAAAAGAAAAAGAAAAAAGCTATCA
The DNA here is from genome assembly GCA_964460925.1 of uncultured Flavisolibacter sp. Lineage (GTDB taxonomy): Bacteria > Bacteroidota > Bacteroidia > Chitinophagales > Chitinophagaceae > Flavisolibacter. The sequence goes on along the minus strand of CAYWSQ010000055.1, from coordinate 9,129 downwards.
TGCCTTCTGCTATTGGGATTCATCCTTTAACGCAGGAACTTTACATAACCGATGGGCCAAAATCCAAACTGGCCATTCTTCAATCTTCTGGAAAGATCCTCAAGGTGCTTGAACTCGGAAAGGAATTTGCCCAGCCGGAAGGGATCAGTTTCAGCCCAGCGGGAGAGGTTTTCATTTCCAATGAAGGAACTTCAAAACCCGGGAATATCATTGAATTGAAAATTGAACCAGGGAGGTGATACAAAAATATTTGACCGATAAAGAAAATGCCAGGTGATTGTCCTGGCATTTTTATTTAGTTCAAAGCCTTACCTGTCCGGAAGCCAGCACTGAAAGGCGGTTGCTGATCAGAACAAAATACTGTCCATTCAAACCAGTTTCGTAAGTGTACTGGCCGGCAGGTTTACTGATCCGCATACGTTTCATTACCTGTCCCGCAGGTGAAACGATAGATATGTTGAGTTCTTCCTGCATTTCTAAGGGAAAATGAATCACCAGCCTGCCGTATGCTGAAGACATGCTGATCTTTTGATCCTTCGTATCAGTTCCTATCATCCTGATACTGCTGAACATGTACTTGCCATCAATATCGACCTGCCTGATGCGGTAAAATAATTTTGAACCATGCACCTCATCCAGGAAACGGTATTCATGTGAAGTGGCGGCAATGTTTTTTGCAGTCACCTCGCCGGCTTTTGTCCAGTTGGCGCCATCATTGCTCCGCTCAATTTCGAAGCGGCTGGCATTGATCTCATCTGCTGTTGACCACTGCACCAGGATCTTTCCATGGTTAACCGGGGTGAGGGAGAAACCGGTAAATTTTACGGGCAAGGGATCCGCTGAAAACACCTCGAATCCATTGGTAGCAGATGTAGCCATGCGTGGTCCCATTACAGGATCATCATTGCCGTCAAAAACCGTTTTGTTTCCTATTCTCAGTTTTTGTGATGGATTACCGCCACCTGTTATCTTTCCATTGCTGTACACTACAACTATAGCTGTACTGCCCAGTTTCAAGGTTGAATTATTATTCTGGAAAGAGAGTGTGCCAAAGATCTGCAGGTACACGAAACCGTTGATCACCCGGTCATCATTTATAATCATGGTATATCCTGCAGGTATTGTGATGGTATCCCCGGTTGAAGGAGACCGGCTGGGATCCCAGTTCAGGGGATTACTCCAGTAACCGTTTGATTTAGATTTGATTTTCGGCGCCGCGAAAGAATGGCCGATTAGCAGCACCGTTAGTGCAAAGAGTAAACATTGCTTCATGGGACCTGGATTTTAAACTGCCGGGAGCACCGTAATTATATCCGGGGAAACTCAACAGCAACCGTAAAAATATAAGGGTAATCCCTGAGATGCAAGTGTTTTCACTTATTTAGCTGCCTGTATTTGCCTTTAGAGATTTAGTTAGTTGAAATTCAATTAATAAAAAAAGGCCGGAATGGAGATCCCGGCCTTGAATATTATGGTTGCTGGTTTACTGGATGATGAATCTTGCCTGGTATGACTGGTTGTCCTGGTTGATCTGCAGTAGGTAAGTGCCCTTGCTTAAACCATGTAATTGAAGTTGGTGCACCTGGCTGGCTTCTGAATAGAGCCCGCCTTTCTGCACTGTTGTGCCATTGGCTGAGAGAATTTTATACTGGTACTTCCCTGCAGTAATTCCTTTTACAGATAATTGAAGGTGATGTTGTACCGGGTTATTGGTTATGGCGATTTTTCCTGCTTCAACCTGGTCCATCACCATTATGATACGGGAAACGGTACCGCTGCCATCAATGTCCCGGGTCTTCAACCGGTACCAAGCCCTCTTTTCAATTGGTTTTGTATCATTATAATGGTAGGTTTCTTCCAGTCCGCTGTTGCGGGCATTCTTTTCGCAAAGAACATAAAAGTTGCGCCCGTCATCGCTGCGTTCAACTATAAACCTGTCAACATCCTGTTCATTTGTGGTGATCCACCTGATCTCTGAAACACCATCCTTCCTCCTTGCTGTAAAATCAAGCAGGGTGAGCGGAACAGGGAAGGACCTGCTTCCAAAACTGAAAAGATTGAAAGAGGCAACTGCGTTACTGCTGATATTTCCTGTTCCTGTTACACTTCCGCTGGCAGTACCTCCGATATCCGTCCACAAGCTGCCGTCAAAATAAGCAGTTGTGATCTCAGGCAGGGTCCAGTTATTAAAAGCGATCCTTGAATGATCCCAGTTAAGATCAACCTTAGCGGTGCCGCCTGCGAGTTTCTGAATCTCCCAGTACTCATTTCGGTGAAGTGTTACAAGTGGTGAAAGCAATTGGGTAGGATAAGGTGTAGATAAAAGATGTCTTGCTGAAAATACACTTACCCCCGATAAAGCTGAAAGTGCCACAGGTCTCAGCAGGGTAGCCGAACCAACCGGGAATACAAAAGCAGTACTTCCTTCTTTTTTTACCCAGCCATGAACATGCCTGCTGTCCGAACTGCCTGAATGTGAAGACCCGGTTTTATACACCAGTGCATAACTGGAAGATGTGGTGATCATTCCATTCAGAAACTGGTGAGTGCCGCTCAATTGCAGGTCATTATTCAGTTGGATGCCGGTGGCATTATTTGTTATCAAATGATATGTGGACAAAGGCTGGCTGCCATTGATGCTTTGTACTATGGTTCCGTTCATGTTGAGTGTGCCGTTGCCGGCTAACATGCCCGCCTGGTCATTGCTGGCATTTCTCTTCAGGTATACATTGCCATCATTCAACAGTCCCGCACCTGCTTTATTCTGCAGGTTGCCATGAAATGTGATCTGTGCGCCATTGTGGATCCTGAGGGAGCCATAGTTGGAAATAGTTTCCTGTGCCTGCAGGTTCAATAGGATTATGGAGGCCAGTAACCCTGATACAATTTTTTTCATCTCCTGGTATTGAGGGAGTGTTTTATTTAATGGAGAGTGTCATATTCTGGACCAGCAGGTTCACCGTGCTTTCATTGTTTTCTGTGAACACTTCCACGTAGTCTCCCGGAGAAAGGGTTACAGTGCACACAAGAGATACCACCTGGATATCGCCTGATGAAGAATACACTTTTGTGCGCTGTCGCGAGGCAGCGATCTGTACTCCGTTCTTATAGATGTAAAACGAATAAACATAAGTGCCGCTGGTGCCGGAAGCGGAAAGTGCTGCATTCACAATGAAGGTTCTCGATTTGGTACCGTCGTACACAAGCCTGTTGCTCGCAGGTGAAGTGAAACGGACCAGGTCAAAAGCTGTGGTGGTGCCTGCGATCTTCACCGGCACATTCATAGTTGCTATATTGGTGGTAGCTGATGCTGTTATACTCAGCGTGCCGGTGGCAACAGCATCTTTTTCCGTGTTGAGGCCTGCTGCTTCCACCTCCCATTTTTTAGAGAATATACCTGTAACCTTAGTGCCATTCCCGATGAATGCGGTATTCTTGAGGTTACCTGCTTCTACAATATTTGTAATGCCTGATACATCAAAGGCAGTGGCGGCATTGGCCAGCATGGACTGGCTGAAGCCACCGAGTTTTTCGATCAGGGTAAAACTCCCAACCATTTTCTCAAAAATGCCGGAGTTGGTGGAGAACCATGCAGTATTATCCAGCAAAAGTGATATGTTATTCTGGTAGGTGATGCCATTAGTATTTGCCGCGTAATTGATCACGCTGAAAAAAATGATGTTACCGCCTTTTACAAGACCTACATCACGACAGCCAGCGATGTTCGCATCTCTTACTAGAAGATTTTCAGATGCGCCCAGGTCAAGGTTGAACAGCTTTGAGCCGCTGTTATTGGCCGTTAATGTTAGCTTTTTAATGGTGCCTCCTTTAGTGCCTGTAAACAGTTCACCACTTGATGGAGTATAGACGATCTTATCATTGTTGGCATCTACCCCGATAAGGTAAGATCCATTCAAATTGATCTTTGATGTGAGCACAATGGAGCCATTGATTTCATAGGTAGTACCTGCAGCCAGTGTGATGATGCCGGCCACAGGAGCAGGCAGGTCGCTAGCGGATTTCACCAGGATATGATTCGTCCTGGTATTGGCATTGGTTTGCACAGCAAGCCATTTGCTGCTGTTCCAGAAATAAAACCCGTCGGGAAGCAATCCGCCGCTGCTGTAAACGATCATACCTGCAGGTATGGGAGCGGTAAGCGGACTTGCGTTGTTAAGGTCATTCAGGGCTACGCGGGGAGCAAGCAATCCCTTATTGCTGCTTTCCATTTCAAGTAAGGAATTCGCGTTGATGGTGTTGGGATTGTCGCCGATTTTAACCTGGGAAAAACTGAATTGGGATAATAAAAGGCATAGAAGCAGGATACGAACACGGTGTTGCATTAGGTTGGTTTTTCAATTGGATAGAAGGGAATGCTTTTCGCAATTCCGGCGTTAATGTATTACATGATGTGATGCAGCGCAAGCACTCTCTCCTTTAAGAATAAATTTTAATGGATAATACAAATTCCCGCTAAGTAAAGGCACTTAAATCAGTTTAGGAAAACGATGAGGCGATTGTAAGTGGATCAGCCTGATGCATGTTGAAGTGAATGGAGCTCTAATGATTATCTCCAAAACATCACCCGTTCTCCAGTTCTTCTTTCTTGAAACTGATGATCTTTTTCCTGTTACCCACGATCCAGATGATATCATCCCATTCAAACACCAGTGTTGAATCCGGATTGAGGATCCGCTGGTTGTTTCGTTCAACGCCCACGATCAGGCCATGAACTTTTTCTCTCAGGCCTGAATCACGGATGGTCTTTCCTTTAAGTTTTGAATGTTCATCCACGAGTATCTTCTCAAGGGTGATGTCCTGTATCTGCACTGCTGTATTGACTTCTGCCATACCAAAATCAAAAACAGGTTTGAAGCGCTGGATCTGTTCATCCGTGGCCAGTATTCCTACATTGTCAAAAGCCTGGAGCGAATTGTTCCTGGCAGGCGTATGAAAAATATAATTGCCACGCCGGATGTATACGATGTTGATGCCATACTGTTCACGCCAGGCCAGTTCCTGGAGGGGCTTGCCAATATAGGGCGCCATCTGGTTTACTTCCAGTTCCACAATGTGTGCATCCCAGGCAGCAAGATCGAGCTGCATCTGTGTGTTCTTTTTCTCCAGTGAATTTTTATTATTCGTAGCCGCTTCCCCTCGTGCATTTAGGTTGCGGATGAACCTGCCTTCCAGCCTCTGGTAAAACCGCTGAATGGTTTTGCTGAAAATAAAAACCAGGATCACCGTCACGGGGATGGCAGTGAGGAGGGCTGCTTTTGTGGATACCAACTGGTCGATCAGCAGGCCTGTCAGAAAAATGCCCAGCAGCAAACGCCCGGTTTCAACAATGAGCAGCGGACCCCTGTTGTATTTTTCCACTACCCATAACTCCTTATAGCCTTCACCTGTGGGACGCTTGGCTATGATGGCCCATAAAAACGGTATGCATACTGCAAGTGTCGGCAGGGTTACGATCAGTGTGCCAATCAAATCACTTTCCACCTGGGATTTGATATAGGGCAGGAAATAACGCTGCGAAAGAAGTAAGATGGCGATTACCACTACGCTGTTGATGATCACCACTCTCGCATAATTCTTAAAAAGGATCTTCCAGTCCGGTTCCGCCTGGATGGTTTGCGCCCCGGCAGAATAACGGTTCAACCGCTTCACCCATTTGTCGGGCAGTATCCTTGATAAAAAGAAATAGAATTTATCCGAATACTTGATCATGTATGGCGTGGTGAAAGTGGTGATGGCGGAAGCCCCCACAGCCACGGGAAATAAAAATTCAGAGATCACGCCCAGTGAAAGTCCGAGGGTAGCTACGATAAAAGCGAATTCGCCGATCTGCGCCATGCTCATGCCCACCTGTACCGATTGTTTAAGTGGCTGCCCCGATAACAGGGCGCCCAGCGTGGTGCTGAACAGTTTTCCAAACAGGGTGAGAAGCGTTACCAGTATGATGGGCACACCATACTGCACCATGGCGGAAGGATCGATCATCATACCCACCGAAACAAAGAATACGGTTCCGAAAAGATCCTTGACAGATTTCAGCACATGTTCTACTTTTTCTGCTACCGTTGTTTCAGCGATGATGGATCCCATGACAAAGGCACCCAGTTCAGCGGAAAAACCAACCTTGGTGGCAAGCACCACCATTCCTAAACATAATCCCAGCGAGAGAATGAGAAGGGTTTCCTCGTCCAGTAATTTTTTGGCAAGCTTCAGAAAACTGGGCAGTAAAAAAATGCCGCCGATGAACCAAAGTGCCAGGAAGAATAAAAGTTTCAGAACAGTGAACAGGATCTCGCCACCTTCAAATGTTTGGGTTACTGCCACAGTTGACAATAACACCATCAGCAAAATCACCACGATATCTTCCACGATGAGCACACCAAACACGATGCGGGCGAACTGTTTTGTTTTCACTCCCAATTCATCAAATGCCCTGATGATGATGGTAGTGGAGGAACTCGCCAGCATGCCCCCAAGAAACAGGCTGTCCATGGTGGTCCATCCCAGGATCTTTCCCATTGAATAACCGGCGGAAGTAATGAAGATGATCTCAACGAAAGCCGTGATAGAAGCGGAACCTCCCACTCGCACCAGTTTTTTGAAACTGAATTCAAGTCCCAGGCTGAAGAGCAGGAAGATCACCCCTATCTCTGCCAGGGTCTTTACATTCTTTGCATCGGCTACAGACGGTGCCAGGTGAAAATAGGGGCCCACCACAAATCCCGCAATGATATAGCCAAGCACCAGCGGCTGTTTGATCTTCCGGAAGATCAACGTTACAATGGCGCCGGTGATCAGGATCAGAGCTAGGTCATGAATCAGGTCTGGCAGGTGAGGCATTCGTCTATGGTTAAAAATCGCTAAGATAATTATTATGAAGTTGATTAGGTGAGGGGGAGAAAGAGAAACAGAAACAGAAACAGAAACAGGAAGAGGAGAACTTGCAGTCAGCTGAAAGGTTCCGCATGTTTATTCTATATTTATTTTACGATGAAAAAATGGTTGCGGAGAATTTTATGGAGCATTGGTATCCTTTTCCTGTTGATCAACGCGGTGGCCTTCATGCATGCATGGAAATTTACCCATTTCGGAAGCGCTGCTGAAACCCGTACAACGCACGATCTCTCCTTCATTCAAAAAATAATGATTGTTCTAACAGGTGTCAACAATCCCAGGCCATCACTCAGATCGCAACCAGAAGTGCCATACGAAACGCTGCGCATCCGCAGCAATGTTTTACTGGAGGCCTGGCTGATGAAAACGGAAATCAGTAAGGGTACGGTACTCATTTTTCATGGTTACGGTGGTGAAAAATCCTCGATGCTTGACAAGGCTGATGTATTCATGGATCTTGGTTACCATGTTGTGCTGGTCGACTTCATGGGCTCCGGCGGATCGGAAGGCAACCGCACAACCATTGGATACAAAGAAGCCAGGGAAGTGCGGGATGTTTACCGGCATGTGCAGGGCCTGGGGCATCGCAACATTGTACTGTTTGGAACTTCCATGGGTGCTGTGGCAATCATGAAGGCGATCAGTGATTACCAGCTCTAACCTGCTTCCGTCATCATCGAATGTCCATTTGGATCCTTGTATGAAACTGTTGCAGCAAGATTCCGCAACCAGGGCATCCCTGTATTCCCAATGGCGGGACTACTGGTATTCTGGGGTGGTGTGCAAAATGGGTTTAATGGGTTTACGCATAATCCCCGCCAATGGGCATCCAGCATTCACAGCCCTGTATTGCTGATGTATGGCGAAAAGGATGACCGTGTAACCAGGAAGGAGATTGATGAGATCTATCACCGGCTTCCTGCGAAAAAAATGCTGAGAACCTATCCCGAAGCGGGCCATGAAAATTATTTATTAAAGTACCGCCGCGAATGGACCAGGGATGTTCAGGAATTTTTATTTGTTCCGGGCCTGGCCATTGACCATTGACCATTGACCATTGACCATTGCCTGCATTTCCTCATTATGTTTTCCCTAATTTTACCGCCAATCTAAAATGGCCTATGCCCTCGAACGCAAACAGACAATTCCTGGATTTTGAGAAGCCGATCAAAGACCTCATAGATGAGATCGAAAAACTGAAGCATGCATCCGAACATAAGAAGATCGACTATTCGGAAATGATCAATAAGCTGGACCAGCAGATCCTCGACCGGAGAAAAGAGATCACGCAAAATCTTACCAGTTGGCAGAAAGTACAGCTCAGCCGCCATCCAGACCGTCCCTATACGCTGAAATACATCCAGAACATGACCACGAATTTTGTGGAGTTGTTTGGCGACCGGAATGTAAAAGACGACAAGGCCATGGTGGGAGGTTTCGCCCAGCTCGAAGGCCAGACAGTGATGATGATCGGGCAGCAGAAAGGTATCAATACCAAAACCCGGCAATTGCGCAATTTCGGTATGGCCAACCCTGAAGGCTACCGCAAAGCCCTGCGCCTGATGAAGCTTGCTGAAAAATTTAATAAACCCATCATTACCCTGATTGATACGCCAGGTGCTTACCCGGGGCTGGAAGCCGAAGAGCGAGGCCAGGGTGAAGCCATTGCCCGTAACATTTATGAAATGATCCGCCTGAAAGTTCCCGTGATCGTTGTGATCATAGGTGAAGGCGCATCCGGAGGGGCATTGGGTATTGGCGTAGGCGATCGTGTGTACATGATGGAGAATACCTGGTACACCGTGATCTCTCCTGAAAGCTGCTCATCCATTTTATGGAGAAGCTGGGATAAAAAGGAAGTGGCTGCGGAACAATTAAAACTGACTGCTGACAATATGAAAAATTTCGGCCTGGTAGATGGCATCATACCAGAACCGGCCGGTGGTGCACACTGGGATTATGCGGAAGCAGCGCAGATCCTCAAGCAGCATTTATTAAAGGTGCTTGAGGAATTAAAACCCCTTTCACCTGAAGAAAGAATCAACCAGAGAATTGTAAAATTCGGGAAGATGGGATTCTGGGAAGAAGTGGAGGAAGCTAATGGCTAATGGCTAATGCCAAGAAGCCCAAAAATTTAAACAACATGTCATTAAGAGATACATTACAAGGCACAGGAGTAGCGCTTGTTACACCCTTCAAAGCAGATAAAAGCATTGA
>CAYWSQ010000054.1:0-17935 GCA_964460925.1 uncultured Flavisolibacter sp. | reverse complement strand
TGGGCATGGCCCACCCGATGGGACCATTGCAGCTTGCGGATTTTATAGGACTGGATGTTTGCCTCTCCATTCTTAATGTACTGCATGAGGGATTTGGTAACCCCAAGTATGCCCCCTGCCCTCTTTTGGTGAACATGGTGATGGCCAAAAAGCTGGGCATAAAATCTGGTGAAGGTTTTTATTCCTACACACCGGGAAGCAAGGACCTCGTGGTGAGTGAAAGATTCCGCTAATTGAAATTTATGAGCGCATAAAAAAAGCCCCTGCTAAAGGGGCTTTTATATTGAATGATAGCAGATCAGCGTTTTCCTAGTTTGCCGGAAACACCAAGGCTGTACATAAAATGGTAATTGGTGATTTCTGTTGTTACAGGCACCCGGTAGGTAGTATTAACGAACAGGGATACATCATCCATAAAATTCATTTTAAAACCGGCACCCAGCGGAATGAAAGCGCCATAGTGACTCCTGTACCTGCTGGCACCGATACCAGCGATCAGGTAAGGCGAAAAGAAATAAGCATCTGTAAACATTTTAAGGTTGACAGAAGCATCCGCCTCCAGCAATAAAGATTTGGAATCGTACTGCTTTCTTTTGGCAAAAGGATAATTGACAAAAGAGCCCGCAAGCGTAGCAGCAAAATCGATTTTCTTATGCACGCCTTTGAAATAAGTCAGGGCAAGTCCCGGATCCATATCAGAGAACTTGGCCCACTGATCATCGCGGAAAACCTGTTCGATGGAACCACTCCTGATACGTGAAGCTGTTGTGAAATCATTCATCAGGAAGCTGACGCCGATGGAACGTCCACGGACCTGATCCTGTGCTATGGAATCCTGAAAAATAACAGTGAGAAGGATGCATATAGCAATAATCTTCTTCATAAGTGGTTGTTTGGTTACAAAACAAAAATAAAGGCTACGGTTTAAATATCTGAAAATATTTGTTACCCTGGGAGGCTTAATGAATCTTTTTTCCCAACACTTCCACTTTCACTTTGGTAAGCCCTTTTTTAATGAATCCAAGTTTTTCCGCAGCAGCCCTGCTCATGTCCACCACCCTGGTCATGCGTGGGTGCAGGCGGTCGTTGGTTTTAACGATCACCGTGCGGTTGTTACTGAGGTTGGTAACCCGAATCCAGGTGCCGAGTGGCAATGAATTGCAGGCAGCCGTCATCTTGGTGCCATCATAGATCTCACCATTGGCGGTTTTACGGCCATTGAATTTTTCGGCATAATAACTCGCAATGCCATAGAGTACTTTTTTGGGCTTAACAATTACCGTATCCTTTACTTCTTCCGGGGTGGAAGCGGGACTTTCCTGCGCATGAACAAACAATGTCATGCAAAGGATGATCGTCAGGAAAAATAAATTTTTCATAGGCATTTATTTAGTGGTAAAGATCCTGTCGCGGAACTTTTTGTCCTCTCCGTAAATGTCTTCGTAAAAAACCAGCCCATCCTCTTTGGCATCACAGGTGAAATAGCGGATGTAGAGCGGGATTGGTTTGCGCACGGGTATATATTGTTTCTTTTTTTGCGACAGCCAGCTTTGGAGGCTGTCGGCCGGAATGGCATTGGCAGAATGCAGGCTGTCGTTCTTCAGGATAAAGCGTGCCAGTTCGTTCCAGGCCTGCACTCTCACACAACCATGACTTAACGCCCTGCTGCTCCTGCTGAAAAGATAGCGCTGGTTGGTATCGTGCAGGTAAACAGAATGGGTGTTGGGAAAATTGAATTTCAGGATACCAAGCGCGTTGTCATCGCCGCTGCCCTGGATCACCCGGTAAGGAATGCCGGTCTTGTACTTCGACCAGTCAACCGAATAGGGATCCACCTCATTCCCATCCTTGTCCAAAATGCTGTAGCCTTTCTTTTTAGTATAACCCGCATCTCTTTTCAGACCGGGCAGGATCTCCTGCTTGATGATGCTCTCAGGGATATGCCATTGAGGATAAGTGATCATGTTGTTGATGGCGCTCGTGATCACGGGTGTTCGCGTTTTGGGTTTGCCTACCACGATCCTTGAACGTAAGGCCACCGTATCACTGTCGCGCATTTCCAGGTAATAACCGGGCATATTTACCCAGAGGTATTGTTTGGGCAATGGCGACAATTGTTTGTAGCGGTCCATATTGATCGCTACCCTGATGAATTTTTCAAGCCCAGTATTATTCAGCCTGGAAACCAGCGCTGTTGAAATTTTACCGTCAGCTTTCATCTTATAAAGCTTCTGGTATTTTTTGATGGCAGCGGCAACCAGCAATGAATCAGGTTGCGGGTTATGTTCCAGGTGAAGTGAATCTTCTTCACTGATTCTTTGATACACCAGTTTTCTTAATAAAGAACTGTCCTTCCCGCTTGCACTCACATAAGTGTACTTTCTCAGGTCGGCACTGTCGAGAAAATGGACCAGGCTTGTTTTGAGTTTGTGATAATCCTGGTGCACGGGTTCGAATTTTTCAAGAAATACCACGGAAGGATTAATTCTGAAAGAATCCAGTTCTGCTCTCAAAACACCAATATTGACAATTGTATCTTTCCGAAGTACGCTGTCAGGCAAAAGCCTTCCCAACCTTACATCGCGGATCATTTGAACAAAAGCCGATGTGAGCATGAGGTCATTGTAAGCCCATAAGGAAGCATCCAGTTTTTTGGTCGCCATGGTATCAGCAGCCACTTGGTCCCTGATTGAGGTAAGCTTCGGGAAATAATAATCTTCAGGAAACAAACCGAACTTCCTGCTGCTGGCGATTAAAAACATCAGGGAATCGGCATGACGGGAAAAAGCTCCCTGGGCAGACCAGAAAGGCCTGAAATCCTGGGCATCATATAATTGCCTGAGCCATTCTGCATTTTTTACCCTGAAAGAATCCGGCAGAGCAGGATCATTGCTGATGATCTCGGAAATAGTGCGCCTGATAATATCCTTTGCCGCTTCATCAATATCCTCGGGTTTTTCCACGATCTCTTCTGCCGTTACATCCGTTTGTTTTTCATCATTGCAGGAAATGAAAAAAAGGAGGAGTAAAACGGCTGAAAGAATTAATTTGAATGAAGAAAACAAATAGTTCCTGTTTTTAATTTTCGACATAGGATAACTAGCGATGAGATTCACGTACAAGATAAAAATTATTTGCGCACTTTACCTATCCGGGGTAACACTGATCTGCCAGGCACAGGCTTCCAGGCCGGAAGTTGTTAAAAAATTCAGGGTCTACCAGCAGCAGGTAAAGAAAGATCCGCTGCAAGCGATGGTGGAGCTGAAAAATTTGGACAGCAGCCTGGTATACGAACTGGCCTATGCGGGCCCTAAGAACTTCACAGGGCAACAACTTTACGAACAGGGAAAAAATACCTATCTCAGGCAGGCGCCGGCGCAGGCCTTGAAACAAGTGCAGGAAATACTGAAAGAACAGGGGCTGGGGCTTAAGATCTTTGATGCCTACAGGCCTTATCATGTAACCAAAAAGATGTGGGAGCTGATCAAAGATGAAAGATATGTGGCTGATCCTTCTAAGGGTTCCGGTCATAACCGCGGACTTTCAGTGGACCTGACGCTGGTAGATTTGAAAACCGGTGAAGAACTCGACATGGGAACCGGTTTCGATCATTTTACCGATACAGCCCATCACAGTTTTACCGGGCTTCCCGCGGATGTGTTAAAAAACAGGAAACTGTTAAAAGAATTGATGGAGCAAAAGGGTTTCAGGGCACTGTCTACGGAATGGTGGCATTATAGCTGGCCTAACGACAGGAATTATCCCCTGCTTGATATCCGTTTCAGGGAGTTCAGGAAATCAAACGGCTGATCTTATGTTCCAGCATCATCAAATCTGCCAGTACAATGGCGGTCATTGCTTCCAGTACAGGAGGCACACGCAAAGCAATGCATAGATCGTGACGGCCCTTCACTGAAAATTTTTCCATCGCATGTGTATCCAAGTTCCACGACTCCTGCTCCATGGGCGTAGAAGAGGTAGGCTTCACCACTACCCGGAAAACAAGTTCATTACCTGTACTGAGTCCTCCTGTTATACCACCGGCATGGTTGGTTGATGTTCTACCTGTATCATCAATGATGGCATCATTATGTTCGGAACCAAACATGGAGGCCGCCCTGAATCCGGCTCCAAATTCTATTCCCTTGATGGCGGGAATTGAAAATACAGCATGTGCAATCAAAGATTCCACCGAATCAAAAAAAGGTTCTCCCAGTGCCGGTGGCAACCCTTTCACAACACATTCCACAATGCCGCCAACAGAATCCTTTTGGGCAATGGCTTTCTGCAGCCCTGCCTCTACATCTTTTTCACCACCCACCTCCACGATTGAGGAACTGATCTCAATGCCTTCCAGGATTTTTTTAGCCACTACACCCGCAGCTACCACGCATACGGTGAGTCTTCCGCTGAAATGACCGCCGCCACGGTAATCTTCAAATCCTCCGAATTTTTGCCTGGCCACCATGTCGGCATGCCCCGGCCTTGGAATGGAACGGTTCTTCTCATAATCGGAAGAACGTGTATTCTTATTTTCAAAAACAATAGTAAGCGGGGCGCCGGTTGTATGTTCATTGAACAGGCCCGAAATAAATGCAGGCATATCATCTTCCTTCCGGGGAGTGGTTGCTTTTTGAATGCCGCCTTTTCTTCTTTCAAGGTCATGCGAGAAATCACCAGGCACCAGGGAGAGGCCGGCCGGGCATCCATCAATAATAACTCCAACCGAAGGCCCGTGTGATTCGCCGAATATTTTTACCCTGAAGATCCTGCCGAATGAATTCATGTTTTTATTTAGCTTAAAGTTACACCTGCTTTTACTTGCCTGAGATGATCCCAGAAACGAGGATAGGATTTATTTACTGCTTCCGCACCTTCTATTTCTGTGTCACCATCCGCCCGGAGCGCTGCAACCGCGCAGGCCATGGCAATGCGGTGATCGTGATGAGAAAATACTTTAGCGCCTGCCACTTTAGATCCCCTGATGATCATGAGATCATCCTGCAGTTCAATTCCCACACCCATCTTACCAAATTCCTCCTGCAGGGTGAGCGCCCTGTTGCTTTCTTTATGATGCAGCCGCTCCACTCCTTCAATCACGGAACTGCCTTCGCAATAAGCTGCCAGCGCCACCAGCGGTGGAAAAAGATCCGGGCAATCAACCGCGTTAAAATGAAAAGGCCTGAGCCTTCCAGGTTTTACCGTGATGCTACCCGGTGTAATACTGAGCGGTGCTTCCGATTGCATGAGCGCCTGCAGGATGTTTTTATCGGCCTGCCTTGAAAACGGGTCAAGACCATCAACCGTAAGTTCACCTGCAATAGCTCCTGCTACCAGCAGGAATGATGCCCCGCTCCAGTCGCCCTCCACCCTGAAATGTAGAGGATCCGGTTTGGTTATGGCTGGAGTTTCATTATAATGAAAGCGGCTGTAATCCTTGTGCACCGGAGTTTTTAAACCAAATGCTTCCAGCACAGAAAGGCTCAGATCAATATAGGGTTTGCTGTTCAGGTCTTTTACATCAATACTTACATTCCGGGCTTCCGCTGCTGCAAAGACAAATAAAAGTCCTGTGAGGAATTGCGAGGATAGCCTCCCATCGATCGTTATATCGGCAGGTTGCAGTGGTCCCTTTATCTTAAGCGGCAATGATCCGTTTGAGGTTTCAACCGAAACACCAAGCTGTGGCAGGCAGGACTCAAAAAAACCAAAAGGTCTTTTCATCAAACTGCCACTACCCGTTACCGTTAGCTCACGAGAACTCAGGGCCGCAATGGAAGTGAACATACGTGCGGACAATCCACTTTCACCGCAATGGATCAAACCAGACACCGGCGCCACACCCCTGCTCCTGATCTCTATCACATCTCCACGCTTGGTAATGTTCGCGCCCAGTTGCGTGATAATATCAAGCGCGGCCAGGTCATCTGCCGAATCACCCGGGTTTTCCAGCACGGTCTTTCCTTTTCTAATTAACGCAGCCGCGCAGGCACGCTGCATGGCGCTTTTGGAAGCGGGTGCTTTGATTTGGCCTTTGATATGTGAAGGTGAAATAACTGCTTTCATTGAAGTAAATCCTCTATCTGTACTATGTTCAAAGGTCTGGTAACTGCTTTACCGATCTTTTCAAGCAAAACATAATGAATATGGCCAAGGTTTTTTTTCTTGTCGCGGCTAAGCGCCTGAAGAATTTTTGCACGATCAAATTTAATTTCCGTTGGCAGTCCGTATTGCTCCACAAGGTTTTTAATAGCTGCCGCCTTCGTGAAACCCAGGATCTTTTCCGAGAAAGCTGCCGCGTAAACCATGCCTACTGCAATAGCTTCCCCATGAGAAAGCTGGTACTGGTTCTCCAACGCATGACCGAGCGTATGACCAAAATTCAAAAGCTTCCTATCTCCTTTTTCAAACTCATCCTGCTGTACAAGCTTTGATTTAATCATCATATTCCGGTTCACCAGGGCTTCTAGTTTTTTATTATTCTTCCGGTAGCTGCCGATATCATTGCGCTGCAGTTCTTCAAACATTCCCGCGCTTTTAATGGCTGCATGCTTGATGATCTCCGCAAAACCATTCTTCCATTCCTGGTCAGGAAGTGTCTGCAGCAGTCGGCTGTCATACAAAAGAAAAGAAGGCTGGCGGATGGTACCAACCATGTTCTTATATATGCCTACATCAACACCGTTCTTTCCACCAATAGCAGCATCCACCATGGCAAGCAGCGTGGTGGGAACAAAGCCCACAGCAATGCCGCGCATGTAAACCGCTCCCACATAACCGGTAATATCCGTAACCACACCTCCACCCACTCCCACCAGCATGGAGGACCTGTCGGCACCTTGATCGATCAGTTGGCGGATGATATTATCTGCAGTGGACTGAACCTTGTACTTCTCTCCTGACTTAATTACGATGGTGGGCCAGGTCCTGAATTTTTTTTCGTGCGCCGCGAAAACATTTTCATCGGTGATCAAAAAAATTCTTTTACCAGCAGTGACCGTTTTCAACATGGAAAAACGGGCATCCAAATGATACTGCACGGTGGAGGCTCCATATCTGATCTTTTTTACTGGCATCAGCTATTGAATACTTTGGTTTGGTGACTGATACTTTCCATATGAACCGCGTCAAAATATTTAGTGATGAATTCCCGGCTCAGTCCCAGTTTATCTGCCCGCTGGAAAGCACGGTTCAGGATCTCGTTCCACCGGTTGGTTTGCAAGATCGTGATATTATTTCCCTTTTTATATTCGGCGATCTTCTCCGCAACCTTCATACGCTGTCCAAGGATCTGCATCAGTTCATCATCAAGATGATTGATCTGGTTGCGAAGTTTTTCCAGCGCCTGGTGGTATTCGGCTGAAGCTACATCTTCCTCTCTTCGCCAGATGATGGAATCCAGCATTTCCGAAAGTTGTTCCGGCGTTACCTGCTGGGCCGCATCGCTCCAGGCATTGGCAGGATCGATATGTGATTCGATCATCAGGCCATCATAATCCAGGTCAATGGCTTCCTGTGCCACTTCAAGTAAAATATCCCTTCGCCCGCAGATATGAGAGGGATCATTGATCATCAAAAGTTCAGGGTTTCTTCTTTTCATTTCAATGGCCAGGTGCCACATGGGTGCATTGCGGTATTCGGTATTTCCATAAGAGGAAAAACCACGGTGTATGAGCCCGAGCTGTTTCACACCGGCCTTGGCCACCCGTTCCACTGCGCCCGTCCAGAGTTCAAGGTCAGGATTGATGGGGTTCTTAATCAGCACCGGCACATTCACGCCGCGGAGCGCATCCGCCACTTCCTGCACACTGAAAGGGTTCACAGTGGTGCGGGCACCGATCCACAACATGTCGATATCAAAATGGAGGGCATCTTCCACCTGCTTTCCTGTGGCTACTTCAACGGTGGCAGGTAAACCAGTAAGTTTTTTTGCCTGCTGCAGCCATACCAGTCCTTTGGCACCTACCCCTTCAAAACTGCCGGGCCGCGTACGTGGTTTCCAGATGCCCGCTCTCAATACATCCACCTTGCCGGTGGCCGCGATGCGTTGTGCAGTTTCTATCACCTGCGTTTCTGTTTCCGCGCTGCAGGGACCGGAAATAATGAGCGGCTTTTTTGTCAGGATATTTTGAAGATTATTAGAGTTCATTGTCTGGTTTTTTATGTTGTTTCTTTGAGACGATCGCCAATGGCTATTGGCCATTGGCCTTTATTATTTCAAAATTCGTTTGATCTTATTCGCATTCACCATCAGGTCTTCCAAATATTCATAATTTTCTTTCTCCAGGCTTGCTTTGAATTTTCGCAACTGGCTGATATGTTCATTGAGCACATCCAGCACATTCTCCCTGTTCTGCATAAAGATGGAAGCCCAGGTGACGGGATTGCTTTTGGCCAGCCTTACAGTTGATTCAAATCCCCCGCTGGCCAGTTCAAAAATCGTATGTTCTTCTTTTTCTTTTTCCAGCACTGTATTGGCAAGAGCAAAGGAGGTGATGTGAGAGATATGGCTCACATAAGCTACATGCACATCATGATCGGCTGCATTCATATACATGATATGCATGCCCAATTTTTGATAAATACCTTCCACCAGTGCCACCGCGGCTTCACCGGAATCTTCACGGTTACAGATCACCGTTGCCTTGTTGGCAAATGCACCGTGAACAGCAGCACCGGGTCCGCTGTATTCCGTTCCCCACATGGGATGAGTGGCAACAAAATATTTTCTATTTGGATGATCCTTCACAGCTTCCAGGATATTCTGTTTAGTGGATCCCACATCCATCACTACCTGCTGCGTTACCAGGTCAAGCACCGTGGGTAAAAGCAGGGCGAGCGCATGAACCGGCACCGCCATAATTACAAGATCTGACTGTTTCACGGCCTCTTCGAGAGAAGCCATTTCATCGGCCAGCCCTTTCTGCAGCGATTGTTCAGCATGTGTAGGGTTTTCATCCACACCAATAATGCGGCTGGCAATCTGCCGGTCCTTTAATGCCAGTGCCAAAGAGCCACCTATCAATCCCATTCCCACCACGGCTGTCTTCATAGTTTATTTGTTTGGTTTGATGAAAAAATTCCGGATTCATTTATTCTTTGGATGGCCTCGTCAAATTTTTCTTCGCTGCTGCATAAACTGATCCTGATATAGTGTCTGCCGGCATCACCAAAAATGCCACCTGGTGTCAGGAATACTTTGGCTCCGGTTAGCACCTGGTCGCACAATTCATAAGCGGAATCAAACCCTGATGGTATCCTGGCCCAGGTAAAAAGACCTGCCTGGTTTTTGCTGACAGAACATCCAAGTACATTTTCTGCCAGGAAAAGCGCTTTGCTTTTCCTGCTCCTGTAAATTTCATTCACTGATTCATACCAATCCTCTCCCAATGAAAGTGCTTTTGCCGCGGCGATCTGCACAGGCAGGAACATTCCACTGTCCATATTGCTCCTGAATCTCATCACCGCATCAATTCTTTCGGCCTTACCACAAAGCATGCCCACTCTCCAACCGGCCATGTTATGGGATTTGCTTAGTGAATTCAGTTCCACTGCCACTTCCTTTCCACCTGGAATGGACAGGATGCTGAGCGGCTTCGTGGTGAGTATAAAACTGTAAGGATTGTCAGATACCAGAAGGATATCATGTTCCCTTGCGAAATCAATAAATGATTTGAAAAGACTTTCTGTTGCCTGCGCACCTGTGGGCATGTGCGGGTAATTGATGAACATCAGTTTCACCCTGCTGAGATCATGCTGCGATAAGGTTTCAAAATCCGGGCAGCCGGTATCATCCAGTGTATAACCCATGCAGGAGCCACCGGCCAGTTGCACAGCCGAACGGTAAGTGGGATAACCCGGGTCTGGCACCAGCACCTGGTCACCATCATTCAGCCAGGTCATGCAGATATGCATGATGCCTTCCTTGGAACCGATGAGCGGAAGAATTTCAGAAACAGGATCGAGCGTAACACCATACCAGTTGCCATACCATTCACTGATGGCTCTTCTCAGCCCCTCAATTCCCCTGTATCCCTGGTAAGCATGCGCATTGGCCTGGGCTGAGGCCTGCTGCAGGGTGCTGATCACTGAAGGATGCGGAGGCAGGTCAGGACTGCCGATGCCAAGATTGATCACATCAGCGCCGTTGCGGTTCATAACATCAATCTCCCTGAGTTTTTGGGAGAAATAATATTCACCCACCTGTTTCAGTCTTTCAGCCGGTTTCATTTGATGGTCCTCCCTTTTTGGTAAATGCCCAGCACAGTAAGCGCTTGTGTTACCGGTTTGATATTTTCGAGTACACTTTCCAGTTGTTGCGGTGCATCAAACTCCATATCAGCAAGAAAACTGTACTCCCATTCAGCACCGGGAATAGGAAGGCTTTGAAGTTTGGATAGATTGATATTTCCCTCTGCGATTCTCGTGAGCACCCTTGCCAGGCTGCCGCGTGAATGATCCGTATGAAAATTGATGGATGCCTTGTTGGATCCTTCGGGGTGATCCATAACATTTCCGGGCCTCAGATAAAGGAAACGGGTATAATTGTTTTTGTTGGACTGGATGTTATTTTCAAGCACCTGCAATGAATAAAGTTCGGCTGCCCGCCTGCTGGCGATCACGGCCACGTGCCGGTTTTGATGTTGGTGGATATGTTTTGCACTCAGCGCGGTATCTTCTGTTTCAACCAGCTTCCACCCGGGATATTTTTCCAGGTAATCCATACATTGCAGCAGGGCCATTGGATGGGAACGCACTTCGGTCACGGCCTCCAGGTCAACACCCGGGTTGGCCATCAGTTGCTGGTTGATCTGCAGGTAAATTTCACCCGCAATGGTCAGTCCCGATTTGCGGAGCAGGGCATAATTAGGAAGGATGCTGCCCGCGATGGAATTCTCAATGGCCATCAGCCCGCCCTCGCTCTTTACCGGGTCTGCAGCTACCCTGGTCACTTCCCTGAAGGTATCGCAGGGAATGATGCTGACAGGTTCGCTGAAAAATTCAATGGCTGCCACTTCGTGAAAACTGCCTTCGTAACCCTGTATGGATATTCTTTTGCCCATGGTCAAAAAAAATCCCGGCATTTAGCCGGGAGTCTTATGTTGATTCAATGATTTACTACGCGTTCAACAAAAGCATTCCCGGCTTCATTTGATAGAAGTAAAAATAAAACCAACGGTATGCTTTTGATAATGTCATCGAAACAAATATAAAATTCAGTTTTTAAAATCCCAATAAAAATTTTACTGGCGGTGATCAGTTCCTTCTTACAGAATCCGCTTCATTCATCCTGATACGGCGTCCTTTGTATTTTTTACCATCAATCGCCTGCATCATTTTATTCGCTGAAGATTTATCGATCTCGATCCAGCTATTCATCTCTTTCATATCGATGCGGCCCAGCACATCCTTGCCCAGGTCACTCATATCAAGAATGAATTGCAGGAAGCTGGCTTTGTAAAAACCATCCTTGGTACCGAGGTTCACAAACAGGCGGGTAAAATTGCCACCGCCGCCTCCAAACTCACGGCCCCTGGTATCCCTTCTCCGGTCACCGCTTCTTTCGGAACGGCTGTCCGACCTGCGGTCGTCCTGCCTGCGGTCTCTTTCACGGGTGTTGAGGTCCTCTGCATTCTCATAATATTTAAGAAAGCGGGCGAACTCCAGGGCAGCCACTCTTTTGAGCACTTCTTCCTTGGTAACATCCGCGAATTTTTCCTGGAGCATGGGCATGTAGGTCTCATAATCGCCATGGCTGATATCGGCCTGCAACAGTTTATCCATAAAATAATAGAACTGCTTGCGGCACACATCCTTGCCCGACGGGATCTCGAGTTTATGAAAAGGCACCTGCACCATTCTTTCTATCTGGCGGATGCGGCCGGTTTCCCTGCTATGAACGATGGACATACAAACACCGGTCTTGCCGGCACGGCCGGTTCTACCGGAACGGTGGGTGTACACCTCCACATCATCAGGCAATTCGTAGTTGATCACATGCGTGATGCCCACTACGTCGATGCCACGGGCGGCAACATCGGTAGCAATGAGGAGTTGAAGCGTTTTTTCCCTGAATTCATCCATCACCTTGTTTCGCTGCTGCTGGGTAAGATCGCCATGAAGCGCATCAATATCATAACCTTCACGTGTAAGCTTTTCGGCAATGTCCTGTGCATCGGCCTTGGTGCGGGTGAAGATAATGCCGTACATGCCTGGATTAAAATCGATCAGCCTTTTAAGGGTCTCATAACGGTGCTGGGCAGACGTAATAACGAACTGGTGGTCGATGTTCTTGTTGGCGGTATTCATTTTACCTACCGTAATCTCCACCGGTTCCTTCATGTATTTCTTGCTCACCTTGCGGATCTCGGGAGGCATGGTAGCGCTGAACAGCCAGGTGCTGTCGCGCTGGGGAGTGTTTTGCAGGATGAACTCAATATCTTCCTGGAAGCCCATGTTGAGCATTTCATCGGCTTCATCCAGCACCACGTATTTGATCTCTTCCAGGTTGATCGCTTTTCTTTCGATCAGGTCAATCAGGCGGCCGGGGGTTGCTACCACTACCTGCACACCACGCCTGATATCACGGATCTGCATGGAAATGGAAGAGCCTCCGTAAACGGCTACGATGTGGAGGCCGGACATGTGTTTTTTGAACAATTCCATTTCATTCACGATCTGGAGACATAATTCCCTGGTGGGACATATAATCAAAGCCTGCGGGAATTTTTTCCCGGTCTCGACCAGTTGTAATAAGGGCAGTCCGAATGCTGCTGTCTTGCCTGTGCCGGTCTGTGCCAGGCCTATCAGGTCTTTGGTACCGGAAAGAAGCACCGGGATCGCTTTTTCCTGGATGGGTGTAGGGTTGGTAAAGCCAAGGTCGGTAACGGCCTTTAGTAATTTTTCCTGTAATCCAAGCTCTTCAAAAGTTGCCATGTAAAAATTTGGGCAAAGATAAACATAGGATGGCTGAAGGTGATTTGAAGATTTGCCGAATCACGGAATTTGTGATTTGGAAAGCAGAAGCATGAACAGTGGGATTTGATCATCCTGCACTTCCGGTTGCCACCTTTGATCCTGATTATCCCTGTGGGATGAAAAAAAGACCGCCCTGTGAACAGGACGGTCATCTAACGATTGCTTGCCATATGAATAAAATCTTGACTTTATTTTACAGTTAACAGCCGGCAAGTAGCCCTAACCTGATTATCTGGCTGAATCAGCAACTGCATTAGCAGCAGAATCAGCGGTCATTACAGTGCTATCTGTAATTACAGGCATAGAAGCGTTGATAGAATCCTGTGCTCTTTTGATAGAGTCAGCGATTCTTGCTGAATCAGCAGCCGCATCAGTGCTATCAGCTGAATCATTACAAGCTACCATTGTTACTGCCAGGGCTAAAATTCCGAGGAACTTTTTCATGTGATTGTTTTTTTGTTTGTTTTAAATATGTATTGCTTTCAGAGAACTAATTGTTTAAAGAATCCTTTCCTGCCACCTGCTCCCGGATCTCATTTTTAAGATCCCTGAGCTTGTTTTTACCGGAATCCCAGGTGCTTTGTGCCGTTGAATCCACTTTTTTACTGATGGAATCGAGCTGGTTCCTGGTAGAACTTCCTTCATTACAGGCGGAAAGAACTCCTGAAATCAATGCAATGGCTGTTAATTTTCGGATCGTCATGCCTGATTTACCGGATTAATACGAGGTTTGGAAAAAAGTAACCCTCCGGCAGAAAATATTTTTTTTAACAGCAGCCAGGGGTTACTATTTTTAAATTTTGGTATTAAAAAAGCGGAATTGAAACTGGAGAACAACGAAAAATTATTATTGCAGGGACTGGCCAGGAATGATAAAAAGGCCGTGGAAACCATTTACAAGGAGAATTTCAACCTGATCCAGGCCCTGATCATCAATAATAACGGGAACAGCGAGGATGCAAAGGATGTTTTCCAGGAGGCGATGATCGTTCTTTATGAAAAGGTGCAGACCAGCAGTTTTGAACTGAACTGCCAGATCAAAACCTTCATTTATTCTGTGAGCAGGCGGATCTGGCTGAAGAAGCTGCTGCACCAGAACCGGGTATCGCTTTCTGATGGCAATGAACAACTTATCAGCGTGGACACGGAAATTGAGGAGCATGATAAGAGGAATGATGAGTTCCTGATGATGGAAAAGGCGATGAGCGGGCTCGGCGAACCCTGCAAAAGCCTGCTGGAAGCTTTTTATATGCAGAAACGCTCCATGCAGGAGATTGCCTTTCATTTTGGTTATACCAATGCGGAAAACGCCAAGAACCAGAAGTATAAATGCCTCATGCGGCTGAAGAAACTTTTCTTTTCTCAATATAAAAATGAATCGCTGTAATGGAAGACATCAAAATCCTTGAAGCTGTTGAACGCTACATTTCGGGCCAGATGGGACCGGATGAAAGGGTTTATTTCGAACAGTTGCGTAAAAGCAATCCTGAAATAGACCAGGCGGTGGTAGAGCATACTTTTTTCCTCCAGCAGATGAACCGTTTTGACGAGGTTAAGAAATTAAAAACCACCTTGACTGACACCCATCTTCACCTGGCTGAAAAAGGACTTATTGCTTCACCCAGGCTGCAGGGAAAGGCCCGCGTGGTTTATCTCTACAACCGTTATAAAAGGGTGGCTGCCATTGCCGCTTCCATTGCAGGCATCACCGCCCTCACTTTCAGCGCCCTGGTATGGTCCGTTTCACCGGGCAAACCTGCCAAACAAGGGGAAATGGAACTGTTGAAAAGAGAACTGAAAAAAGATATCAACCGCCTCCAGACCCAGAACGATTCGCTTACCAAGAAGATCGAGGATGTAAAGACAGATGTGGCCATCAGTACCGAAAACATCCAGTACAAGACCGGTGGTTCCGGCTTCCTGCTTGATGCCAGGGGTTACCTGGTAACCAATGCGCATATTGTTGAAAAAGCCGAACACGTTGCCGTGCAAAACAGGGAAGGAAAAGTTTTTACCGCTAAAACAGTTTACCTCGACCGTGGCAGGGATATTGCCATTCTCAAAATCACCAGTAAAAATTTCTCTTCCCCGGGCCCTCTTCCATATGCCATACGCAAAAGCAGTGTTGACCTGGCAGAACCAATCTATACTTTGGGATTTCCCCGCGATGAAGTGGTTTATGGCCAGGGATATATCGCAGCTAAAACCGGTTACCAGGGTGATTCACTGGCATTGCAGATCACGATCGCGGCCAACCAGGGAAATAGCGGCGGCCCCGTACTGAACAGCGATGGTGAGATCGTGGGTGTGCTTACCGGCAAACAAAAAACGATCGAAGGCGCGGTATTCGCCCTTCAATCCAAATACATTTTCAATGCATTGAACGAATTACAGAAAGACAGTTCTTACCAGAATATCAAAATACCCACCTCCAATGCCCTCAAAGGCAAGGAACGCAAACAGCAGGTGAAGATGCTGCAGGATTTTGTATTCATGGTAAAAGTGGACTGATTTTTTCAGACCCTTATAAAATGAAAGCCTTATAAAACAAAAAGCACTCGAAAGAGTGCTTTTCTGATTTGATGAACCGGTTCTTATTGATTCCAGAGCGTGGCCGGGTACTGCTTTTCTTCCACCAGCTTGTCGAGGCTTCTTTTTACCACAGGTGCATCCTCCTTATAGGTTACACCAAACCACTGGGCTGATGTTGGTAAAACTTTGATCACGCCCTTGCCCGCCTTTACCCATTCGTCGGCCACAAGAGGAATAAGGTATTCGGCTTTCGGACTGTTGATATTCTTTTCAAGGAATTCCTGGAAACCTTTTTCAATGAAACTGAAAATAGAAGGATGGAAACACCAGAAGTTCATGGAAGCCTTGGCTTCTTCGGGCAGCTCTATTTTACTGGTCTCGCTTTCTTCATCCACCATTTTACCATTCTGCCTGGAGATCTTCAGTCTTTCACTGATGCCCTTGAGATTTCCTGAAGCATCCACTTCACAAACTCCACGGCTCACCGTGCCATGTTCGGATAAGGTGCGGGCCAGTTCATACCCTACAATAGCATATACATCTTCCTTGCATTCATTAGCAAGAAAATCATGTGCTTTTTTGAAACCGTCGCTGCCATAAAAATCATCGGCATTGATCACGGCAAAAGGCTGGTCAATGGCATCCTTGGCGCAAAGAATGGCATGGGCTGTGCCCCAGGGCTTGGTGCGGCCCTCGGGTACGGAATAACTATCCAGTCCCTTATTCATTTCCTGGAAAACATATTCTGTTTCGATCTTTCCTTTTAGCTTAGGTTCAAAAATATTTTTGAAGTCTTCGGCAAAATCCCTGCGGATGATGAAGACCACTTTTTTAAATCCCGCCTTGATGGCATCAAATATGGAATAATCCATGATGGTTTCGCCACCGGGACCAAACTGCTGTATTTGCTTCATGCTGCCGTACCTGGATGCCATGCCCGCGGCCATGATCACTAAAGTTGGTTTCATTCTTTTTGTTTTTATTTGAACTTGAACGATTCTTTTTTCAGGGCCCGAAAATAACAAATAAGCAACGTAACCACATGCAAGCTCCAGAGGGATTTGAACCGGCACTCCCCGAAAGGTTGCCGCACAGCAATATTGATGTGCTTCGGCTTGACAAAATTCATCCCGTGATCTCCGGAAATAAATGGTTCAAACTCCGTTTTTATATTGAAGAAGCAAGGGCCGCCGGCAAAACAACCTTACTGAGTTTCGGTGGCGCCTGGTCCAACCACATCATCGCCCTTGCCGCAGCAGCAGAGATGCATGGAATGAAAAGTATTGGTCTGATCAGGGGGGAATCCAGGGGGGCTACTCTTAATGCTGCGAGAGAGTACGGGATGCTGATCTATTTTTTATCAAGGGAGGCTTACAGGCAGCAGCATATACCAACCGAAGTTTGGGCATGTAACAATGTAGAAGATGTTTACGTGATCAGGGAAGGTGGTTATGGCATCACCGGGGCACGGGGCGCCTCCACCATGCTTGACAACCTGGATCTTTCATCTTTTGATCACATCGTGGCTGCAACGGGTACTGGCACCATGCTGGCCGGGCTTGCATCAAGGATCGTTACACCACAAAAACTCACCGGCATCAGTGTGTTGAAGAATAATTTTTCCATAACCAGCGAGATCAACCTGCTGCTGCCTGAGGAAAAGCAAAATACTTTCACAGTGCTGCACCAGTATCATTTTGGCGGCTACGCCAAAGCCAGTCCCGCATTGTTTGATTTCATGAATAACTGGTTTGAAAAAACAGGCATCCCTACGGATTTTGTGTACACAGCCAAAGTTTTTTACGCGGTGAATGACCTGCTGAAGCAGGGAATTTTACGAGAAGATGAACGTGTTCTTGTGATTCACAGCGGGGGATTGCAGGGAAACGCTTCACTGCCGAATGGAACGTTAATTTTCTGACGAGGCTATTATCTTTGCACGGTTTCTGATAATTTGCCACTCAACATGATGCGCCGTTTTTTTTTCCTGCTTTTACTGGTCTTTATTTTTGATCTTGCTGCAAGCGCACAGGATACGCTGCCGGATTTTTCTGTGAAGAATGCAGGAAGAAACCGTTACATCATCGGCTGGGTGAATAATTACCCGGTGGTGAAACAGATCGGCATCCAGCGGTCGCACGACAGCCTGGCCAATTTCAAGACCATCCTCAGTGTGACCGATCCTACTGCCAGGGAAAATGGTTTTGCCGATACCAAGGCACCTAATGATCACATGTTCTACCGTTTGTTCATTGTGCTGGACAAGGGACAATATTTTTACACCGCTTCCAAAAAACCTTTTATTGATACCACTACGGTCACGAGGCAGCGGAATTCCCTGCTCGACCGCGTGGAGGATTCCATCACCGCCGTGATCAAACCTATTGTTCCCAAAAAGCCTGATTTCATACCCTCCTTTTACATC
>CAYWSQ010000053.1:0-17953 GCA_964460925.1 uncultured Flavisolibacter sp. | reverse complement strand
CGATACTTCACTTAAGCTGGCTGAAATGATCGGCAAGAGCAGGCACGGCCAGGTTTTGCGAAATAAAAAACCGGAGTTCACTGAAAAGGACCTGGAAGTAATCCGTTGCATCTGCCAGCAGATGTCGAATAAGGAAATTGCTTCACAACTGCACTTAAGCATCCGAACGATTGAAGGTTACCGGGACAGGATCCAGGAAAAAATCGGGGCCAGGAATGCGGCCGGTATTGTAGTGTATGCGATCAAAAACAAGATCTACCAGGTAAACTGATCAAACCAGTTGCCTGCCTTTACGCAGAAGGTCGGAGAGCAGGTCGTTGGAAGGATTTTTCTCGCAACTGAAGGTCACCCATTGTTCATTCTCCAGGTGCACCCCAATGAGAAGGGTTTTATGCCAGCCTACTGAACGGAAATAATACAATTCCTTCCGCTCATCGTTCTTTAGTTCCACCATAATGGCAGGCTTTCGGATCACCATCGCAGCATCATCATAAATATCCGCATGCGTTTCGGGACCAACATTACAAATCCCTTCCAGCAGGTTTACCCTGTTATTGAAAGGATCTGTTATTGTCCTGGCCCCATTTGTCATAACTGACCTTTGGTTAAGAAAGAGGGGTACAGATCCGGAAAAGGCAGGGTCAGATCATAATTTCGATATCATTGAAGTCGGCGATAAGTTCATTGCCGGCATAAATGCAGACCGAATCATACTTGTCAATACTTTCGATAGGTTCGGAATAAAGGATCTCCTTCATACGGGTGCCTTTACCCGGTGCAGGCAAGGGCACTTCCAGCACGAGGGTATGGCCTTTTGCGGGTACCTTATTAAAACGGGCATTATGATTTACTTCAGTAGAAATTTCTCCGATTACATAGAGGGTTCCAAAATAAGCAGGGTCAAATTCATCGTATTCAACCCATACTTCCCATAGTCCGGTATCCAGTACAGATTCGATCGTCATAACACCAAGTTAAGCCGGGACGTATGTTCAAAAATTGCGGTTACTACGCAATTTTCCGTTCCTCAGGAAGAAGCTAAAAAACCGGGCCGTGGGGCTGGATGTAATTGTAAGAGCAGCTCATTGAGCCTGGTAGCAATGCTGCGTTCACCCGGGAAACGGATATCATCTACTGACTGAACAGGTAATATCATTTTTGTAGTGCTGGTAATGAAAGCTTCCTTTGCCGATCTCAGTTCATCCATGCAAAGTTTTCTTTCTTCCACTTCCATCAGTGATGAGGCTAGACCCATGATCCTGGCCCTGGTGATACCTTTCAGAATATGACGTGAAGGTGTAACAAGTTTGTTGTCGGCATTCACTATAAAAAAATTTGCACGGGGACATTCGGTGATTACGCCTTCATGATGGTACAAAATATCATCAGCATTCTTTTCTTTCAACTTTGGCTGAAGCATTACAGCCACCAGGTAGTCGATCGTTTTGATATGGGGTAGTTGCCTTTGATGGTCATGGCTCATGAGGCGGATACCCCTGGAAAAATCCTCCGGGGTGGGCAGTTGAAAACGGTGAACTGAAATAACAAGATTGGGTTCGGCAGGGTTATAGCCATCGCCGGAATAACCTCCTGTGAGTGAAAGCCTGATGCCGCAATGCACTGCTTCGTTTTTGCGAATCAGTTCATGAATGATTTTTTCCAGTTCTGTTTTTTCAAAAGGTATTTCAAGATGTAACTGTCCGGAAGAATAATAGAACCTGTTGAGGTGGTCGTCCAGGAAGACCGGTATGCCATTCACCACTTTTAAAAAATCAAAAACCCCGTAACCTCGCTGGAAGGCAAGGTCGCGGTAGTGCAGCCGGGCATCCTGGTCAGCAATAAAATCTGTATTGATAAAAGCCCATTTGCTCATGCTGTTATTTTAAATGCCTTGAAAAAAAATCAAGTGTGCGCTGCCAGGCAAGTTTTGCGGCTGCTTCATTGTATCGTGAAGCAGAGGTGTCGTTGTGGAAAGCATGGTTCACGCCTTCATACACATACTGCTCGTACGTGATCTTATGCTGCCTGAGCGCTTCTTCATAAGCGGTGATGCCTTCGTTGATCCTTGTATCAAGACCCGCATAATGGAGTTGCACCGCGGCTTTGATGCTGGCAACTTCCGAAGCTTCAGGCTGCCGGCCATAAAATGCAACGGCTGCCTTCAGTGAAGGAACCTGCACTGCCAGGTGGTTGGCCATAGCGCCACCCCAGCAAAAACCTACACAGCCGGCCTTTCCAGAATAATCATTTCTAGTGGCGAGGTAATCAAACCCTTTGATGAAGTGTAGCCTGGTTTCGGTGGCATTGAGTTTAGTGAACAGGTCTCTTGCCTCATCTTCATTGGCGGGAGTCCCTCCAAGTGGTGATAAGGCATTGGGCGCTATGGCCAGGTAGCCTGCTGCTGCTGCTCGGCGTGTAACATCTTCGATATGTGGGTTCAGTCCCCTGTTCTCGTGGATCACCATTACTGCAGGGTATTTATTATCCTGCCTGGGCCTGGCGGTATAGGCTTTCATTTCAACATCATTATGACCCTTGTAGCTGATATATCCTGTAACCAGTCCAGCCTCCCCGGTTATTGCTGCTTTTGCATAATTCCCTTCCAGTGAAGGGAGCAGGGTCATGGCAGCAGCCAGGCTGCCGGTGAGCAATACCAGGCGGCTAATGAATTCTTGCCTGCTGAGCGGCTTATGCGTGTATTCATCATAAAGCCTGATGATCTGCTGGTCCATAAAACAAATTGAAGGCTAATTTACCGATTTTGTTGATGGGCTGTCCCGGGAATCAATCCACTGATGATGGCCAGTTGTACAACCTAAGCTCATCTGCAATGCCAGGCGGCATAATTTTTTCAATTATATGAAAAACATTTTATGGAAAAGATGAATGATCTGAAAGACCTGCTCAGGCATGAGATTGAGGATCTGTATTCGGCTGAAGAACAGATCATCAAAGCCTTACCCTTAATGATAGAAAAAGCGAATAATGCCACGCTTAAGAATTCGCTGGCAGAACACCTTGAAGTAACACATGGTCAGAAAAAAAGACTGGACCAGGTACAGAAGCTGATGGGTGAAAAAAAATCAGGGGAAAAAAAGGGGCTGTTCTCCGGACTGTTTGGCGGCAAACATGAATGCAAGGCCATGAAGGGCATCATTGAAGAAGCCAATACTGTGATGGCGGAAGACATGAATCCCGAGGTAATGGATGCAGCCATC
The DNA here is from genome assembly GCA_964460925.1 of uncultured Flavisolibacter sp. Lineage (GTDB taxonomy): Bacteria > Bacteroidota > Bacteroidia > Chitinophagales > Chitinophagaceae > Flavisolibacter. Next base: position 14,735 of record CAYWSQ010000053.1, on the reverse strand, counting down.
ATTGCCAGTGCACAGAAGGTGGAGCACTACGAGATCACCAGTTATGGTACAGCAAGGAGCTTCGCCCGTGAACTGGGTCTTACCAAAGTGCAGGAATTATTACAGGCAACCCTGGATGAAGAATATGAAGCTGACAACCTGCTTACGGTGCTGGCTGAAAGTAGTATTAACGAGGAAGCGGAATCAGCAGATGAGGCTTCTGCCAGTCATAGCCGCCGCACAGCTACTGAAAGGTCACGTGCTGCTGAAATGGAACCAGTGGGAAATAAAAGAAGCACAGCTTCGGGCCGTGGCAGCACAGGTGAAACAGAAAGATCGGGAAGCAGGTCCAATGCTTCCGGGCGTAAATCTTCACCCGGCAGGTCTTCTGGTGGACGCAGTTCAGGAAGGTCCTGATAAGATAAATCATGAAAAGCCCGGAGATGTTCCGGGCTTTTGAATTTATATGGAGTGATTATTGTTGTGTATGAAACCGGTTCCATCTTTTTCCTGAAGACTTCAGGATCAATTGACGCTGGTCTTTCTCCAGTACAACGAACCAGGAACGGTGTTTCCCTTTTGTAAAAACATAGGATTCGGTAATTGTGAAACCATCATAGTCACGCAGGGAGGTCTGCAGGGTAGCAGGCATTTCCGAAATGCTGACCGGCATGGTTGTGATCACCAGGAAGCCTGCTGCATTGAAATAGGCATACTGGCTTTTATTATCCAGTTCAAAATTTACCCGGGTAAGACCATCTATTTCCATCCAGCTTACTTTTTTTGCTGAAGGGTAAGAAGAAAAGAATGTTTTGAGAAAACCGGGATAACGGTTATCATCAGTTGCAAAACTGCTGAAGGCCACTGCGCAGGTGAGAAGTCCAAGGAATAAGAATCGTTTCATGATTATGTATTTTGGTTTTGATTTATATAGCTTGTGACGATGTACAGGTTGCCGGAGTTACAGCGTTCACAAATAATTATGAAATGAGCTTTCGTTCTTTAAAAAAATGATATGTGAAGGGAGCAGATAACTGATGTGCGGAAATCTTAATGGAATATGTTTTATTTTGTCACCCGTTTCACCCTTTAACCAATTCAGTTCATGAACCGTTTTTTCAGGAAACTGCCTTTGCAGGCAAAGCTGATGCTTATTGGAGTGGTGCCCTTGCTCTTCCTGATCTTTTTGGCTATTCAACTCTATATACAGAAAAACCAGAAGCTTGCCACGCTGGAAAAATATATCCAGAAATTTGATGAATCGGCAACCATTACCAGGTTGATAGATAACCTGCAGACTGAAAGAAGATTCAGTTATGAATACGTGCTGAACCGTAACTGGGGGCCGGAGATGCTGCGTCAGAGAAAACAAACAGACTCCCTGATCAATGACCTGTCGGGCCGCAGGGACAGCACGCTTAAGGGATTTGAAAGTTATTCATTTCTTGATAACCTGCAGCAGACCAGGAACAGCATTGACAGCGGACTTGTAGAGAGTAACAGCGTGATGCATTATTTCTCTGCAACCATTTTCAGGTTGAATACACTTAATGGCGTCAGTTCAGGTAACAATGCCTACCTGAGTTATGTGTATAATGATATGATGTCGCAGAAACTCATGTCGGAAATGATCACTTACCTGGGTCTGATCAATGCCAATATCTTCAATATCCTTTATAACCGTACTTACGTGGTGGAAACGCTGATGGGCACTTTGCCATCTTTCGAAGTTTACCAGTCATACGAAAAAGAATTCCTGTATAAAGCTTCACCTGAAATTAAAACCCGGTATAACCAGATCCGGTATCATTCGCCGCTGGATCAAAACATCCAGTACCTCGAAAAAGTATTTTCAACCTTCAAGGTTGACAGCACTTATGATTATACTACCTGGGGTGCACTGGCCACTACAGGTGTCAATGATCTTCGGGCCTTACAAACCAGCCTGCTGCAGGGTGTGGTTGATAAAATGCACAGCAGCTATAACAGGGAGGTTACCAATAAATGGCTCACCCTGGCCTTGCTCACGCTTGCTCTCATACTGGTATTCATACTGGGTGCTTATACCATTCACAGCATCAGCAGCCTGTTGAAACAACTGAAAAAAACGGCATTGAAAATAGCGAAGGGTGAACCGGCCCAGCCACCCTCAAGATTGCCGGATGATGTGATCGGCAGTCTTTCAAGATCCATTGCTGAAATCAATAACAGCAATGAGCAGCTTGCATCGGCCGCCAATTCCATCGGTAACGGAAATTTTGAAGTGGACCTGCGCCCGAGGAGTGAAAACGACCTGTTGGGCAATGCGCTTTTGCGAATGAAGGAAAACCTGCAGCATTCAATAAGGGAAACGGAAGAAAGCAGGGAGCAGTTCCGTAAACTGGCCGACTTTGTACCGCAGATCATCTGGACGGCCAATGCCGAGGGTGAAGTGGATTATTACAATAAACAATGGTATGAATTCTCAGGTGCCGGACCTGAAATGGGCACTGCGGCCTTCCTGCCATTTGTACATGAAGAAGAGCAGGATTATTGTCTGGGTGAATGGACCAGGGCGGTACGTACGGGCCGTTCCTACGAAATTGAATACCGCCTGCGGGGCAAGAACCTGCAATACCGGTGGTTCCTGGGAAGGGCAGTGCCGGTTCGCAATGCAGAAGGAGTGATCATCAAATGGTTTGGCACCTGTACGGATATCCATGACCGTAAGGAAAGAAGCGAACTTCTTGAATCACTTGTGCGGCAGCGCACCCGGGAGCTGGAAAGGTCGAATGATGACCTGAAACAGTTTGCCCACGTGGCGAGCCATGACCTGAAAGAACCCATGAGAAAGATCCGCATGTTCAGCGGCAGGATCTATGATGAATATGCGGAAAGTTTACCTGCTGATGGAAGGGATTACCTTTTGAAGATCCAGGATGCTGCAGCAAGAATGTCGGCCATGATTGATGGAGTGTTGAATTATTCGGTTACCACTAATGTGGATGATCATTACGAGGATATAGACCTCAACCAGGTACTCGCAGAAATTATGCAGGACCTGGAACTGATCATCCAGCAGAAGCAGGCAAAATTCAATTATGATACGCTGCCTGTTGTAAGGGGTATCCGCATACTGATCTACCAGTTGTTTTATAACCTGGTGGGTAATGCACTCAAATTTTCCAAACCAAATGAACCGAACCAGATTTCACTCAGGGCCGAACAAGTTTCAGGTAACCAGTTGAACGGTATGGCGGAACTGCAGGCGGGTTGTGCCTATTACATGATAACGGTTAAGGACAATGGTATTGGCTTTGATCCTGAAAGCGGGGAGAAGTTGTTCCAGTTATTCAGCAGGCTTAATGCAAAAGATAAATTTGAAGGTACCGGGCTGGGACTGGCCTTGTGCAAGAAGATCGTATTGAGGCATAATGGAAATATCAGTGCGGAAGGAAGAGAAAATGAAGGAGCTAGCTTTAAGGTTTACCTGCCTGTATAATGGCCAATGGCCATTAGCCATTGGCCATTGGCCTTTCAGCTCCAAAACACTATTTGTTCCGTGTATATTTCACTTCCATTGATTTGAATTCTTTACCGCTTACGGGGTCGGTGGAATACATTTCCATTACCTGGTTGTCTTTATCAACAATTTTAAAAACTTCCCTGAAGGCGCAGTCCTTCCCGGTGTTGGGATCCACCATCCTGCCTTTGATGGTTATGGATTGGGAAGCTTCATCCCAGGGTCCTTCTCCAACCATGATTCCTGTTCCCATATTGTCGATCCAGGTTGAAATGAAAACTTTCTTGGCATTGTCGAAAGCAATCCAGCTCATACCATTGAAAGGCATCCCCTCGAATGATCCTGTATGAATGCTTTGCTGGTAGCGTCCATCCATGAGCATCTGGTTGGTGGATGTGGTTTTACTTTTTGTGGGAGGTGCTCCCGGTGCCATCCACAGTGTTATCTCCCCTGACCAGACCCCATCCCAGCTTGCCAGCATTTTATGCTCTTTGCCAGGCGTCATATAGGTCATCCAGTTTTTCATGGCATTGGAATCGGGCATTTGCGCACTGACCGAAACAGCCAGTGTTAATACCAGGCAGATAAAAATGGTCACTCGTTTCATATAAAAAAGTTTTAATAAATGTAAACAATCACAGCAGGACAAAAAAAATCATTTTACCGTGAGGCAGGCAACCGGGGCAGCGATAGTGAACGGTGATGTTCACAACGGATTCATTAAATGATTCATGCATTGTGCTGGCATAAATTTTTAATGGAACTCAGCATGCCAAAAGAGCCTGTCATTTTATATGCAGAAGATGACCTGGATGATTTCGAATCCGTAAAAGAAGCACTGGAACAGTTATCTGGAAATTGCCGTCTTCAGCACGCAAGAAACGGGGAGGAGGCGGTTGAATACCTGCAACAAAATCAAAACGATCTTCCCTGCCTGATTGTATTGGATCTAAATATGCCAGTGATGAACGGCAAAGAAGTATTGTATTGGCTGAAAGAAAATGAAGCCTTCAGTAATATCCAGGTTATTGTTTTCACCACTTCCTCCCGCGAAGATGATGTAAAGCTTTGCCAGAAATATGGTTGTACTTTCTTCAGGAAGCCTACGCTGTACCGCGACCTGCTGCACATCGCGCAGATGATGCTCCAGATGTGCGCAAAGGCGGCCCGGGCCTGATACTGTTCAGGCAAGTAGTTTGCATTACCCAGCAGAAATACCATTTCTATGATCAAAAAATTCCTGGGATTCCTCATCCTGACGATTCAGGGTAACTTCAGCCAGGCTCAGTATAATCTTCCTCCCGCAATGCAGCAGCCCGACTCTGTAACGGTAGCTGCGAGCAACCGCTATCTACCGGCATCCTTTCTCAAAAAAATTGTAACGGGTAAAAATTACCGCAAAGAGTGGTCAACTCCCGTTAAGATGGCTGTACTGGATCTGGAAGCTTCCGGTCTTCGCATCGTTAAAATGGGCGGAGGCATGCAAACCAAGTCGCTGAGGCTAGTTGACCAGGATGGAAGGGAATGGGCGCTCAGGACTGTGGATAAATTCGCTGAAGGTGCGGTGCCCCCAAAGCTGAAAAACACAGTGGCGGAAACAATTGTACAGGATATGATCTCTGCCGGCTACCCTTATGCGGCCCTGACCGTGGGCGCCCTTTGCGAAGCTGCAGGCATCAGTGCTCCCCGTCCCAGGTTATATTTTGTGCCTGATGCTGAATTTCTCGGACCCTACCGCGAGCACTTCGCCAACATGGTTTGTTTTCTTGAAAGAAGGGAACCTGTTCCCGGCACAAAGGAAACCCAGGATATTCTATATGAAATGGTGGATCATAACCAGGACCAGGTGATGCAGAAAGCCGTGCTCAATGCCCGCCTGATGGATATGCTGGTGGCCGACTGGGACCGCCATGAAGGCCAATGGCTCTGGGCCTCAAAAGATTCTGCAGGCAGGGAATGGTACTACCCGGTACCTCTTGACAGGGACCAGGCGTTTTTTATGTCGGGCGGACTGTTGCCGGGCATTGTAAAAGCGATCGCCATGCCCCACATCAACAGTTTCAAAAAAGACAGCAGGAATATCAGGATGCTTAGTTATAAGTCCTGGGAATTTGACCGGTTTTTCCTGAATGACCTCGATGACGCTGAATGGCGAACTGTGATACAAGATTTCACCAGCAGGCTCACAGATGAAGTCATAGAAGCTTCGGTGAAAAACCTTCCCCCTGAAATTTACGCCATCAGTGGTGGTCATGTAGCCTCTGTTCTTAAAAGCAGGCGTGACGGGCTCATGGAAAATGCTTTGAAATATTACCAGTTCCTTGCCTCTAAAGTTATGGTGGCCGGAAGTAATGCAGACGAGGTGTTCAGGGTTTCCGGCGACCGTGACGGGCTGGTAGTGAAAGCTTTTAAAAGAGAGAATGGTAAGGAAGGTGCACCGCTGTATGAACGCCGCTTTCATTCAGATGATACCAAAGAGATCATGATCTATGGCTTGCAGGGCGATGACCATTTTATTGTAGAAGAAACCGCCAATACAGGCATCAGGCTCAATTTCTTTGGCGACAAAGGCCGGGACAGTTACCATATAGGTGGTAAATCAAAGATCTGGCTGTACGATTCGCGGATGGAAGAAAACATGTTTGTACAAAAGGGCAGGGCACGTATCGTTTATCATGACTGACCCCGGCCAAATAATTTTTCCTGAACTTTGGCGATACGTTCGCTATGGAATATTTCGTACAACCCGGTTCAATTGTCAGGAAGGTCTGGGGAAAGAGTGATACCATTCTTTTCATCTTTGCCGGTTCGGCCGCTGAATTCGCGCTTAACAAGGCAGTTGACTGGCTTTATTTTACCGGGCGCCTGCCCGCTGATCCCATAGGCCGTTTATTCTCCACCGTGAGGTATGCAAGAGGAATTATCTTTTCCAGTCATGATGAAGCCCTCAAGACCATAGACAGGATCACAGCTATCCATTCGGGTGTGGAGAAAGCGAGGAATGCAAGTATACCCGGCTGGGCTTACCGTGATGTCTTGTATATGCTCATTCATTATTCCATTGCTTCTTATGAATTGCTGGAAAGGAAACTCTCCGATGAAGAGAAAGGTGAACTGTATGATGTTTTTTACAGGCTCGGGAAAAGGATGCAACTGGAAGACTTACCTGCCACCTACCCTGAATGGCTCCCTCACCGTGATGCACATATGCAAAACGATCTGAGTTATTCCGACTATACAAAGGATCTTTTTCAACAGTATAAAAAACACCTGGGCAGTACTCGCTACCGTGTTTTATTGGAAGCCCAGAAACTGGTGATGCCACTCATGGTTCGGAAGATGCTGTCAATGGATGATACCCGCTGGCTCAAACCGGCTGTGCCATTGTATAAGTTCAGCCGCCTGATCAGGATGGACGGCCTGGTGAAATCATTATTATTACCTTCTGCTTATTATGAGCAGATAAGAGAACTGGATGTAAATTAAAAAATAAAGAATGGCGATCTGGAATCAGGAAGTACAGTTGCAGGATGTTCAGCGAATGGGAAAAGGGACCATGGTTGAACATACCGGTATCACAATTACAGAAATAGGTGATAATTATCTCAAGGGCACAATGCCTGTTGACCACCGTACCACGCAGCCTATGGGAATCCTGCATGGTGGTGCATCAGTTGCGCTGGCGGAAACACTGGGAAGCATTGCGGCCAACCTGGTGGTTGACAATAAAAAGAATTATTGCGTGGGACTCGACATCAATGCCAACCATCTGCGGCAGGCACGTGCCGGTACAACCGTTACCGGTATTGCAAAACCAATTCACATTGGTAAATCAACACAGGTATGGAGCATTGAAATATTGAATGAAGAAAACCAACTCGTTTGTGTCAGCAGACTTACCATGGCTGTTCTCTCTCTCAGCCAGTAGCTCTCAGCTTACATCATTGTGCTTTAGGAAGCGTGAAAGAAAAAATGCTGCCTTTGCCTTCTTCGCTTTCTATGAACATCTGCCCGCCATTTTTTGCCAGGAATTCTTTGCAAAGCATGAGGCCAAGGCCTGTACCCGATTCACTGGCAGTTCCCTTGGTAGTGAAGAAATTATTTTCATTCAGCTTCCGCAGGGCATCTTCACTCATGCCCATTCCCGAATCCTGCACATAGATCTCAACAAATGAAGAAGCTTCATTTACACCTACAAGGATATTGCCCTGCTGTGGAGTGAATTTGATGGCGTTGGATAAAAGGTTTCTCAAAACAAGATTCACCATATCCTTATCAGCATAGGCATAAAAAGGTTTCTGGCTGTGTGATTCCACGTAGATCTGTTTGGCTTCCGCCTGCAGGCGCAGCAGGTGCATCACTTCGTTGATCATTTTTGAGATATCAAGTTCCTCTGGTCTTACATTGCCGGCCTGCATCTGTGATTTGCTCCACTGCAACAGGTTTTCCATCAGCCCGATGGTATAATTCAGGTCCATCAGCACATCTGGTACCAGTTCCTTGATCTCATCGGCCGGCATGTTCTGCTGGTGCATATTCCTGAAAAGATTTCTCAATGCATACATCGGGGTTTTCAGGTCATGGGCGATCACAGAAAATAGTTTGGTCTTGAGGTTGTTCAGTTCTGCCAGTTCTTCTTTCTGGGCTTCGATCTCCAGGTTTTTTCTATGAAGTGCTCTCTGTTTGGCCAGCAACTGGAACTGGTAACCATTGTTTTCCTTTTTGATAAGGAAGAGACCATAGAAGATGAAGCCTAATGATATCAGGTTATTGAAATAATACAGGAAGCGGTTGTGGTCGCGCAACTCATAGGTGAAGTCCTGCAGTACTGCCGAAAGAATAAAGTAGTTCACCATGGAGAGGGCAATGGTAAAGATCATATAACCCATGTCGTGCAGGAAGAATACTGCCAGGATACCGTAAAGAATAAAATGCAGTTCTATGCCGGTATCAAATCCTTTCAGGTAAACAAAGCCGGTAAAAAAAGGATACAGGATGAAATACAGCAGTTGGGCAGCTTCATATTTGTAAAGATGATTCAGCAGCAGGGTCACAATGCTGATGGTTACAGGCACGGTGGCCAGCAGCCAGGCTGACAAAGGCACATCATCATAATGAAAGGCTCCCATCAGTGGAATAAAAAGACCTATGATAAGCTGGAAAAAATTGACCTGGTTAAAGATGCCCAGTTTCCGCTTTTCATAATCATCCAACTGTTCCGTAAAACCCAGGTGTTTGATCAGCAAGAATAAGCGTAGGGATTGCAGTTTGACTGTATGGAAATGTCCTGCGAGTTCGATCGAACGCAGTTTCTCAGCAAGGTAGTTTTTCTTCCCGGTAAGGATTTCCATAGTGTTTCAGTTGTTTCGGATTGGGGTGGAGGAACAAAATATGAAATTTTACGGCAAATGCAAGTCTTTCTACTTACTGCAGGCAATAAAAAAACCCCCGTAAAGCCGGGGGTTTTTTCTGCTGAGTATTTACTCTTAGTCCTGTTCTGCATACATTTCTGTTGGCAGACAAACACATATAAGATTTCTGTCGCCGTAAGTATTGTTCACCCTTGCCACCGATGGCCAGAATTTATTCTGCCTGGTATAATCCAGCGGGAAGGCAGCCATCTCGCGGGTATAGGGTTTTTTCCAGTCATCGCTGCAGATAACAAACTGGGTATGAGGCGCATTTTTTAAAGGATTATCCTTTTTATCCATTTGACCCTCTTCCACCAGGCTTATTTCGCGGTGAATGCTTAACAATGCATCACAAAAACGGTCCAGTTCTGCTTTGTCCTCACTCTCGGTTGGTTCAATCATGATGGTGCCCGGAACCGGGAATGACATGGTAGGTGCATGGAAACCATAATCCATCAGTCTTTTAGCCACATCTTCAGCTTCCACTTCAGCCGATTTTTTGAAAGGCCTCAGGTCCACGATGAATTCATGCGCACAGGCGCCATGGTGATTGGTATAAAGAATATCAAATTTCTGTTTGAGTCGCGCCAGCATATAGTTGGCATTGAGAATGGCATATTCAGTAGCCATGCGTACACCATCTTTTCCCAGCATCCTGATATAGGCATAGGAGATCAGGAGAATGGAGGCAGATCCGTAAGGTGCCGCTGATACCGCGCCTTTCGATTCAAAACCTTTAGTGGCCTCACCCATGAAAGTATGCCCCGGGAGGAAAGGAGCCAGGTGCTTTTTCACACAGATAGGCCCCATGCCGGGACCACCACCACCGTGCGGAATCGCGAATGTCTTGTGCAGGTTAAGGTGACATACATCCGCGCCGATCAGTCCAGGTGCGGTAAGTCCAACCTGCGCGTTCATATTGGCGCCGTCCATGTAAACCTGTCCGCCATGACTGTGTACGATCTCGGTGATTTCCTTCACCGTTTCTTCATACACACCATAGGTGGAGGGATAAGTGATCATGATTCCTGAAAGATTGGCTGCATGCTGTGCAGCTTTTGCTTTCAGGTCTTCAACATCTATATAACCATTTTCCAAAGCTTTTACCACCACTACATGCATGCCGCACATAACGGCTGATGCCGGGTTGGTGCCATGTGCTGAAATAGGAATGAGCATCACGTTGCGGTGCCCTTCACCATTACTTTCATGGTAGGCCTTGATGGTAAGCAGGCCGGCGTATTCACCCTGCGCGCCGCTGTTGGGCTGAAGGCTGCAGGCGTCGAACGCGGTGATGCGGCAAAGATATTTACTGAGCTCGCGTACAATGAACTGGTAGCCTTCCGCCTGGCTGGCAGGTGCAAAAGGATGGATCTTGCTCCAGTGCGTCCAGCTCAGCGGCATCATTTCAGCGGCCGCGTTCAGCTTCATGGTGCAACTGCCGAGTGAGATCATGCTGGTGTTGAGGGAGAGATCTTTATTTTCCAGCATTTTGATATAACGCATCATCTTGGTTTCACTGTGATGCGTATTGAAAACAGGATGCGTGAGGAATTCAGAAGTACGGGTCAGCGCGGTTGGAATGGTATCCAGGCTGCCTTCATGCTCGATGGCATAGTCAACCGCATCCACATCATTCACAAAGGAATTGATGATATCGAATAAAGCAGAAGGACTGGTGGTTTCATCAACTGATATGCCGATGTGCTGGTTGTCGTAATACCTGAAATTGATCTGCTGCCTTTCCGCTTTTTCACGGAAGGTTTTTACATCATCAACTTTTACAACTACAGTATCGAAGAAATATTCGTGCAGCAGTGTATAGCCTCTTTCTTCGAGTGCATTGGCAAGTGTTTGCGTGAGCAGGGCTACACGTTTGGCGATATTGCGCAATCCATCGGGACCATGGTACACTGCATACATAGCCGCCATATTGGCCAGCAGGGCCTGGGCGGTACAAATGTTTGAAGTGGCTTTTTCCCTTTTGATATGCTGCTCACGTGTTTGCAGTGCCATGCGGAGGGCACGGTTACCCTGCGCGTCAACACTTACGCCAATGATGCGGCCTGGAATACTGCGTTTGAAATCATCCTTTGCAGCAAAGAAAGCAGCATGCGGACCGCCATACCCAAGTGGTACACCAAATCTCTGCGCGGAACCAAGGGCCACATCGGCGCCCAGTTCTCCAGGAGGTGTTAAAAGGGTGAGTGCAAGAAGATCGGTTGCCATGGCCACGAAAGCGCCGGTTGCCTGCACTTTCTGGATGAACTGCCTGTAATCTTCCACTGAACCTTTATCGTTGGGATACTGAACCAGCGCCCCGAAATAAGTATCATCGATGACAGCGGTTTTATAATCACCAAACACCACTTCAATACCTACAGGAATGGCGCGTGTTACCACCACATCTTTTGTTTGCGGAAAAGTTTCCTGGTCCACAAAAAATTTAGGACGGGTAACCTGGTTGATATTTTTATTGAGCTGGTTGAAGAACATGGTCATGGCCTCTGCGGCAGCTGTGCCTTCATCAAGCAGGGAAGCGTTGGCTATGGGCAGGCCGGTAAGGTCGCTTACCACGGTCTGGAAATTCAGGAGGCTTTCCAGGCGTCCCTGGGAGATCTCGGCCTGGTAAGGGGTGTACTGGGTGTACCATCCCGGGTTTTCAAAAACATTGCGGAGGATCACCGGAGGTGTGATGGTATCATAGTAACCCTGGCCAATATAATTTTTGAAAACCTTGTTCTGTAAAGAGATTTCCTTGATATGCTCCAGGTATTCCGATTCGCTGAGGGCAACGGGAAGATCAAGTTCTTGCTGCATGCGTATTCCCGAGGGAACGGTTCTGTTGATCAGTTCATCAAGGCTGCTGACCCCGATGGTTTTCAGCATCTCTTTCGTCTCGTTTTCATTTGGTCCGATATGACGGCGCTGAAATTCTTTGGATTGTGCTTCAAAAAGGCTCATTAGGGGATAAGTTAGGGTCGCAAAGGTAATGGAATTAGCTGCAAGCTTCAAGCTGCAAGCTGCAAGAAATGACCCCAAGGATTACATCAGGAAATTCCGAAAGTGATTTAAATAAAATATCAATTGATTGAATATTGGAGTTGAAGTCTTGCCGCTTGCCGCTTGCAGCTTGTCGCTTGCAGCTAAGTTTTCGTTAACCTGTCCAGCACAAAATACGTGATCGGGCAAAAACTGCTGTTCTTCAGGGTGAGTTGCTTGCGTTTGATCAATACATCTTCGTCGGTATAGGGGAAGCGGGCACAGTCCGAGGGACGGTGTTCATAAATACTGCAGAAATTATCGGCGCCCAGGAAAGGGCAGGGGGTTGACTTTACTACAAAATCTCCCTCATCATCCACTTTCAGGTAGGTTTCAATGAACACACTTTCTTTCAGTCCCAGGTGTTTGCTGATCCTTTTTACATCCGGAGTTTTGAAACGAGGAGAATAATTCTTACAGCAGGCAGCGCACTGCAGGCAGTCGATCTTTTCAAAAGCTTCCTCGTGCAGGGAAAGGAGCTGCCTGAGCACCTTGTTCTTGTCGGCCCTGTCGAGAAAAGACCTGAACTGCTTCTGCTGTTCCTTACTTTTCTTTTCCCAGTTATGTAAAGCCTTATCCTGCATGCGGGTGCAAAGAACCGAAATCAAAAGTTAATAGTTTGAGAAGCTACTAGCTTCTAGCTGCGAGCTGCGAGAGGCTGTCTCGAAGCCCGTAGCTAGCGGCTCGCAGCTAGCTTCTCATCATACGCCGCCGACAAAGGCCTTTCAATTCCCTGCCCACTCCAGAGATTTTCGCCCGGGATGCTTTTATTGGCAATGAAAGTTTCTCTGCTAACTCCCTTTTTGATCTCCTGCTCCGCGAACTCCAGTACGCGGGAAAGGTAATCCTGGAATTTTTTCAGATCAGCGGTACTTCCTGTTTCTTCACCGGGATTGAGTGAATGGCCAAAGATGATGATGGTATCCTTATCCGCTTTTTTGATGATCTTGTCCAGCACCTTAATCCAATTCTCCATATTGGCACCTCCTGCACGGTCTACATAAGGATGGCGTTTGTTGAACATCAGGTCACCCACGTGCATCACATTGGCATCCTGGAAATGATAGATGGCATCACCATTGGTATGGCCCGCGCCGTAATAATCTCCTTTGATCTTTTCTTTCCCGAGTTTGAGTTCCCATTCTTCCGAGAAAGAAAGATCAGGCAGTAAAACCTTGTCGGCATTATTATTTTTTTCAACCCCGGCCCTGAGATGTTTCAACGCGTTCTCATGTGATACCACATGTTCGGCAATGCCTTTGAAGGCGATGTTGCCGCCGGTATGGTCCCCGTGATGGTGCGTATTGAGCAGGTACCGGATGGGACTCTGGCTTTCTTTCTTCAGCGCTTCTATCAGGTGGGCTGCCGTATCCGGGAATTGTGAATCAACTACGATGATTCCGTCTTTTCCCAGCATAAATCCAATGGAGCCGCCACGTTCCGTGAAGATGCCCACATTATCGCGCAGCATTTTTAACCTGAATTCGCTGGTATTGAAAAAAGCAGCAAGTGTTTGTTGCTGTAAAAGAAGGCCGGCACCGGTGAGCATCCCGGTATGCTTTAAAAAATTTCTTCTGTGCATGGTAAGGGTTTACTTGAAATGATTTCTGAATTCGGGTCAGTATTCGAATTTACGCAATCTTGGCGCTTTGATCCATGCGATTATCGCAACCACCAGCGTCATGATGCCACCAAAGAGAACGGCAGGTCTTGCTCCCCCGAAAATTCTTGAAGTGACGCCGCTTTCAAACTGTCCAAGTTCATTGGAGGAATTGATGAACATGGAATTGACCGCGCTTACCCTGCCCCTCATTTCATCAGGAGTGGTAAGCTGGAAGATGGTTCCCCTGATCACCACGCTCATCCCATCCATCATGCCGGCAACCAGCAGGGCGATAAATGAGAGCCAGTACACATTGGAAAGCCCGAACAGGATGATGCAGGCCCCGAAACCCGACACGGTTATCAGCAATAACAATCCCTGTCTTTTCCTGAGCGGGTTGAACATGATGGAAACAAGCATGATCATGGCGCCTATATCGATCGCTGAATTCAGTAAGCCGAACCCGATAGGACCCACCTTGAGGATCTCGTGGGAGACCTCGGGTAACAATGCTGTGGCTCCGCCAAAGAGCACAGCGAAAAGATCCAGGGTGATGGCAGTGAACAAAACCTTCTGGCTAACCACGAAACGTAGTCCTTCTTTTACACTTTCCCAGGTTTTCATACCCGTATCCTTGTGCATCACCGGTTTTCTTTCGATCCTGGAAAGAAGGAATGCGGCCGTCATTACAATAAAAAAGATGATATAAAAACAGGCATGAACGCCTACCAGCGCGATGAGGATACCTGCCAGGGCATGACCTGTTAGTGAGGCCGCGAGCCAGGAAGTGGAACTGATGCTTGCCGCGAAATGAAGGATCTGTTTGGGCACTAGTTGGGCCATGATGGCATTGGAAGCAGGTCCTGCAAAAGCCCTGATAATTCCTGTAAAAAATATGATGATATAAAAACAAAGCGAGAGCACGGAAGTGCTGAGACTTTCCTGTACAGAAGGAATCGTTACAAGGATTAAAAGAACCACGCAGGCCGAATAGCTGAGAATTCCTTTTAATAGCAGGGTCCTTTTGTCGGACCGGTCAATCACATGCCCCGCATAAAGCGCCAGGAAAATAACAGGAATGAATTCGGATAGTCCTACAATACCGATGGCGAACGAGCTTTTGGTGAGATGATAAAGTTCGTAAGCTACAATAGTTGCCACCATGCGCAGGGCCATTATGTAGAAAAACCGCACCAGA
>CAYWSQ010000052.1:0-17986 GCA_964460925.1 uncultured Flavisolibacter sp. | reverse complement strand
GGATAGCGCCTCCGTCCATTTCAACGGCGGGACGAACATAATTGTCCAGTAACTCCTTGATCCTTTTCACCACGTCACTGTCATCGGCCAGCACATCATTGCTGCTTTCCGGTTTGCGGGAAGCCACTTCCTCTTCATTGATCACCGCTTTTCCTTCTTCCAGGTATTCTTTCAAAAACTCGCGGATAGCAGGGATCACATCCGTCCAGTCCGTATCCGGGGTTTTTGTCAGTGTTACAAAATTGGAAGCGATAAAAACGGATTTAATGAAAGGAAAACCAAATAACTCCACGGCAAGCGGAGAGGGTTTGGCGGTTTCAACATCCGGGAAATCAATGCTTTTGCCAGGATAAAGAAGTTTATTGGCTACAAACTTCATAGTCTCCGGGTTGGGAGTCATTTCTGTATATATGCTGATAATGGGGTTGCCTGTCTTGATCATGCAGCAAAATTAAGTAATAGCCGGCTCAATAGCTTGAGGGCCCGAAAAACATGCCGTTAAAAATTTAGATCTACCCGGTAAAACAGGTTAAATCATGTAGCAGGATGAAAAAAATCTTTTAGGCCGGGATCAGCAATTACACTTAAAGATGGTGTTTTTACGCATAAAAACTAAAAATATGTAAGTAGAAGCCCCTAAGCCCCCTAGTATTTTTCGCAGGCAGAATTATCTTTGAAGCTCCAATCCAAGGAAAAGCACTAAACCGTACTATTATGAAATTTTTTAACAACCGCCTTCACAGGCAGATCCTTGCCGGATTGGGTCTACTCATTTCCCCCTTGCTGATCCAGGCGCAAGCCATTTCCGGAATTATCACTGATTATAATGGTTTCTGGAAGACCTCTTCTACATCCCTGAGTGCCATCAAGCCGGATAACAGTCACAATCTTCTGGCTTTTACCTATAACGGAAAACAATATTCCACCGGCGTCAACGACGCGCTGCTAAGCAGCCGCGGCGAAACTTATATCCCAGGTGATTTCTGGGCCCTGCCCGTGGCACAGATCACAGGAACGATCAACAACAATACGAAAGCCGGTTTTGGAGCGCTGTATGATGGCGTGTACAATGGCCCCGGCGTTCAGCCTCCTGCCTATGGTGTGTCGATGTATCTCACGGATGGTATCAAAGGATTGAATATCGGAACCTGCATTGCCAACCTCCCCTCCGGAAACCTGCATTTTTCAATCTCGAACATACAGGCATCCAGCATTGGTGATGGTATTCCCGATATCGTGGTCACACAGATCGCGGATCCTTCCGGGTCATCCGACCGTTATGAATTCACAGATGAAAATGGTGTGAGGATCGGCAATTTCAAGGATATCGTATTCACCCATATTCCACCGGTTGCCAACTGGACCGCTGATTTTTACGAGGCTAAAGTGAATCCGCTTCAGCTTACAAATGGTTATACACAAACTGACAGGCCTATGAGGTTATGGTCGGCCGACCTTTCTGAGTTTGGATTGACCGCCGCGAATATTCACCTCGTGAGAAATTTCAAGATCAACCTCTCCGGCCAGAGTGATGTGGCTTTCGTGGCCTATAACAATACCAGTGTTTCATTCAGAAACGCACTTCCTGTTCAGTACAGTCTTTTCAAAGGCCAGGTGATCAACAACCAGGTGAAACTGATCTGGCAAACGGTTTCAGAACAGGATGCCGATAAATTCATTGTTGAAAGAAGTATCGACGGTACGAATTTCAAAGAGATTGGTGTGGTGAAGGCTAAGAACAAAGCCATCACTGTAAATGATTATTCTTTTACAGACCTGAGTCCTGCTGCCGGTAAAAATTATTACAGGCTGAAGCAGGTTGACCTGGATGGCAGCTACAATAATAAAAGCACGGTAGTTAGTATCACTGCAGGTAAAGAACATAAGAACCTGCAGGTATTCCCCAATCCTGCGAAAGGAAATGTATTTGTGGACCACCTGGAAGCAGGTGAAAGAGACCTGATCTCGATTTATAATGCAGCGGGCAACCTGGTGAAGCAGGTGAAGTCAGCGAAAGGCACGGTGCAAACGAGAGTTGATATCAGCACCCTGAAAGCCGGCGCTTATTATTTAGCGTACCAGGACGAAGAAAAAAAGAGCAGTGTGAGTTTTGTGGTGCAGTAGTTGGACCTTGATGATGTGATTTTTGGATTAGTAAGAAATAATGGATTCTTTGAGTCTGTCTTGTTACAGATGAATTTACTTACCGTCTTACCGTCTTCCCGGCCTTTTTTTATTTATTAAAAGGCATAGCCGGGAAGGCGGGAAGACGGTAAGTAACCTCTAAAATTCAAACAAGCTACTGACTTCCGACTTTTGATTTCTGAATTTTGACTTTTGAATTCTGCCTTCTTCTACCCCTTCACGATCATCAGCTTCGCATAATTCAGCATGATCTTTTTTTCTCCGTTCTTGTCAAAGCTGATCGTTGCCACGGGATTGTGTGCCGATCCTTCCATCTTCAGGATCTCTCCAAATCCGAATTTCTGATGCTCCACTCTCATCCCTGCTTCGAGTTTGGTGATATCACTCGGAATGAATTCCGCGGAAGGAACATGCGCCACTTCTTTTGGTTTGGTATTACCGGTGATAAGCGTGGAAACAAAACTTTTTTCTTTCGGTGGTGTATGACCGCTGCTGTTGCCGAAACCTCTTTGCATTCTTTCAAATGCGCTGCCCATTAAACCTGAATTGGTCTGGTTCTTTACTCCTCCACCTGCAAAACTTTTATCAATGTATGCCTGCGGTATTTCTTCTATGAAGCGACTCTGGTCACTCTGGATGAGCGAACCGAATTTATAACGCGTGTTCGCGTAACTCAGGTACAGCTTTTTCTTGGCTCTTGTAATGGCTACATAGAACAGCCTTCTTTCTTCTTCCAGCTCTTCCCTGGTATTGATGCTCATGGCATTCGGGAAAAGACCTTCCTCCAATCCGCCAACAAACACCACCGGGAATTCCAGTCCCTTGGCGGCATGAATGGTCATGAGTTTTACCGTATCGGCATGCGGGTCTTTTTCATCGGCGTCTGTCAGCAGTGTGATCTGCTGAAGGTAAGCGCCCAGGCTTTTATCGCCCACCTCACCGCTTTCCTCGCTCATGGGTGTTTCGGTAAATTCCTTGATGGAGTTCAGCAATTCCTGTACGTTCTCATAGCGCTGAACACCTTCGGTGCTTTTATCATTAAAAAGTTCCTTGACAAAATTGGTTTGTTTACCCACATGGAATGCCACATCATAAGCATTCTTGGTCTGCAGCATGCTGTGAAAACTTCTGATCATCAGCACAAATTCTTCAATAGCCTGCAATGTGCCGGCCTTGAAACCAAACATGGGCGCGCTTTCCAGCACCTGCCACATGCTGATGTTATGTTCGTTGGCAGAAAGGATGGCGCGGTCAACCGAAGTTTTGCCTATGCCGCGAACAGGATAATTGATGATGCGTTTCAATGCTTCTTCATCACGTGGATTCACGATCACGCGCAGGTAGGCCACGTAATCCTTTATCTCTTTGCGCTGGTAAAATGAGATGCCGCCGTAGATGGTGTAAGGAATGTTCATGCGGCGCAGGCTTTCCTCGAAGGAACGGCTTTGCGCGTTGGTGCGGTAGAGGATGGCAAAATCTTTATTGGCGTAATGATTGCGCAGTCGTTGTTCCTGGATCTGGTCAGCAACAAATTTCCCTTCATCATTATCGGTCATGGTGCGTACAAGACGGATCTTTTCCCCTTCTGCATTTTCGGTGAACAGTGTTTTCGGTATCTGGCCTTTATTATTGCTGATCACTTCATTGGCGATGCTTAGGATATTCTGTGTGCTGCGGTAATTCTGTTCCAGTTTGATCACCTTTACCTCGTCATAATCTTTCTGGAACTGCAGTATGTTCTGTATGGTGGCACCACGGAATGAATAGATGCTTTGCGCGTCATCACCCACCACGCATACATTCTCATTTACCGAACCAATAAGCTTGATGATCTCGTATTGGGCCGGGTTGGTATCCTGGTACTCATCAATCATCACGTATTTGAACTTGTGCTGGTATTTATGCAGCACTTCGGGAAAGGTTTTGAGAAGCTCGTACATTTTAAAGAGCAGGTCATCAAAATCCATGGCGCCGTTCTTAAAACAGCGTTTGCTGTAGGCATCATAGATCTGACCGATCATGGGGCGGTTAGCCCTCATGTCTTCCTGCTGGATGGAATAATCAGTGATATATTCAGCAGGTCCCACCAGTGCGTTCTTGGCGGCAGATATGCGGTTGTACACCACGTTGGGTTTGTAGTGCTGCGGGTCGAGGTTGAGTTCATTGGTCACAGCTTTTACCACGCTTTTCGCATCATCGGTATCATAAATGGTAAAAGAGTTGGGGTAGCCGATCCTGTGTGCTTCCGCGCGTAGAATGCGTGCGAAGACAGAGTGGAAGGTGCCGATATATAAATTGCGGGCTTCGCGGTTGCCCAGGATGTGCTCCACCCTTTCCTTCATTTCAGCCGCCGCCTTATTGGTAAAAGTGAGTGCAAGGATGTTGAAGGCATCCACCCCTTTTGAAAGCAGGTGGGCAATGCGGGTAGTCAGCACCTTGGTCTTGCCGCTGCCGGCGCCCGCCACGATCATGAGCGGTCCTTCGGTGGTCAGTACGGCATCACGCTGTCTTTCGTTCAATCCCTTCAGGTAATCTTGCATAAATTTCTCTGGACTTTTTGGCACATCAGGATAGCGGCCGGTCGAAACAGCGAAGGTAAAATTTTCATGCGGGTTTTGGTGAGGAAAAACACCGGGTCTGTCGATAGTTTTCCCACATTCCAGTTCGCACAGGCTGCAGATTTTTCCTCCTGGCAGAAATGCAGAAAACCATTTCTACTTTTTCGATAAGAATTTTCATCAGCATGATCTATTTACCCGCCCCATTCTTTCTCCCCGGCACGCGCTTTGTAAAATCAGGGGTATGAAAAAGATGATGACAGGATTGGCAGCAGTTGTTTTACTCAGCTCCTGCACACAGGTGGCCGGGTGGTTCGGCACAAATGAAGACAGTGCGAATGTGAATATGGACAGCGCGTCCTACATGGCCTTTGCGCCGGATCTATCGATCACGGCGGCCAATGCCTATTCAGATCTTTTCCTCGACAGCGCTGCCATCAGCGCTTATGCCAGGGAAAAGAACCTGCCGGATTCAACCGTAAGGCAACTAAATAATTTTTATATGATCCGCAATTACCAGTATGCCTGGTTTGCCAGCGATGGACCCACTGAACCGGCCCGTGGCTTATGGAGCCTTGACGAGGAAGTGCATGTAGCAGGCAAGGATTCACTTTCTGAACTGCAGGAAACCATGGACAGCCTCCTTCAAACTGATTCCCTGCGGATCGCAGCGGCTGACAGCGGCCTGGTGGAAACGGAACTTGCGCTCACACAAAGACTGATTCAATATGCAGCGCAGCATCCTGATCTTATCTATGCACGGTCAATTTATTACCTTGTGCCTGCCTTAAAGCAGGATGCTATGGAATTGGCGGATTCACTGATCAATAAACAAAAGGATACAACATTTTATGCTTCCAATAGTTTGTACGGTCAATTAAAGGCACAGCTAAAAACCTACTTTAATATTGTTCAGAAAGGAGGGTGGACTGCAATCCCTGCGGTTAAAGGCCTGAAGAAAGGCAGCAGTCATCCTGCTGTCAGCGCCATCAAAAAAAGGCTGGCTATGACAGGTGAATACCCTGCTGCGGATACATCGGCGGTATATTCAGATTCATTGATGAATGCCGTTAAAATTTTCCAGGAGAAAAATGGCTTTAAGCCTACAGGCATGCTGAGCGATTCACTCATTGCGCAGATGAATATCCCGGCAACGGAACGACTGGAGCAGATCCTGGTCAATATGAACAGGGCTTTATGGATGCCCCCTGCCAAAGACAGCAGCCGCATTGTGGTGGATATACCTGCACAGATGCTGTATGTGTACAGCGACAGCGGCAAGGTGATGGAAATGCCTGTGATCGTTGGTAAGGAAGGTGATGGTACCGTAATGTTCAACAGCAGTATCAGCAAGATCGTGTTCAATCCTGCATGGAATATTCCTGAAAGCATTGTGCGGGAAGAGATCATGCCGAAGATGAAATCTGATGCCACCTACCTGAAGAAAAAGAATATGGAGATCGTGAGCCAGGGTGAGGTGCCGGTGATCAGGCAGTTGCCAGGCAGGGATAATCCTTTGGGTAGGATCAAATTTCTTTTCCCCAATGCGCATGATATTTACCTGCATGATACTCCTGATAAATCAGCTTTCGCTAAAAATGAAAGAGCACTGAGCCATGGATGCATCAGGGTAGCGGATGCGGAAAAACTGGCCAGCTACCTGTTGAACGGACAGGCAGGATGGGATGCGGCTAAAATTAAATCGGCCATGAATGGCAGCCAGGAAGAAACGGTTGATTTGAAATTAACGCACCCGGTTTCCATTACCTATCTCACGGTTTGGGTTGATGAGAAGGGGCAGGCCCGGTTCCGCGGTGATATTTATGGTCATGATAAGACAGCAAGGGAAAGAATGTTTTCATAAAACAGGGTTTTATACGAAGCCGGTGAGAAATCACCGGCTTTTTTTGTTTAGGCATGGCAATCATGCGCATGCAACGTTTGTTGGATTTGACATGTCAGATTCAAAATGCCAATATGAGAGTTCTTTTCCTTGCACTTACGTTTTTGGTAATATCCTGCGATAAAGAAAATTCTGATACAGGTGAATGGCTCCAGGCAGAAGTAGTTCTAACTTCAGATATCAATTGCAGTAGAACTGTATTGAATTTTGAACAGGATTCTGTGGCTGTCAGGCAAATCACTAGTGAAACCTCCTTGGTTTATGTTGCCAAAGAATTTCCCGGCCAGTTCAATATTACCGGGAACAAGGTAAGGGTGAGGGTGAGAAAAATCAAGCCATCTGAAGGTTTTGCTTGTTTGACAATAGGCCCCAGTTACCCGGCAATCGTAGTACAGGATGTGCAAAATCACTGATACTCCACTTGGCTGGTTATCAAAAAAATTTAAACGCAAAGGCCGCAGAGGAGAGCCAGGTTCTTAAATGCTTTAGCTGGGACGCAAAGGGCGCAAAGTTATTTCGACCAATCTTTGCGTCTTCTTTGCGCAATACCAACGCATACTAAGCATAAGATAACCCTTCGCGGTCTTTGCGGTTAAAAAACATCAAGAAAAGGCAGAGCCGGGAAGGCTGGAAGACGGTAAATAGATTCGTTAGTGTATCAATAACCCTACTGGTACATTAAAGTATTCTCTGCATTCCATCAACTACTTACCGCCGTGACGCCTTCCCGGGTATTCTCCTTTGGGTTTGAACAATTTCAAGTCTGCTAAGATTTTTTCACTAGAATGATAGTCTTTAATTTATAGGATTTGTTAGTGTATAAATTACTTTCCTGGTACCAATGAGAATGCTTCGTATTATACTTTCACATTTATTGCATCCGGAAAAAATTCAAATTATCTTGTCCGCACAAGCTCCATCATGAAACAGATCGCATTTTGCCTCGCCCTCCTCCTCTCGTTTTTAATGGCTTCCGCCTGCATCAATGAAGAAAGCATCACAATTGAAGGAAGGCCGGTCATTATCAATTTCCATGAAATACCGCGGGGGATATATCATGAAGAATACATGCCTTTATATGCTCAGGAATTAAAGGTAAAGGACAGCCTCTGGAAAGCAGGGAACCGTATCGAGGACTTTTCGGATTATGGTGTATTGCTGATTTATCATGGCAGGCTGGAAGAAGCTAAAAAAGTTTTTATTGATATCGAAGCAAGGCAACCAGGTCGCTATTCATCAGCAGCCAACCTGGGAACCACCTATGAATTATTGGGAAAAAATGATTCTGCCCTTTACTGGATCAAACGATCTGTTGCCATAGATCCGCAATCGCATCATGGTTCTGAGTGGCTGCATGTAAAAATTCTGGAAGCTAAAATCCAGAAAAGCAATTTCAATACTTCATTCCTCATCGGCACAGATTTTGGCAACGATATCCTGCCAAAATCCAATATGAGCTCTCATGAACTTGATAAACTAGGTAAGGCGCTCCATTACCAGCTCAATGAGAGAGTATCTTTTGTAAAGCCAAAAGATGAAATCGTGGGTCTGCTTCTCTTTGAATTAGGTAACATTAAAGCCATTCAATCGGATCTTGTAACAGCCATGAAGATTTATGATATGGCCATTCAATATGGTTACCAGGGAAAATTACTGGAAGCCCGTTACAATGAATTCAGGAAACGTTTGATCAACGCCAATGTTGATAACGAGTATGTAAAAAAACTCAAAGAAACTCCTGCTTACGTGGCCCCTCATCCTGCAGTGAAAGTGGAGGCCGCAACAGAGGTTCCGGCCAAAGGCTCTTCCACCATGCTTTATTATGGACTGGCCCTCAGCGCCCTCATAGCCGCAACATTCTTTATTATCAAAAGAAGAAGGGCTACGGAATAAAAGGGATTTCTTTGCCAGTTGATTAAAACTTGGTTACTTCATAAAAGCATACATCAAAACATCAACATGAAAGGTTTTTCCTGGCTCCTCTTGCTGTCAGTCCTCATTTCCTGCTCTTCCAAAAAACAATACATGCTGGTAGGTACATATACTTCCGGTAAAAGCAAGGGTATTTATGTTTATGAGTTTGACAGCAAGGAACAGTCGGCCACCCTGGTGGATTCTGTTATCACCTCTAATCCATCCTACCTGGCCATTTCCCCCAACCAGGAATATGTGTACGCAGTGAATGAGAATGATGCAGCCTCCGGGGGTGGAAAAATTACTGCCTTCTCTTTCGACAAAAGCAATGGTAACCTCGAAGAGATCAACCAGCAGGGAACCCTGGGTGACCATCCCTGTTATGTAACCGTGGATGAAACGGGAAAGTGGGTGATTGCAGGTAACTACTCAAGCGGATCCATCTCAGTTTTGCAGGCCAATGCCGATGGCTCTTTATCCAACCGTGTGAGTGTGATCCAGCATACTGGCAGGGGTAAGGATTCGGTACGCCAGCGTTCACCACACGTACATGCGACGGTGCTTTCCCCTGACAATAAATTCCTCTATGCGCCTGACCTCGGGATCGATAAAGTGATGATCTATGGTTTTGACGCGAAGGCCGGTGTGCTCAATCCAACTAAGGACACAGCCTGGGTGCAGGATGGATCCGGTCCGCGGCATTTCACCTTTCATCCTTCCGGTAATTATGCCTACCTCATTCAGGAATTATCAGGCACCGTTACAGCATTCAAATATGTTGGCGGAAAACTCGAGGCCATGCAAATCATCAGCACATTGCCTGGTGACTTCAGGGGCAGCTTCACCAGCGCAGACATACATGTATCTCCTGATGGTAAATTCCTTTATGCCTCCAACCGCGATGCTTCCAATACTATCGCCATTTTCAGCATTGACGGAGCAACCGGCAAGATCAGCCTCGTGGGTCACCAGTCAACCCTGGGACGTACGCCCAGGAATTTCAGCATTCATCCCTCCGGTGATTTTTTGATGGTAGCTAACCAGAATTCTGACAGCATTGTGATCTTTTCTATTGATAAGAACACAGGATTGCTGACAGATACAGGGAAAAGAATTGACGTGGGCAATCCCGTTTGTATCAAATGGATTGAATAAATTTTGGAAAGGCGAATACAATTCCCGGGGCATCAAAGCCCTTGCTGCCAGCAGAATGGGTTCTCAGATCACTTCATCTTTACCAGGCTTCACCTTTTCGGATCTGAACTGGTTTTTGATGTAAGTGAAAAGGAAAGAACCGGCTGAACCTTCCAGGTAGAGCTGGAAGATGGCCCAGATCCGCTGCGGTACATGGTAGAACCTGTAAATGCTGCCATTACCAAACCTGACTTCCAGCACCTCATCCCTGCCGAGGTAGGAAACCCGGTCCATGGCCGGCGCCCCGTTATTGAAGATGGAAATTGCCATAATAGGGAACAATAAAAAACTATACCAGCTCCGCGGTGGGTGTATTCAAGGGGAATTGGTTAATTGCATGCGGTTTGCAGTTGGAAGGCTATGTTCAAACATTTATCCAAGGGCGTTAAAAGATTCTGGGCTGCACTGGCTTTATTGTCGGTTGAGATGATCGTGATCCTCGGCCTTTTCTTTGCTTCCCTCGCGGGGGTGGTCTATATCATACGCCGTATCTTTTTGTTGAAGAACGAAGAACTGGATAACGAGGTCTTTGCTGTATTGGCTCCCTATATAAACGATTCCAATACCGCTATCATGAATTTCATTACTTTTTTCGGCAAGCATGAATTCCTGATACCAGCCAACCTCCTGCTCATTGCCTACTACCTGTTCCTGAGAAAAAAGAAATGGTATTCCATCAAAGTGCCAGCGGTGGCCATCAGCAGTTTCCTGTTGATGTTCGGTCTAAAAAGATTATTTGGACGTGACCGGCCGGATGACCAGTTGCTGGAGACGGCCACCAATTTCAGTTTCCCCAGCGGACATGCGCTGATGAGTGTAACATTCTATGGATTGATTGTTTATTCCATCTGGCAAAATATCAGGAACCCTGCAGTGCGGTGGACCTCCACTATCCTGCTTATTGGCTGGATCTTTCTCATAGGTTTTAGCAGGATCTACCTGCGTAAACACTATTACAGTGATGTGGTTGCAGGTTATTGTATTGGTTTTGTCTGGCTGGTATTCGCTATCTGGGTCCTGAACCTGGTAGAAAAATACAGCAGCCGCAAATTCAACAGGATCGTGGAGAAGCCACCGGTTCCGGAGCCAGCTGTGAGCCAGTAACCATTTCTATTCACAATTTTGAAGGGCGGTTTTTTTTGAGAACGGGCTGTGGTTAACTTTCCTAAAATTTATAAGATGCGCCCGTTAAAGCATTTGTTCATCGTTGTGGGAATCCTGTCAGCCTTATCATCTTTTGGCCAGGCAGATACGATCAGCAAAAAGAAATTTCATTGGGGCATGGGCAGTTCGGATACCACGGCCGGTTATGCCCAGGCGGTGCTGGTGGGCAAGGTGCTTTATATCTCGGGTACGGTGGGCCATGGCAAGACCATGAAAGAACAAATGGAGAACCTCTATTCAGGCATTGAAAGAACGCTCAAACATTATGGACTCAGCTTTCAGCATGTAGTGAAGGAGAATCTCTATACAACCGATATTGAGGCCACGAAATCAGCCAACGCGGTCAGGAAATCCTTTTACAAGGGTGATTTCCCGGCAGCCACCTGGGTTCAGATCTCCCGCCTTTACATGCCTTCCGCCCTTGTAGAGGTGGAAGTGATCGCCCATCTCCCCGGGGATTGAGCTTATGGGCAATCTTAACGTTTAACCCGCCAGCGGCAAGGATAAAAATCGTAGCTTCGCGCCTCAATTTTTGGCCGCATGATCTCTGTAAATAATGTATCGCTTTCCTTCGGAAAAAGGGTTTTGTTTGATGAAGTCAATATCAATTTCGTCAAAGGGAATTGTTATGGTGTGATTGGTGCCAACGGCGCGGGCAAATCCACATTTTTAAAGATCCTTTCCGGGGAGATCGAACCCAATAAAGGAACGGTAAGCATTTCTCCCGGCGAGCGTATGGCCGTGTTGAAGCAGAACCAGTTTGAATTTGATGAGCATACCGTTCTCAATACCGTGCTCATGGGTCATAAAAAAATGTGGGAAGTGATGCACCGCAAGGATGCCATCTATGCCGACCCGGAAGCAACTGAAGACGATTACATGAAGGCGGGTGAACTGGAAGCGGAGTTTGGTGAGATGGGTGGTTATACCGCCGAAAGCGATGCGGCAACCCTGCTGAGCGAGCTGGGTGTGAAAGAAGAATTCCACCAGAGCCTGATGAAGGATATTCCTTCCAATCTCAAACTTAGGGTATTACTTGCGCAGGCGCTTTTTGGTAACCCGGATATCCTGCTGATGGACGAGCCTACCAACGGTCTTGATATTGAAACCATCGGCTGGCTGGAAAATTTCCTGGCCGATTATGAGAATATCGTTCTTGTAGTATCGCACGACAGGCACTTTCTCGATGCCATCTGTACACACGTGGCTGATGTGGACCGTTCCAAGATCAAGATCTTCACAGGTAACTATACATTCTGGTATGAATCATCACAACTGATGGCCCGCCAGATCAATGACAAGAATAAAAAGACGGAAGACAAACGCCAGGCTTTGATCGATTTCATTGCCCGTTTCTCTGCCAACGCTTCCAAATCAAGACAGGCCACCGCCAGGAAAAAAGCGCTCGAAAAACTTACGATCGAAGAGATCGAACCTTCGAACCGCCGTTATCCCGGTATTATCTTCCAGCCACTGCGCGAGGTGGGCAACCAGATCCTGAACGTGGAGAATTTGAGTTCTTCAGTTGAAGGAAGAAAACTTTTTGAAAAAGTAAGCTTTACTGTCAATAAAGGCGACAAGATCGCCATCCTCAGCCGCGACCCTCTTGCTGTGACCAATTTTTTCGAGATCATCAATGGCAACCTGCAGGCTGATAAAGGAAAATTTGAATGGGGCACCACTATTACCAAGGCCTACCTGCCACTTGAGAACAGCCAGTTCTTCCAAAATGGTTTATCGCTGATGGAATGGCTGAGACAATATGTTCCACCGCATGTAACTGATGCCGATGAACCCTTCCTGAGAGGCTTCCTTGGAAAAATGCTGTTCAGTGGTGATGATATCCAGAAAAAAACAACAGTGCTCAGCGGTGGAGAAAAAGTACGTTGCATGCTCAGCAGGATGATGCTGCAGAATCCCAATGTGATCGTGCTTGACCAGCCTACCAACCACCTCGACCTCGAAAGCATCCAGAGCTTCAACGAAGGCTGCCAGATATTCCCCGGCATCGTATTGCTGACCTCTCATGACCATACCTTCATGCAAACGGTCGCCAACCGCGTGATCGAGATCACTCCGAAAGGTATTATTGACAGGCTGACCACCTTTGATGATTACCTGGAAGATAAGAGGGTGAAGGAGCTGAGAGAGGAGATGTATGGGAATACGGTTTATGCGTGAGGAGCGGCTAGCTACTAGCTACTAGCTCCTAGTGGTAGTTTCAAGTGCAAGCTTCAAGCTGCAAGACTTTAGATCCTGCAATGTTTACTGTTTTATAAATCTCTGTTTGAAGAGATGGGCAATCTATGCATGTAAGCCGCTCTCTCGCAGCTAGCAGCCAGAAGCTCGCAGCTTACTCCTACCTTTATCCTCCCCATGCATACCCTTCATCCATACAGCATTTTCCACCTGGGCGACAGGGCGCTGACGATTGATTTTGGAAATGTGATTGACAGGAGGGTGCACCGGAAGGTGATGCGCCTGTATGAACATCTTGCTGCTTTAAAACTTCCTTTCATCATTGACCTGGTTCCTGCTTACAGTTCGCTGGCCGTTTACTATGACGTTCATGCTTTGAAACTACAGGCGCCGGGTGCCACTGCTTTCGATACCATTTCAGACCAGATCAACGCTATGGCAATTGATCTTGAAACTGCAACAAGGAAATCTTCACTGGTTGAGATCCCCGTTTGTTATGCACTTCCTTTTTCAATGGATTCAGAAGTGGTGCGCAGGCAACACGATATCACGCATACGGAGATCATCCGCATGCACACGGAAAGAACCTACCATGTATACATGCTCGGATTTATTCCCGGCTTTGCCTACATGGGTGAAGTAACAGAACGACTCGAAATGCCCAGGAAAGAAACACCCAGGCTGAAAGTGCCCGCCGGCTCTGTAGGGATCGCGGGAAAACAGACAGGGATTTATCCTTTGGAATCACCGGGAGGATGGCAGATCATAGGCAGAACGCCCATGCCCCTGTTCGATAAAGACAAGGAAAACCCGGTGCGTTTATCGCCGGGAGATGAAGTTAAATTTTATTCAATTACAGAAGATGAGTTTGCGCATTATCAGAGCGGGTCTGTATGATTCCGTACAGGATACGGGCCGTTATGGCTACCAGCACCTGGGTATCAATCCCGGCGGCGCCATGGACCGTTTTTCCGCGCAACTCGCCAATGCCCTGCTGGGAAAAGACCTTGATGAAGCCGTGATTGAAATGCATTTTCCCGCAGCACAGTTTCTATTTGAAAAAGATGCGGTGATCAGTCTTACCGGTGCCGATTTTTCACCTCGCATCAATGGCAAATCCATTCCACTTGATCACCCGGTAGCCATCAAAGAAAATTCCCTTCTCCAGTTTGAACGTCTGGAATCAGGCGCCCGCTGTTACATGGCTGTCTGGAACGGGTTATCGGTTGATAAATGGATGAACAGTTACAGCACCAACCAGCGCGCCGGCGCCGGTGGTTACCATGGCCGGCAATTACAACGGTATGACCAGGTGGATTTTCGCAGGAGCATTGCCCTTGATACAATACTTAATGAAAAAGAGTTCCTGGTTTTTCCCTGGAAATCACAGGAGGCTGTTGAAAAGCACCGCAATGAGATCCAGTTCATTATCGGCAGCGAATGGTACTGGCTGGAAAAGGAAATGCAGGAAGCTTTCCAGAACCACTGGTACCAGGTCACCTATGAATCGGACAGGATGGGTTACCGTCTTGCAGGCCCGGCCCTGCATACTAACGTTGAAGAACAGTTGGTTTCCACAGCAGCAAGTTTCGGTACGGTGCAGCTCTTACCCAGCGGCCAGTTGATTGTACTGATGGCAGACCACCAGACAACGGGTGGTTACCCGCGCATTGCACATGTGATCACCGCGCATCTTCCTTTGCTTGCGCAAAAAAAGCCAAACGATGTGATGCGGTTTATGATTGCGGATCTTAATACGGCAGAGGAAAAAATGGAAAAGCAGCAGAAATATCTGCACGAGATACAAATTGCTAGTAAATTCAGAATGAAAACCATGATCTGATGCTGATATGTGACCTTAATTGTGATATGGGAGAAGGCATGGCCAATGAAGCATTGATCATGCCCTTTATCAGCTCTGCGAATATTGCCTGCGGTTTTCACGCCGGCAATTCTGATGTCATCAGGAAAACCATGGACCTGGCTCTGAAATACCAGGTGAAGATCGGCGCGCATCCTTCTTTCAGGGACAAGGAAAATTTCGGAAGAAAGGAAATGCAGTTGCCTGCGGATAAACTCTACGCCATCATACTGGAACAGTTGATCAAGATCGACCTGATCGCCAAAGAAAAAGGCGCGGTGATGTATCATGTGAAACCGCACGGCGCATTGTACAACATGGCGGCAAGGGATCAATATGTTGCAGCTACCATTGCCACTGCTGTTAAGGATTTTAATGAAGACCTGGTACTTTATGGACTGAGCGGCAGTGCCATGATAAGAGAAGCAGAAGCGCTGGGTTTGAAAACAGCCAGCGAGGTCTTCGCTGACAGGACCTACCAGGATGATGGAAGCCTGACACCAAGATCCGAGCCTGGTGCCCTGATTGATACAGAAGAAAAAAGCATAGCCCAGGTATGGCAAATGATCCGCCAGGGGCAGGTGCTTTCGGTGAATGGCAAACTGGTTCCCATTAAGGCGGAGACCATCTGCATTCATGGAGACAACCGGCAGGCTGTTTTCTTCGCGCGAAAACTTTACAGCATCCTAGAGCAAAATAACGTTGCCAGTACGCCTGCCTAAATACAGCCTTTTCAGTGGTGCCACCATGGGTGCAGCCTTTCTCATGGCGAATTCTTCCATCGGTCCGGGCTTTCTTACACAGACATCTTTTTTCACAGAAAAACTACTCACCAGTTTTGGTTTTGTGATCCTTGTTTCCGTACTGCTTGATATTGGCGCGCAGCTCAATACCTGGCGTGTACTGACAGTGAGTGAAATGAGAGCGCAGGATCTTTCCAATAAGCTTTTACCCGGACTTGGTTATTTTCTTTCAGCGCTGGTGATATTCGGAGGTTTCGCTTTCAACATCGGCAACATAGCGGGTTGCGGTTTGGGTGTGAACGTGCTTACAGGACTTTCATTTGAAACAGGTGCCATGATCAGTTGCGGCATAGCCCTATTGTTGTTCTGGATCCGTGAAATAGGAAAGATGCTGGACCTGGTGACACCCTTTCTCGGTTTGTTGAAAATTACATTGACATTAATTATTGCATTCAGTGCCAATCCCCCTTTGATGGAAGCGGTGCAGCACACATTCGTTCCCGAGCAGATCAGCACCACAGCCATTGTAACGATCGTGGGAGGAACTGTAGGAGGCTATATCACTTTTTCCGGTGCGCACCGTTTGCTGGATGCGGGTATTAAGGGTAAGGAAAATATCAGGCAGGTGGACCGCAGCGCTATCAATGGAATCTTGATCTCCACACTGATGCGTTTCATTTTATTTCTTGCAGTCGTGGGTGTGGTCTCAACGGGTGTTCACCTTGATGCCAACAACCCGGCAGCCACTGTTTTCCGTTCGGCAGCAGGTGAAGTGGGATTCAAGATTTTCGGAGTGGTGTTGTGGTCGGCTGCCATTTCATCCGTGCTGGGGGCGGCCTATACTTCCGTATCGTTTTTCAAAACCTTTCACCCGGTTTTCATAAAATATGAAAGGCTTTGCATTACCATTTTTATTGTGCTGTCAACGCTGATCTTTATTGCAGTGGGCAGACCTAAACAATTACTGCTGTTTGCCGGTGCCGTGAACGGGCTGATTCTTCCTGTGGCCTTAGGCATCATCCTGGTTGCGGCCAATCATAAAAAACTGCTGAAAGGATATGTTCATCCCATGTGGATGCAACTGGCGGGATGGGTAGTTGTGGCGGCTATGGGATGGATGGGAGTGATAGCGGTGGGAGAATTATTGCAAAATTTCTGAAACGATTGAGAATAAATCAGCCTGCTATGAGATTGTTTTTATTGTTCCTTCTTTTTTTGTCGGCCTGTACCTCAGAAAAAGAAAAAGCGCTCTTTAATCCTTCCAACCTGGAAAGCTTTTTTGTTAAGGTTAGTCATGAAAAAGATAACCTAGTCAGTACTCCGAAGGGCGCGGTAGTGAGGATCAAAAAAGGAACTTTCGCTAAGGATGTGGAGCTGGAGATCAAGGAAGCTTATACCATGAAGGACATTGTGCTGGGAGGTCTGGTTACTACCACAAATGGAAAACCATTAAGAAGCGGGGGCATGATTTATATCAATGAAAAGGATGGTGATGAGATTGAGGTTTTGCAACCTATTGATGTAATTCTTCCCACCAATTTTGTGGATGAAAATATGAAATTGTACAAAGGAGAATTTTCTGATGAGGATTCGTTGAACTGGGAGGAAATTGATACACTTCAACCAACTGCGTTGGACAAATGCATTGAGGCAGGAAAGCAGATTTTTGTAAATAACTGTGCGAGTTGCCATGGCATCAGGAAAGCATTAAGTGGCCCAGCCCTTGCCGGCGTTTACGACCGCGGTCCCTGGAAACAGGATTCCAATAATCTCCTTCGTTGGGTGAACAATCCAGCTGCTTTTATACCAACTACAAATTATACAAGACAATTACTAAGATCTTATGGATCTGTTATGCCCTCCTTTCCGGAATTGGGAGAAACCGATATCGTTGCTGTTATGAATTTTATCAGGAATGAAGCTGCAAGTCCTGTTACCGATACTTTCACTCTTCCCGGAACTGCCGCTGATACAATAGGAACAATTCAAAACTCCAACTGCCTGGATACCGGCTATGTTGATGTGCTTGATCCAATTGAACCGGTTTCAGAAGAAATGGCTGCCATGATATTGGATGATTCTTTACAGGCGGATTCACTGGATGCTTTCGATCCTAAAAATGGTGCGTATTATTTCCAGGTCGAATCACTTGGGTGGTTTAATATCGATGTACGTCTTGAAACCCTTCCCTCGTTAACGCCCTGTGAGATCAATGTTCAATTGGAGGGTGTTTCAGATTTAGAGAAAATGAAAGTTTATGCATTATTTCCCTCTGAGAAAAATTATACTGTCAGTGATGAATTTT
>CAYWSQ010000051.1:0-18005 GCA_964460925.1 uncultured Flavisolibacter sp. | reverse complement strand
ACCTTGCAGCTTGAACCTTGCAGCTTGAACCTTGCAGCTTGAACCTTGCAGCTTGAACCTTGCAGCTTGTGGCTTGTACGTGAACCATGCCTGTATGAAGAATATCAAAATCATAGAAGTCCCTTCCGAAATTGGTGCCGGCACCCGCGGCGCCAGCCTGGGTATTGAGGCGATCAAGATCGCGGCGCTGGACTTCATGAGTAATTTTTTCATTCATTTTCCTTCTGAAAAAATACCGGTTGAAAATAAATTGCTTTACGAGCCCATAGAATCACCTTATGCCAAACGCATTAAGGGCATCGCGGCCATGTACGACAAAGTGAGCAAAGCGGTGGCGGATTCTCTCAAAAACAATTTTTTTCCCATGGTCCTCAGCGGCGACCATTCCATAGCCGGCGCTACCATTGCCGGTATTAAGATGGCCAAACCCAAAGCCAAGCTGGGAGTGATCTGGATTGACGCGCACGCTGACCTTCATACACCTTATACCACTCCTTCCGGCAATATGCATGGGATGCCGCTGGCCATTGCCATCAATGAAGACAATCTTGACAGTGCCGTGCATGAACTGGATCCTGAAACCGTCAAACAATGGAATTACCTGAAGAATATAGGTAAGATCGCACCCAAGGTACTGCCTGAGGACATTGTTTATATTTCGCTCCGTGATTTTGAAAAAGAAGAAAAATACCTGATTGATAAGTATGGCATGAAGGTGATCACTACAAAGGAAGTGCGCAGCAAGGGTCCCGAAAATGTAGTAAGGTCTTTAATGCGATATTTCAGTGATTGTTCTGATATCTATATTTCACTGGACGTTGACAGCCTTGATTCCTCCATTAGCAAAGGGACCGGAACCCCTGTGGGAAATGGATTGAAGGAAAGAGAAATGGAAGACCTGATCAGTAAGCTCATGCAAAACCGAAAGGTCTGCTGCTTTGAGATCACGGAAGTAAATCCTACCCTCGATAAAGAAAACCTGATGGCGGAGATCGCCTTCAACATATTGCAGCGAAGTGTGAACGTATTGATGATGAGCTGATCCTCATTCAAAATTTTTCCATGAAATTGATTGCCCTTTGTATATTTTTTTTGTTTGCAGGAATGCTGGTCGCCGGCCAGTCCTATAGCGACAGCATGAACGCTTACCAGGCAAATTATGTAACGCAGCACCAGGTAGTACAGGGAAAAGACAAAGGGTTCATGCAGTTCTTTCCCCCGGATTCATCTTTCCGTGTGATGGCGACAGTCAGCTATGTTGACCAGTCACCCTGGGAGGCCTTTGCCACTTCATCCGGCGCCCGGAAAAATTACAGGGTGTATGCCGTGCTGAAATTCATGCTTCACCAGGAATCTTTTTCGCTTAACCTCTACCAGTCTCAGGACCTCATGGGCCAGGCACAATACAGGGATTACCTCTTTCTTCCATTTACTGATTCCACCAATGGTAATGAATCCTACGCATCCGGTCGCTATCTCGAACTGAGAGAAGGTGAGATCATCAACAACACCGCGCTGATTGATTTCAACAAAGCCTATAACCCTTATTGCGCGTATGTGAAATATTACAGTTGTCCCATTCCGCCTGCCGGCAATCATTTGAAATATACGATCAGGGCAGGCGAAAAAAACTTTGCTAAAACACAGTGATCATTTCTTTTTCCTCGTGGGCAAGATCCATTGGAAGCCTACACCATAACTGAAGAATTTTGCATCTGCCAGTTCGGTTGACAGTCCTATTTCAGGACGAATGGCCCATTTTGACAAATCAGTACTGAAACCTGCGCCCAGCGTCATCCCGAAAAAAGTGTTGGATTCGGAATCATCATCCACTTCGAAGAGATAATCGACTTTGGAAGCAAAACTGATATCAAAAGTTTTCCTGGAATTGGTATAAGTATAAATAAGCTGTGGCGCAATGCTGCTCACCCTGTTCATATATTGATAATTGTCTGCCTTGCTCTGCACCCTGAACGTGCTAACCGGTACCAGGAAGGAAAGGTGTTCAGGCACCAGCGCGAATTTGGGTACCAGGCTGAAATAATCCGCGCGT
Source organism: uncultured Flavisolibacter sp. (assembly GCA_964460925.1). GTDB lineage: Bacteria > Bacteroidota > Bacteroidia > Chitinophagales > Chitinophagaceae > Flavisolibacter. The sequence continues at coordinate 15,952 of CAYWSQ010000051.1, read as the reverse complement.
GTGATCCTGTGATCAAAGTTTTTAGTGAATTGCATTTTTTCATACCGCAGCTTCAGGTCAAATCTTTCGGTAAGCCCGATGCCGGCCCTGAAACCATAATTATCATGTGAACGCTCCTGCCTTCCAAAATGATGTACATCATACCGGGTCAGGTGGCCGGACAGTTCAACATTTCCCTTTTTGAGTGTTCCTGCCTTTTCATAATGGTTATTCAATGGCAGCATGGTAGTACAGGAAAATAATAAGGTAGCGGCACAGAAGAATACGAGGTAAAAATATCTTTTCATGGGTTAATTATTTGTAACGAATCTATGATGCAGTACTGCGGAAAATAAATTAAATTATAAGTTTGAATGCCGGCGCTTTTGCAGAAATTGCCAATGAGATTAAGAGCGGTCGGTTTGAATGACAGGAAACAAAATCATTAAAAATTTTAACATCCTGTGGTTCTGAACCCTCCATAGTTTTAATAGAAACAGCTATGAATAAAAACGCGGATGTCATCATTGTTGGTGCTGGTGCGGCAGGTTTAATGGCAGCATGGGAACTGGCGCAAGCCGGCAGGTCTGTGCTGGTGCTTGAAGCAAGGGACAGGATCGGTGGAAGGATTCATACCCTGCACCCTCCTGGATTTGAATTGCCGGTTGAAGGCGGTGCAGAGTTCATGCATGGCGACCTTACTTATACAAAAATGTATTTTGAAAAAGCCGGCATTAAAAAATACGAGGTGAAAGGTGAGATCTGGCAGCAAAAAAATGGCAGGCTGGAAATGCAGGAAGATTTTATTGAAGATTTTCCGGCTCTCAATAAAAAATTCAAAGAACTGGAAGCTGATATGCCTGTGCAGGAATTTACCAGCCATTACCTCCAGGACAGCAGGTATGAAACACTCAGGTTTACTTTACACAATTACGTGGAAGGTTATTATGCGGCAGATCCTGCCAAAGCCAGCACTTTCGCGTTGAGGGATGAATTGAATGGCGCTGATGAAGAGCAGTACCGCATGGAGCAGGGCTATGGTCCGCTTGTGCAATTCCTTTTCGAGGAATGTAGCAAACTGAATGTAGAATTTATACTCTCCGGCATCGTCACAGAAATTAGCTACGGCGATGGGGTTTCCGTAAGCACAACCAGTGAACAGTTTCATTGCGGGCAGGTGCTGGTTACAATTCCCATTGGTAACCTGCAGGCCGGATCCATCAGTTTTGTACCGGCGCTGGAAAAAGAACGTACCCTTGCCATCAGTCAACTCGGATTCGGTCCTGTGATCAAAACCATCCTGAATTTTAAAGAACCCTTCTGGTTAGAAAAAGAAACAGCAGGTGGAAATGACCTGTCGAATATGAATTTTCTTTTCACGGAAGAAAAAATTCCAACCTGGTGGACCACGTATCCTAAAAAATCGTCCCAACTCACAGGGTGGTCTGCTGGTTCTAATGCCACCCTGCTAAAAGGTCAAAGCAATGAGACCATCCTGCAGGCAGCATTCGAATCTCTTTCGGGGATTTTTAATATACCTGTTGAAAAGCTACATTCATTATTGAAAGGCTGGCAGGTTTTCAACTGGCTGGATGATCCCTGGTGCAGAGGTGGTTATTCGTTCGAGGTGGTGAATGGAAAAAACTTACAGCAACTGGTGAAAAAACCGGTGCAGAACCGGGTGTATTTCGCGGGTGAAGGTTTATATGAAAAAATGGAAATTGGTACGGTGGAAGCCGCCCTGCAATGCGGCCGCGAGATAGCCCATCTCATGATCGCGGGATCTAAAAACTGAACCGGAAGGAACCGAATACACCAAACCTTTGCGGGTTGATGGCTGACCGGTTTAGAGGAAGCGGTCTCCAGATAAAATCCACGCGCAGCACCCGCAAAATATTGTCCACTCCCGTGCCCAGCTCCAGGTAGGTTTTGCCGTTGAGTGACTGAAACTGGAGGCCGCTGGCTTCATTAAGTAATTTATTCTTCTCTGAAAGATGCCCCCACAATGCTTTCGCAGTCCAGAACTGGCGGAACTTGAGTTTGCGGGTGAGCGGGGTAAGCCGGAAGATGCCGTTACCGATATTATGTTCGAAATTAATGCCGGTATAACGGTCATGCACATACTCAAAACGGTTCATGAGGTTGAACGCGTATTTGTTATAATAATAGATCTCGTTGCCCGGTGCTATGTCAAGGAAGAGGTAGGGCAGGGTTCCAAAAGTGCGTCCTCCAAAAACATTAAAATAAAAACTGCCCAGGGGCGGAATCTTCCCGTAATTACTGATGGACCCGGAGATTTTTGAATAGCTGTAATTGCTGTTGAGAACTCCGGGAATGCCTTTGGTGAATTTGATCTCTCCAATGGGATAGGGACTTCCCAGGCTGCTGCGGTAAAAAGTATTTTCTAAAAATTTTTCCAGGTAGGCAAACCGGAATCTTACGGAAGTCTCAAAACTTTTTAGCGCATCGCCTTCCATTGAAGCGAACAATTCCTTGCCAGGCAGATTCTTAACCGGGTTATACTGCTTCCTCTGCGTGGAGAACAGCACGGAGAAACCCGAATGCCATTCCTTGAACCATTCGATCTTTTCCTGCCGCAACTTTATAAATTTGATGGGTACCCCACGCTTCCTTGTGGCCAGGGCAAAAATATTATCCTGGCTGATCTGGTCATAGTACGCCTGCCCATAGTCAAAATCATTTACATACTCCGCATAAACAAACATCCTTGGCTTTTTGCTGAACAGGTACATGCCGTCAAATTCTCCTTTCCATTTGCGGTCACCAAAACCATAAGCAGCATATCCATGAAGAATCAGTTTTTTGTTGAAGCGGCTGTTGGTACCCAGGTCAAACCGGAGTCGCAGACCTTCCACCGAATTACTGGTGATCCAGTTTTGCCAGGGACCAATGAGCCAGTTACCCACACGCATGTATCCCGTTCCAATAAAATTGACCCAGCGGGTGTACCTCACAAAGGCCGGCAGTTGTAAAAGCGTATCGATCATCTGGTAAATCGATCGTTCGGTGGTCGTTAGATCTTCATGCCGTGATTCCGACCAAAACTCTTCTGTTCTGGCATTGGCATCCTCCGGCAAAATGATCTCTTCCTGTTTCCGGTTTTTTGACAGGGCTTCCACCACGGAAGCATTGTTGATCACAACACCACGGTAGGTTGTGGTCTTTCTGCCGATGAAGGAGATTTTCTGTTTACCCACGGGGTTAATATCCACAACAAATTTATCCTTGGAAAGAAACCAGGTACTGTCATTTACCAGGCTGTACTCCTGCACCATGCTGAGCCGGTCCACAAAATTGAGGTTGGCTTCGCGGCCCAGGCGTAGACTCATTTTCTGTATGGCGAAAGTGCTGTCGTGTACCCAGCAATCGCCTTCGAAAGTGTTTTCTCCTCTCCGCTTCGGAACAAAAAGAAAATGGATCAGCCGTCTGCCACCATAATACTGGGTGTCTGCAATGCGGTAATTATAAAATGCATCCCCGTTATCGCTGATCGGGCTTACAAACTGCTTATCAAAAACCGGTATGAAATTGTTGTATATATTAATGTTCTGATCCATCCCTCCCATGAGGCGGCCAATGCTTTCATTTTCCACCCCGATGGTTTTCACGGCTTTGAAAACCTCCCTTCTTTTTACAGGATCCTTCTGGTAATAATAATCCGAAAGGGCTTCGGTGAGGTAAGCGGGTAAAAAGCTTTCGCCTTCTGCCGTGTCCACATTCTGCAGGATAAAACTGAAAGGGCGCATGAGCCGGGCCTGGGAAAGTTTATCCTTGTTGATATTCTTGATATCAAGTTCCAGTTTATTATAAAGCTCGTAAGAGAAATTATCGAAACGGTAACGGTCGTTCATGGGTTTACGCGCCACGATACGTTTCCACATAAGCAAACCCCTGTTGACTTTCTGCCGCACTACCACTTCCGCTGTGTATTTCCCCGGCACCATTCGAATGATCAACCTGGAAGAATCTCCTTCAAAACGGACCTGTTTTCCCGGCAGAAAAAAATCCTGGTAACCAATATTGGTTACAACCAGGGTGTCTGTGGAAATATCTCCTACCCATAAACGGAAAGAACCTGAAGAATCGGCTACCTGCCCCAGCCCTGATTTTTTGAAGAATACGGAAGCAAAGGGAACCACTTCCCCATTATGTTCATCAAATACCTGCCCGCGCAGGAGTTTTTCCTGGGCACTGGTAAGCACCGGAAGAAAGAAAAGTCCTACAAGAACCGTGGCCAGGTAAAGGGTACTCGATCTTAAAGGCATACAAACCTCAGGGCATTTTTCATATATACGCAAATATCTAAAGGAATCGTGCCCGGCCTAATATTTCTGGTACGAATTTTTGGGATGTTTATTAAACTTTGTATATGAAAGGAAGCAGATCTCAGGATACCCGCCAGAATAAGTCCGAACCAGGACACAGGCCCCAGCCCCAGAATAAGGATGACCTGGACAGCCGTGGAAACCTGGAGCAGGATACCAAGGGTGACGATGTGACCCACAACCGCAAGGATGTGCGGAGTGATAATAAAATGAGGAATGACAGGGAATCAGAAGATTGATCCGGGCACCCCGGAGCCGAAAGGCCATGATCTTATGATTTGAGGAAAAAGGCGGTCGATCCGCCTTTTTTTATTTTACGCCCTGGATGACTGAACCAGGGCTGCACTCTTCCCGGCAGTTTTATTAATTTGCTTCAAACAACTGCTATGAACTCCAGTGAAATTATTGCCGAACTGAAAACCATGGCAACGGAGCCAATCAAAAAGATCATGTCTAACCATGGTGCGCCGCCCTCACAATTAGGTGTGAAGATCGAGGACATGAAAAAGATCCAGAAAAGGATCAAGAAAGATTACGCTCTTTCCCTTGAGCTCTATAATTCAGGCGTCCCCGAGGCGCAGTACCTGGCCGGGCTGATTGCCGATGAAAATAAAATGACCAAAAAGGATTTGGAGCACTGGGTCAAAAATGCAAGTTGGCACATGGTGGGAGAATATACCGTTCCCTGGATTGCGGCGGAAAGTAATCATGGCTGGGATCTTGCCACGATATGGATCGATCACAAGGATCCTGCTATCAGGGCTTCCGGCTGGAACACGCTTTCCAGCCTTGTTGCCATCCGCCAGGATGAGGATCTTGATATTAAAGTCCTGAAAGATTTACTCAAACGTGTAGAAAAAGAAGTTCATACTGCGGATAACCGTGAACGTTATAGCATGAACCAGTTTGTAATTTCAGTAGGTGGATATGTAAATGCACTTTCCGCGGAAGCGTTGAGAGTAGCTAAAGCAAATGGAAAACTCACGGTTAATATGGGAAATACTGCCTGCAAGGTTCCTTTTGCTCCTGACTATATTACAAAAATGCTGGACAAGGGTATCAAAAAAAGAAAGATGGCGCGGTGCTGAATGGAAGATCCCCCGGCGCACCGAGGGATCCATGGTTTCAATTACGTGTAGTGATACCTGTAATTGAAGGTGATGCTTGTAAAAGTCGCTTATGCATCAGGTTTATAATTTCAAACACTGTGCCAAATGATCCATCCTGATTTGGCAAAGAATACATCTCCCTGATTATGGCACATTTCGAACTCAGGCCCTGGAACCTGGAGGATCTCAGCAGCCTGGTAGAACAAGCAAACAACCCTCGAATAGCCCGGTTTATGACGGACCAGTTCCCTCATCCTTATACCCCGGAAAACGGAAAGAATTTTATTAGTATGGCCTCGGGCCGGAATCCGCCAACCATCATGGCCATTGCAGTAGATGGAAAGGCTGTGGGTGGCATCGGGCTGCATCCTCAACAGGATATTTACTGCCGGAATGCGGAAATGGGATACTGGCTCGGTGAGGCTTACTGGGGCCAGGGTATCATGACCCGGGCAATTATTGAAATGATAAACTATGGCTTTGGACTTCCTGGCATTGACAGGATCTTCGCGCGGCCTTTTGCCACTAATCTTGCCTCGCAGAAAGTTTTGCAAAAAGCAGGCTTTGTACTGGAAGCAATTTTGACAAAATCTATATTCAAGAACGGTGAATTCATAGATGAATGTATTTATGCCACCAGGCGGCCTGGAGTTTGAAGCATTGTTTGGAACGATTCCTGCTTCCTTATGAAAATAGAGAAAACATTCACAGCAGTCATCAGCATGCAAATCGATGCTCCTGTTGCAGCAGTATGGGAAGCACTCACCAACCCGGCAATGATCAGCAGGTACCTTCACGGCACTAAGGTAGAAACCGACTGGAAGGTAGGAAGTCCCATCCTGTTCAGCGGTAAATGGAACGGTAAGGAATATGTTGATAAAGGAGTGATCATGGAGATCCAGAATGAAAAACTGTTACGTTATACCTGGCTGAGTTCCATGTCAGGCCTGGAAGACAAAGAAGAGAATTATGCTATCATCAGCTTTGTGATCCGTCCTGAAAAAGAAGGCACGCACCTGAAACTGACGCAGGAGAATATCGCCACGGAGGAAGGAAAGGAGCAGTTGCAGAAAAACTGGGAGGCGGTGTTGGAGGAATTCAGGAGGATAGTGAGTGAAAAGTCGGTAGTCGGTAGTCGGTAGTGGGGAAAATTTCAAAATTGAAAGTTCAAAGTTCAAAGTCTGCCGCGCCGATCACGACTCACCAGCCTTCGCTGAAGCTTGCGCCTCCGCTAAAGCTTCAGCGCACGCGGACGGCTGGCAAAACATCATTCATCATGCCAATAACAATACGCCGCGCGACAACTTCCGACCTGCCGGTCCTGTTCGAATTTGAGCAGGGTGTGATTGCAAGAGAGAGGCCTTTTGATCCAACGCTGAAGGAGGGTCTCATCAACTATTATGCATTGGAGCAAATGCTGCAGCAGGATCATGTGATGATTGCTGTTGCCGAAGTGGATGGCCTGGTAGCAGGCTCAGGTTATGCAAGGATTGAAACAGCCAAACCTTATCATGAACATGAGCAGTATGCTTACCTGGGCTTTATGTTTGTTCGGGAGGAATTCCGTGGACAGGGTATCAATGCCCTGGTGCTGAAAGCACTGGAACAATGGTGCCTGTCAAAAGCCATTCATGAAATGAGACTGGAAGTATATGTTGAAAATGAGAATGCCATAAAAGCTTATGAAAAGCAGGGATTCGGAAAGTTGATGTATGTAATGAGGAAGTCCGTAGATAGTTCATGAACCCTGAACCATTGGCCTCCCAGTTCGCAGCTAAAAGCTAAAAGCTGATTCTCCCTATATTTGTACCGAATCAATCATGCTCTGATGAGTCAACAAATTGAAGATTTTGATGCCAACCTGGCTGGTGAAGAAGGAAAAACGGAAGAAACAAAATCCAGTTGGTTTAAGCGCCTGAAAAAAGGAATTACCACACCCTCCTCCGAAAAGAAAGAAGCGCCGGAAGGACTTTGGACCAAGTGCCCGGATTGTAATTATATCTGTACGGTCACTGACCTGAGGGAGGCTTATTTTGTCTGTCCCAAATGCAATTACCACCACCGGGTAGGCAGTAATGAATATTACGAGATCATTTTTGACAACAAGGAATACAGGGAACTTTTCGGGAATATCCGTTCAAAGGATTTTCTCCAATTCACCGACCTCAAACCCTACCATCAAAGGCTGGAAGAAACCTGGAGTAAAACGGACCTGAAAGACTCGATGAGGGTGGCAACCGGAACTGTTGACGGTAACGGCATCGTGATCGCCTGCATGGACTTTGAGTTCATCGGCGGTTCGCTGGGATCGGTGATGGGAGAAAAGTTCAGCCGCGCGGTGGACTATTGCCTGGAGCACCGCCTCCCTTTTATGGTGATCAGCAAAAGTGGTGGCGCCCGTATGATGGAAAGCGCTTTCTCCCTGATGCAGCTCGCCAAGACCAGCGGCAAACTTTCACAACTTTCTGATGCCAAACTTCCTTATATCTCCCTGCTGACAGATCCAACTTTCGGAGGTATCTCCGCCTCATTTGGCATGCTGGGTGATCTGAATATTGCGGAACCAGGCGCTCTGATCGGTTTCGCCGGACCCCGGGTCATTAAAGAAACCATAAAAAAAGACCTGCCTCCGGGTTTCCAGCGCAGTGAATTCATACTTGAACACGGTTTTCTTGATTTTATCGTTAACAGGAAAGAGCTTAGGCAAAAACTTTCCACGGTGCTTGCACTTTTCAAAAATTAAAATGGAGATCAGGAACCGATCGGCATATTACGAGTACTTCATCGACGACAAGTACACCGCAGGTATCATGCTCACCGGTACTGAAGTGAAATCGCTCAGGGAAGGCAAAGCAAATTTTAATGACAGCTATTGCCTGATCAATAATGGTGAAATGTTCATCCGTTCCTTTCATATTTCTCCCTACTCTCATGGAACGGTTAATAACCATGATCCAATTCGGGAACGAAAATTGCTATTGAACCGCCGTGAACTCAAAAAGCTTGAATCAAGGCTGAAAAAAGAAAGAGGTTACACCATCGTACCCCTGCGTTTGTTCTTCAATGAAAAGAACCTGGTGAAGCTGGAGATTGGACTGGCAAAAGGGAAAAAACTCCATGATAAAAGGGAGTCGATCAAACAGAGGGATACGGACCGGGAGATCAAGCGTTACATCAAATAATCACAAGCACCATCTGTACATGAAAAAAATTTTTCTGCTCCTTCTCTTCGCCGGCGCATTGAATAGTAATGCGCAGAACGTGGTGGGTTACTGGTATGGTACAGCCAATGTTGTTACCGGCGGCGCTGCCAATAATTACCTGGTTGAGCTGATACTCCAGCAAAACCAGTCGAGCGTGCAGGCGGTCATGAATTATTACTTCAAGAACACTTACAGGAGCATCAAGCTCAAAGGAAATTATAATAATATCTCGAGAGAACTCTCCCTGTTCAATATCGCCGTTCCCTATTTTGGCAATACCGGCGGATTCGAAGTGGATTGTGAAATGGACTTCAAAGCCACCCACCGCGTATCCAGGGCTGGTTCCAACCTTGTAGGAAGATTCAGGGGAAAAGAAGCCTATAAATACACCTGTCCTGATATTGTTTTTGATCTCAAACTCAACCAGGAGGCGGGCAACCTCGATTCGGTGATGCTGGCTTTAAAAAATTTCAAGGAGACTTTCCAGGTATGGACGCCCACCGCTAGCGATACCCTGGTAGCAGCGGTAGTACAGCAAAGAAAGATTGAAAATCCTGTGATCAACCGGGAATTCAAGGAAAGGGAATTATCAGTTCAGAAAGAGATCGAAGTGAGTTCAGATTCCGTGCTGGTTGATTTTTATGATAACGGGGAGATTGACGGTGATTCCATATCGGTTTTCTTCAACGACCAGTTGCTTGCGGCTAACCTTCGGCTGAGCACACGGTCCATACAACTAAAGATCAAACTGGACACCACCAGGGCATATAACGAGATCTCGATGTTTGCCAACAACCTGGGAAGCATTCCACCCAACACTGCATTGATGCTGGTATATGATGGCAAAAAAAGATACGAGATCCGGCTTTCGAGCAGTATGCAGACGAATGCGGCAGTAAGGCTAAGAACGAAGAAACAGAAAGAGAAAGAGTGAGTGCGGAGAAACAGAAACAGTGCGGGTGCGTCGCTCTGTTTCTGTTTCTGTTTCTAAAACAATTCCGGTTGTTTCGCCTCTCCCTTCTGTTCCCATTCCATCATTACGGATTTGGTATAGTCAACGATCTTGGCGCCAACTGCCTTCCATCCCATCACTTCCACCATTTTCGCGATCTTGAATTTAGCTTTCCGCACCTGGGCGCCTTTGCCTGTGCTTACATGTAAAATTGGTTCTTCCTCTGTTGATACAGCTTCAAGAATATTGTTCTTTCCTTCCTTGATAAAAAGAAATCTTGACCGCAGCGTGGTGGTCTCAACGCGGAATCTTTTTACATTATACTGCAGTTTATCATGATCGAGATAGACCGCGGTAATGACTCTTTCGGCATCAAATTTTTCAATGAGCATCACCTCCTCAGGATTGAAACGCTGGGTCAGTTCCTGGTCGGTGAGTTCATAAGTGCCATCCGTATAAATTACCAGCACTTTGTCGTCCGCGTCAAAATCGCCCAGTTCAATACCCTTCCCATCGTGGTTGAGTCTTCCAAACTTGTCGTCAAACCAGAGTTTGATACTGCCCAGGGTGGCAACGCCGGCTTCCTTGAACTTCACCGAACGTACAGGGTACTTGGTCACCTGGTTGCCCATGCTGCCCCTGCTCTTGATCTCCAGCTCTTCAAAATAAAATTCAAATTCCTTATTCCTTGCCGAACAGTTCGGGCTGAGGATCACACGCACTACTTCTGCTTCTCCATTAGGGTTGACAGATAAATAATGCACCTTGCTTTTATCATGGCCCTTGGTGAGATCATATTCCTTATCACGGGTTACACCGGTTACATTGAATCTTTTGGCATAACTCACACCGCCTGCGCCATCGGTATAGATCATGTTATAGGTGGTGCGTTCATCACCCTTCCTGAAAACAGCCGCATACAGTATATCTTTCCCGATAAATACCTTATCCTGCACTTTCACCACCTTCATAGTTCCTCTCTTGGTAAAGGCGATGATATCATCCAGGTCTGAACATTCCACCAGGAATTCATCTTTCTTGAGGGAAGTGCCGATAAAACCTTCATCACGGTTGATGTAGAGACGCGTATTGGCAATAGCCACCTGCTTGGCCTCGATCACTTCAAAAAGTTTGATCTCCGTTTTCCTTTCACGGCCCTTGCCATATTTTTTGAGCAGGTTCTCAAAATAGGCAATGGCATAATCATTCAGGTTGGCGAGGTCAAATTTCACCTGCTTGATCTGGGCTTCCAGGTCTTTGATCTGGGCGTTGAGTTCATCAATATCCAGGCGGTAGATTCGTCGTACAGGCTTCTCCGTTAGTTTAAGGATATCTTCTCTTGTGATCTCTCGTTTCAGTTTGGGTTTAAAGGGACCAAATGCCTTGTCGATGGAAGCGATCACCTTATCCCAGGTCTCATGCTTTTTTTCGAGTTCCTTGTAAATTTTTTCTTCAAAGAAGATCTTTTCCAGGGAAGTGTAATGCCATTTTTCCTGCAGTTCTCCCAGTTTTATCTGCAATTCCTTTTCCAGCAGGTTTTTGGTATTGTCAGCGGAGATCTTCAGCAGTTCCGTCACGCTTACGAAGTGTGGCTTCTGGTCAATGATCACGCAGGTATTGGGTGAAACTGAAACTTCGCAGTCGGTGAATTTGTACAGGGCATCAATGGTGATATCGGGAGAAATACCCGGGGCCAGGTCCACCTGGATCTCCACCTCCGCCGCGGTATTATCTGTTACTTTTTTGATCTTGATCTTACCATTATCGTTAGCCTTTACAATGCTGTCCATGAGGCTGGAGGTGGTAACACCATAAGGCACACTTTTGATCACCAGGGTTTTTTTATCCAGCTCCTCGATATGTGCCCGCACCTTAACCCTTCCTCCCCTCATACCCTGGTTGTAATCCGAAACATCAGCCATGGCGCCATTGGGAAAATCGGGATAGAGGTCAAACTTTTTCTCTTTCAGGTATTTGATGGAAGCTTCACAAAGCTCGCAGAAATTATGAGGCAGGATCTTGGTGGCCAATCCAACCGCGATACCATCTGCACCCTGGGCCAGCAACAACGGGAATTTTACCGGCAGGGTCACCGGCTCATTTTTCCTACCATCATAACTGAGCTGCCAGTTGGTGGTCTTCGGATTAAAAACCACTTCCAGCGCGAATTTAGAAAGACGGCCTTCGATATAACGTGCCGCAGCAGCATCATCCCCCGTACGGGTGTCTCCCCAGTTACCCTGGGTATCGATCAGCAAATCTTTTTGTCCCATGTTCACCAGCGCATCACCAATGGAAGCATCACCATGCGGATGGTACTGCATCGTTTGACCGATAACGTTAGCCACTTTATTGAAGCGGCCATCATCCATTTCCTTCATCGCATGAAGGATGCGGCGTTGCACAGGTTTCAATCCGTCTTCAATTGCCGGCACGGCCCTTTCGAGGATCACATAGGATGCATAGTCAAGGAACCAGGTCTTATACTGGCCGTTGATGCCATGATCTGTTTGTACATGTTCAAAATTCTTATTCTTCGCAGTGCTCATTTGATACGGTATTTTCTATTGAATTTTTTTGGCACGGGGCATTTGTCCATTCTGGAAAAGAATGAGACCATCTACTTTCCCCTGTTCATCTTTTGTGAACTGGATCTTCGCATCCACCAGCTTGATAAAAAAATGATCTTCTTTTTCCGCCAGCAATTCCAAAACCGGCTGGTTGGTAGCCTGGGCCCTGAGACTATTATTTTCAATTGTAATGGTGATGATGAACTCAGGTGCCAGTTGATACTTGCCTACATATTGCTGCAGCACATCAGGTGCAAGCGTAATTCCTTTTTTTATAGTGGGCAGATCATAAGGCTGGCCGAGTACGATGGCAGAAAGACCTTTGGCGATCTTGAAGATCTCGTTGGAACTCGAATTATCAACTATGATAACAGACAGGTCTTCTCCCGGGAAACGCAGGATGTAGGATAAATAACCCGGGATGCCCCCGCTGTGATGGGTAATAGGTTTGCTGAAAACCGAGTCGATATTCCAGCCATACCCGTATTTGTTTTTATAAGGGGTAAAAACTTTTTTCCATGAACCCGGATTGAGAACCCGGTTGGCGGAAACAGCTCTCTCCCATTTATACAAATCTCCCACTGTGGAATACAGGGCACCTGCAGCATGTGAAATGGTTGAATCCACAACAGGCGCTTCCCTGCCTCCTTCATGCACATAGAAATAACCGGTGGTTTTATGGGGATGCGACAGGTGGGTAAAATCAAAACCACTGTGGTCCATGCCCAATGGCCTCAGTATTCTTTCCCTCATTACTGTTTCGTAAGGTTTCTTTTCAATCTTGCCAATGATATAACCCAGGATCACATAACCGGTATTGCTGTAATTCCAGTCAGCTCCGGGAGCGAAATCTGCCGGGTAAGCCCTGAATTTTTGCAGGAAATTTTCTTCGCTGTAATGGGCTGCCAGGTCTCCGTGCATCACGGTGGAATCATTGGTATAGTTATAAAGACCAGCGGTATGTGTGAGCAGGTTTTCTATCGTGATCTTGTCTCCATTGGTAAAGCCGGAAAAATACTTACTGAGCTTATCCTGCAGGTCCAGCTTTTTTTCCTGGTACAACTGCATAATAATGGCTGCAGTAAATTGTTTGGTGAGTGAGCCCACCTGGAAAATACTGTTGGCATCATTCATCTCTTTTCTACCCGTATTGCGATAACCATATCCCTTCTGGAAAACGATCCTGTTCTGATGACCCACCAGCACCGTTCCGTTAAACTGTCCCTGTGCCGCATAAGCACTGACCAGCGCATCCATTTTCTCTTCCATGGTTTGCGCTGACAGTTCAATGGCCGCAAACAATAAAAATAAATAAGCAGTTATCTTTTTCATGTTGCCTGGTTGTTTTCTACGCTTTGCTCCGCGGGGGCTGATATCCTTACTTCAAAATCCTTCCAGCTTTTGGAGGTATCCCCATTCAGCTCAATTTTTTCAGCAGTAGCCAGTTCCTTCATCCGCCAGAGTAAAAACACATCGCCGGTCTTGATCTTCATTTTGGAAAGAAGCTGTTGCATGGCGCGGTTACCTTTCTGCCAGTCCTTTGACAGGTTGGAAAGAATTTCCTTATCATAAAAATCAACTTCCTTGCTTACGATCTTTTTACCTCCTTCAAGAATGCGTACCATAGCATTTTCAGAGGCAAGCCTGTTCCATTCATCGGGATCCACCTCAAACTCACTCAGCGTTACTTTCCTGTTCAGTTTTTTAGCCTTCAGGAATTCTTTTGGCTGTATCTCGTGCAGCACGGTAGGGTAAAAGATCTGTCCTTTTTCATTGATGAAAGGCAGGTTATTTAGATACAATACCACTATCCTGCCCTGGAATTCTTTCAACTGCGAGATAAGCCAGTAATAGCCGCATACATCATGCTGGTTCTGGCCCATCCAGATCCATACTTCTTCCTTGCTATTCTCTTCCAGTGACTTCTTCAATTGGTAAACCGTCATCCGGTCATCCACGAGGTTCATCAACTGGTCGGTATTGTAAGGAGATTGTTCAAGTAATCCCTTCCACCATTCCCTTCTTTCCTGGTAACCTTCAGTTTCAAATAATTCCTTCACCGGCCCTACGGCGTAATCATCCCTGATGATCTGTACGGGTCCCTGTAAACTTTCATCCAGCTCAATAGCCTTGTTCAGCACTTCAATATCGGCTTCCTGGAAAACAATATGGATCATACTTTATTCTGTTATTTGATTCTATGATTCAGCAATGCGGATGGCAACAAATAAATAATTGTTGGCTGCCCCGATCACATCATATTTTACATAAAATGATTCTGAAAAAATCTTGAAGGCCAGGAATTCATGGCTCGGCACGGCAAATTCATCAAAGAGCAGGATATCACCGGGTTTGAGAAAACGGTATAACTGCGTCATGGTAAAAAGAGCCGAACTGAAAAGATCGGAATCTATATGTATGAGTTTGCGGTTACGGTTATCGTATTGATCAAGAAAAGGCAAGAGCGTGTGCTGGAACAAACCTTTATAAAAACCAGCCCTGCTGTCCTGGATGCCGAGCGACTCGAGTGAATAGGCCATGGAGCCTTTCGCGTAACTCCCCCATTTTTCTGGCAGGCCTTCAAATGTGTCAAAACCAAAGAACCTGGATTCTGCCAGGGTATTTTTTTGCAGCCACCACTTGAAAGAATAACCACCGGCCACACCAAACTCAAAATAATCGATTGGCCCGCCGGCCAGGTTTTCCTGTTTTACTATGGCTTCATAAAGGTTATACCGCCTTTCATAATCCCAAGTCTCCTGGTAAAAATCATTGTATCCTTTTACCGGGTGATCCTTTCTCCATTGCGACATCTCTGCCATGTTCACGGCATTGGACAATGAAGGGCTGAAAGGAACCGTGACCTTATGCAGGTTCCATTTCATGAACAATGACTTTGCCTTCCTGATCGCGTCTAGTTTTTTCAAGCGTATAATTTTAAGCTACCGCGTCTTCAACGGCATCCACTTCTACCTTAAGATTGTTGATGATGAACTCCTGTCTCTCCTGGGTATTCTTACCCATATAATATTCAAGCAGGTGCTGGATATGATCTCCATGTTCCAGGATCACGGGATCCAGCCTGATCTCATCGCCAATAAAACGCCCGAATTCATCAGGAGAAATTTCTCCCAGACCCTTGAACCTTGTGATCTCGGGCTTATTTCCAAGCTTTTTAACCGCAGCCTGTTTCTCGGCTTCTGAATAACAATAAATTGTTTCCTGTTTATTGCGCACCCTGAACAAAGGTGTCTGCAAAATATACACATGGTTGTTCTTCACCAGGTCGGGAAAGAACTGCAAAAAGAAGGTCATGATCAGCAGGCGGATATGCATACCATCCACATCAGCATCGGTTGCGATCACAATACGGTTATAACGCAATCCTTCCATCCCTTCTTCAATATTCAACGCATGCTGCAGGAGGTTGAGCTCTTCATTTTCATACACCACTTTCTTACTCAGCCCAAAACAGTTCAAAGGTTTACCTCGCAAACTGAATACGGCCTGCGTTTCCACGCTTCTTGCCTTGGTAATGGAACCACTGGCAGAGTCACCCTCAGTAATAAAAATCGTGGTCTCTTTCTGGATGGCAAAGAATTCCTGCTTGTTTTTGGCCGGTGGTTCTTCGTTGAAATGCACGCGGCAATCGCGCAATTTTTTATTATGCAGGTTGGCTTTTTTTGCTCTCTCATTGGCCAGTTTCTTAATGCCGGCGAGGTCTTTCCTTTCCCGCTCGCTCTGCTCAATGCGTTTCTTAAGCGCGTCGGCAATGGGTGCATTCTTATGAAGA
>CAYWSQ010000050.1:0-18309 GCA_964460925.1 uncultured Flavisolibacter sp. | reverse complement strand
CTGATCTATGATAAAAAGATCAGCAGCATGAAAGACATCCTGCACATCCTGGAGAAAGTAGCCCAGCAAGGTGCTCCATTGCTGATCATCTCTGAAGATCTTGAAGGTGAAGCACTGGCAACCCTCGTGGTGAACAAACTCCGTGGAACTTTAAAAGTAGCTGCCGTAAAAGCTCCGGGCTTCGGCGACAGGAGAAAAGAAATGCTGCAGGATATCGCGATCCTTACAAAAGGAATCGTGATCTCTGAAGAGCAGGGTTATAAACTGGAGAATGCCGACCTGACCTATCTCGGCAAATGCGAGAGGGTAGTAATTGACAAGGACAATACAACCGTAGTGGGTGGTAAGGGTGAAAAAGAAGGCATCACTGCACGCATCAACCAAATCAAATCACAGATCGAGAATACCACTTCTGATTATGACCGCGAAAAATTGCAGGAGCGTCTTGCCAAGCTGAGCGGTGGTGTGGCAGTTCTGAATGTAGGTGCCGCAACCGAAGTGGAAATGAAAGAAAAGAAAGACCGTGTGGATGATGCCCTGCATGCTACAAGAGCTGCTGTTGAAGAAGGTATCGTTCCAGGTGGTGGTGTTGCCTATGTACGTGCAATTGCCGCGCTCGATAATATCGATACACTGAACAATGATGAAGCAACTGGTGTACAGATCGTTCGCCGTTCACTGGAAGAGCCCCTGCGCCAGATCGTGGAAAACTGCGGTATTGAAGGCAGCGTAGTGGTAAATAAGGTGAAGGAAGGAAGTGCTGATTATGGCTTCAACGCCCGTGAAGAGAAATACGAGAACCTGATTGGCGCTGGTGTAATTGATCCAACAAAGGTTAGCCGTGTAGCTCTTGAGAATGCAGCTTCCATCGCTGGTATGTTGCTGACCACTGAATGCGTGGTGGCGGACAAACCAGAACCAAAAGGTGCCGCCAGTGCTCCGGCAGGAATGCCAGGCATGGGTGGAATGGATTATTAATCTTAAAATTCAAGATAGAAAGCCTCACCTCATCGGTGGGGCTTTTTTTTGGGGCTGTTAATGCTAAGTTGAAATCTGCTATCGGCCCCTTGCTTTTCCCCTGTGGCCTTTACCTTTGCCTCTTCCAGATGAAATATATTTCGGCTTTTATCATTATGCTATCACTGTCTTCAACCCTCCGGGCACAGACAGTAAAAAAAGACGGCCTTTTTTATTTTTCTTTCGGAACGCACCGGGCCTTTTACACGAATAGCGATATCAGGCTGGTGAGAAATGCAGCACCTGATTTTGATTTTACCATTTACAAGGTAAAGGCGCATGATGATCTCGCCATGGGCACTGCTCCCCAGTACTCTTATAATTTTGGATATTACTCATACAAAAAAAAGATCGGGATTGAATATCATTTTGATCATTTGAAATATAAGGTACAGCAGAACCAGGCGGTCAGGGTGAAAGGATATATTGGCACCCAGGAACTGGATAAGGATACGGTGCTTGGGCGAGATTTTGTAAAACTAGAACATACGGATGGTGCTAACTACGCCATGATCAATATTGTAAAATTCTTCACGCTGCTGCAAAGCAAAGATGGTATCAATAAACTGGATCTGTTTATAAAAGCAGGAGGTGGAGTAGTGGTGCCCAAAACAAATTCCATCATTTTGGGGGTCCATAACGATGACCGTTATGCGTTTTCCGGTTATGTGGCAGGACTTGAACCCGGGCTCCGGTATAATTTCCTCAAAAACTTCTTTGCGCAAGCCAGTTTCAAAGGCGCCTATGCCAATTACAATCATTTCCGGATTGCTTATGGTTATGGAAAGCAACAATGGTTCTCGGGCCAGGTAAATGTGATGGCAGGAATCCAGTTCGGGCATTAAAAATTTCCAGCGTTTCAGAATTTTTTCTTAACTTGAAGAAAACAGCTAGGTCATAGTGACCCTGCTGAATCTGGCCCTTTTCTTGCTGAAGATCCCATCCCTGACCGTTATCTCCATTGTTTACTTTTAAAACCATTGGCCATGCTGTACAAAATGTTTAAATGGATCAGGACAAAATTTTCAGGCAAAAAATCAGGAGGTGGTTTTGATAAGGATAACCCTTTTTTGATTTTGTGATCTGTGGGTGAATACCACTTCTATTTCATACAGTATTTATTACATGATTCTTTATCCGGGCGGGAAGAAGGTAAATAGTTTTATAAAACACTTAGCGTTTTTTGCTATTCTGTGTTGCCCAAAAAATTAACCGGAAAGGCGTAAAGGATTTATTGAAGTTAAACCTCTACTTAACGTCTTACCGCCTTCCCGGCTATGCCTTTTTCTTATTTTTTCAACTTATTCAAACAAAAAAATCCGGTTTTTCTACCTCCGTATTTTTTCCTTAATTAATTTCGTGAAGATTTTTGGAAATGGAATCCGATTCCTGCCTACCTGTTAATCTTTCCGGAGAAGAACCTGGTATCCTGGCCGGTAAGTATGACCACAAATCATTCAGGTTGAAGCCAAAGCTCTCTCAAAATTTTTTAAAGCTCCTTAGGTGGAGCTTTAGTTTTTTATATAAGTCAAATTCAAAATTCAAAAGCAAAATTCAAAAAACCAGTGCAATGACTATTTCAAGAAGCGCTGCGAAGAACATGGCCTTTTGGAATTCATGGAGGCTACTTACTAAACTTTCCTAAGCTAAAGCTACGGCGGACAAGCCCGCCGAAACGGCTAAAGCGCTTGCACTGGTTGGGTAATTTTTTACCAGGCAAATTCACTTATTCAATCAATTTGATTTTTGAAATGAATGGAGGTTCACTCTTTTATAGTTTGGAAATATGTATAATCAAGCCTTTCTTATTTAACATCAGCCTCTGGCAAGCGATTTGATGAGTTAAAGGCAAAACTGTACAAATTATGAAAATGCGAATTCTCGTTCTGGCGGTATCCATGTTTTTAGTTGCTGATACTTATGCCCAGAATGCAAGGCTCCAGGGTGGATTGAACCTGGCCAATGTATCAGTAACGGATAACGGAAGAGTGGATGATTCCAAATCACTAACAGGATTCCAGCTAGGTATCGTTGGAGACCTTCATCTTGGAAGTATTGTTTATCTCCAGCCAGGTATCCTGTATACCGGCAAAGGTTCGAAAGTGCAGGAAGGCACAGCAGGTAACAATGGATATTTCAAGCAGACATTCAACCCCACTTACATTGAAGTGCCAGTAAACCTGGTTTTCAAAACGCCTGCTATAGGTAATACCCGCTTCTTTGCAGGTGCCGGTCCTTACCTGGCAGTAGGTGTTGGCGGCAAGGTGAAGACAGAAGGACGCAACATGCTGGGCATTGAATACAATGTGGAAAGGGATATTGAGTTCTCTGATGATGACCCCACAACCTTATCTGAAGAGGAGGGTGCTGGCTTCAACATCGTAAAAAGATTTGACTATGGTGTAAATGGTATTGCGGGTATTGAAGGAAAATCACTGGTGCTGAGTGTGAATTATGGACTGGGACTTGCCAAACTGCAATCTGGCAGCAACTCAGGCGAAGACCATAATAATAAACACCGTGTGCTGAGCTTCACACTGGGTTTTAAATTATAATATTGAATCACTTTGTTTTTCTTAAGCCGCGTACTAACAGTGCGCGGCTTTTTTATTGTAGATTTTCACCACATAGAAAACCAGTCTTCGCTATAGCTTCCTTGAGGGCTATGCTTTCTATTTTTTGCGCTGAGAAATGAGAAAAGAGAAAGGAGAAATTACACCACTCTAGAAAAGATAGGTTTCATGTAAATAATAAGAAGGAGAGAAGATTTCTGCGAGATTTTCATTGCGGACTTTTTTGAGGCCTGGAATCAAAAAGCCAATGGCCAATGGCCAAAAGCCAATAGCCTTTTATCCCTGCTAAACTTTCGATTTAGGCTTATGAAATAACAAGGCAACTGTCGTCAATAATGATCCAAAGAATACTACATATAGTGCTGTTTGTTTTTCAGGACAAACCCCTGCTTCGCAGGCCCCCAACAAGAAAAAATTACGGATGGCCCAGGCGATATTGATCATGCTGATAAAAAAAGCCAGCCGGAGGCTCCACATTTTATTGAACAGCAACAGCAATAAATATAAAGAGCAGAGGAAGGTATGAATCAATCCTGGACGTCCCCAGATTTTGTTATCAGAATAAAAACCTTCTACCCGTCCGCCACCCGGGTAGTATACCCAGGGATAAAAACAGGCGATGATAACAGCAAGTGCGAGCAAGAAAGCAGTCCACCTCATGATTTGCATGCAGCGAAGATAAGCCCGCCTGTTTTTCTCTAACTCTTTCTCTTTCTGTTTCTCTTTCTCTTTCTCATTCTTTTTCTCATTCAATTTTGCCGTTAGAATAAAAAAATACCCTAATTTGGAGCATCCTCACTGAGAAGCCTTTCCAATTTAACCAAAATCTTTACTAACATTCTGCTTATGAGAAAGTTCTACTCAAGACTTTTACTTGTACTATTTTCTTTTTTGTCGATGCATGCGTTAAGGGCTCAGGTGAGTGCTTATACCTTTGCTGCATCGTCTGGTACTTATACTGCAATTTCAGGTACCAGTCCAACCCTTACAGGAGATGCGGATGAGGGATATGCGACTAATATCCCAATTGGATTCAGCTTTACGTATGCCGGGGTGGATTATACAACTGTTGGGGTAAGCTCAAACGGTTTCCTTGCATTTGGAACGCTTACATCTGCAAACATTACCAATAATCTTGCTACTGCCACCAACGGTCGCCCTTTTGTTGCTCCTTTATGGGATGACCATGATGCGCAGTCAGCCTCAAATATCCAGTACACAACTACCGGAACCGCTGGCAGCAGGGTATTCACCATGCAATGGTCGAATGTTAAATGGAACTGGAATGCAGCAGGAGCTGTAATTTCTTTCCAGGCAAAATTGTATGAAGGCACAAATGTGATCGAATTCGTGTATGAGCCGCTGGCCGCGTCAGCCAACAACGGAACTGCTTCAATAGGACTGAGTGCTGTTGCAACAGGCAGTGGCAATTACCTGGTATTAAATAATGCATCAGCTTCGCCCACCACAAGTTCAACAACCAATACCACTAATATCTCAGCTAAACCTGCTGCTGGTCAGATTTATACTTTTACACCCCCGGCTTTACCGCCTGTGGATCTTTCTGTGACAGCCATTACAGGTATGCCAACCAGCCCTTGCCCAAACAACAGTGTACCACTTTCGGTAACGATAAAAAATTCCGGTTCTTCATCAATTGATTTTGCAACCAACAATGCCACGATCAATATCAATGTAACCGGTGCGTCAACCCAGTCATTGACGGTTACTTTGAATAATGGAACACTGGCTGCAGGTGCTAGCCAGACCTATCCTTTGTTCCCGAATGCTGATTTTTCAGCAGGAGGCACTCATACACTTACTGCAAATGTTGTCATCACCGGTGATGGAAATGCTGCCAATAACAGCAGTACCACACCAGTGAATATCAATTATGTAACTACATCACCCTGGTCCGAGTCATTTGCAACTACAACTGCACCCACTGGATGGAACACTACAGGATGGAGCATCGCCAACAACCATGGAGTTTCATCAAACGGTATTTACAGGAACATCTGGGCCAGTGCCACTACGGGTGTCTTTTCCACGATAACTGTGGGACCTGTTACCGCAAATGACATCCTTACTTTCCAGTACAGGATCCTTAACTGGGCTTCAACTTATCCAGGTACACAGGTACCTCCAACAGGAGACTGGGGTAATTTCAAAGTGCAGATCAGTACAGATTGCGGAGCAACCTTCACTGATCTCGCCACCATCAACAATACCAATCATACCGTAACAGACCAGTCATGGACAACCTTGTCATACCCGCTGGCATCTTATGTGGGACAGAATGTAATTTTCCGCATCAACGCTACATGGGTGAGCGGTGATTACTTCCTGGATTTTGACAATTTCAATGTGTTCGCGGCATGTTCTGGTACGCCTTCAGGTGGTGCAGCGGCAGCCTCCACCACATCAGTATGTATTGGTGGCTCAACCGATCTGAGTCTCACCGGTGCAACAACAGGTGTAGGCGGATTAAGTTACCAGTGGCAATCATCTCCTGATGGTGTTACTTATACTGATATAGCAGGTGCCACACTTGCAACTTATACGGCTACCGGCATTACAAGCAATACTTATTTTAAAGCTATTGTTACCTGTGCCAATGGAAGTGCATTTGATGATTCGGATCCGATTCTCGTCACCACTGCTGCCCCTCAGGCTGTTCCATTCACGGAAGGGTTTGAATCTTTGACTTCTGTAGGACCCGGCATCACTCCAGGCTGCTGGTCAACACAACTGACTACAGGAGCAAATTTCACAAGTGCTAATACTGCAGTCCGCAATGGTCTGGGAGCCAGAACAGGTACCCATTATATCTGGGCACGCTGGTCTTCTGATGCCTGGTTGTTCACACCGGCCGTTCAGTTGACTGCAGGTACTTCTTATGATTTTTCATTCTGGTACAGGCAAACCGATGCGGTGAATGGATTTGTGCTGACTGCTGCTGTAGGCAATGCCAACAACGGAACAGCCATGGCAACCACGCTGGGTACCATTACCAACCCTGTTAATACTGCATACACACAGGCCAAATTCACTTACGTGGCCACTACTACCGGTGTTCACTATTTTGGTTTGCGTTCCAATGCCTCAGGCGCTCCATGGTACATGACCTTTGATGATTTCGCAGTGGAACTTACACCTCCATGTAATGCACCTAATGCTGTAACCATTGGCTCACTTACCAATGCTTCAGCATCTGCCAACTTTACGGCCACAGGTGCGGGTTATATCGTGGAATACGGTCCTGTTGGTTTCACACCTGGCACTGGCGCAACAGCCGGTACCGGCGGAACGATCGTAACAGGTGCTACTTCACCCATCAGTATGACAGGTCTTACCAGCAATACATCCTACGATGTATATGTAAGGCAGGTTTGCGGTGCAGTGTACAGTGTCAATTCACCTGTGGTTACCTTCACAACGCTTTGTGATGCTACCAATGTTCCTTACAGTGAAAATTTCAATGCAGCTACAACACCTAATATTCCCGAGTGCACGCAGCGCGTAGACCTCAATGGAGCCACTACATGGACAACAGTGGTAGCCCCAACTGGTTATACAGGCAATACCCTGCAATATAGCTGGGATGGTTCAACCCCCGGGGATGACTGGTTCTATACAAGAGGACTGAACCTTACTGGTGGAACTTTGTACAGATTGGTTTTCAAATATGGAAACAACAGTACCTTCTTTGAAGAAAAACTGAAGGTTCATTATGGAACTGCAGCTAATGCGGGAGCCATGACCAATTTGCTGGTAGATCATTCAAGCATCATGACAGGTGCACCTGTCTTCGATACCATCATGTTCACGCCGGCGGCAACTGGAGTTTATTATATCGGCTTCCATGCTTATTCCGATGCTGACATGTTCAACCTTTACCTTGATGACATCAGTGTGATCAAAGCACCATTGGTTGATGTAAGCCCGGTAGCGATCATTACACCTCCAACAACATGCCCGATCAACATGGCGACCGTTCAGGCTACCATTACTAACGCAAGCCTGTTTACACTTGACCTTACCCTGAATCCAGTAACCGTTACAGCCAATGTAACCGGCGCAGGTACAGGTACTCTTACCGGAACGCTCAATACCGGAACAATTGCACCTGGTGCTTCCATGAACGTAAGCCTTTCACCTGCTTTTAACTTCAGCACAGGTGGTAACTATACGTTTGATGTTACGACAACACAGGTGGATGACGAGATCACTACCAATAACAATTATTCAACTGTAATTTTTGTAAATACACCGCCAACAGTGGCTACGGTAACGCCGGCAACACCTACTGTTTGCCTTGGCAGCACGGTACAACTGACCGCATCCGGATCCATGGCAGGAACAACCGGAACGGTAACCGGAACCTCACCAACCACTTCAACCAGTTCAAGCACTCCTTTCTACAGGCTTTTTGAAGGATCAAGAAGACAGTATATGGTAAGGGCTACAGAACTCAGCGCAATGGGAATGATAAGCGGAAGCATGATCAATTCACTCAGTTTTAATGTGACCTCATTGTCAACACCTTCCAACCTGGATAACTTCAGGCTGAAAGTGGCTACAACTACGGCAACAGACCTTTCCGCAAGTTTTGTAGCAGGGGCCACCACAGTTTTCAGCAGTCCAAGTTACCTGCCTGTTCTGGGAGCCAACACATTTGCACTCAGCACTCCGCTCACATGGGATGGAACATCAAATGTTGTATTCGAGATCTGCTGGGATAATGATGCAGACAATACCTGCGGAGCAGGATCGCCTGTATGCTGGGGTAATACTCCAACCATGTCAATGGCTACAGCTCCGTTCAATGCCACCCGTGCGATCTATGATGATAATACTTCAGGTACACGTGATATGTGTGCCCTGGATGTTACGGATAATACCACGGTTGTTGGAACCTCCAGACCTGTAATTGTATTTGGTTTCACCGCTCCTTCAACTTATACCTGGAGCCCGGCTGCAACATTATTTACAGATGCTGCCGGAACCATAGCCTATACAGGAACTCCAACGAATTCTGTATATGCCAAACCTACCGGTGCAACGGTTTACACTATCACGGCTACTTCCGGAGTTGGTTGTACTTCTGAAACAACGGTTAACGTAAACATCACACCGGAAACTTCCATCACAACCCAGCCTGCAGCTACTGTGTCAGGTTGTGTTGGCGGACCAGCCACATTCACTGTGGGTGCTGCCGGTGCAGGTCTTACCTACCAGTGGAGAAAAAATGGAGCTGATATCACAGGCGCTACCAATGCCAGCTATACCATCAGTAACCTTGCCTATGCAGATGCAGGAAACTATTCTGTAGTGGTTACAGGAACCTGCGCACCATCCGTTACTTCAACTGATGCCGTGCTAACAGTTACGGATAATAGCTGGACCGGTACTTCCAACAGCGACTGGAACAACGCAGCCAACTGGTGCGGTGGTGTACCAACGCAGGCCATGAGCGTGGTGATCCCATCAGGTACTCCTTTCTCTCCAAGCATCGCGGGTAATGCACCTGTAAACAATGTAACCATCGAAACAGGAGCTACCCTGCAAATCACAGCCAGCGGAAGACTGATCCTTCATGGTAACCTCACCAATAACGGAACATTGAACAGTACCGCAGGAACCTTTGAATTTATGGGTGCGGCCAACCAGTCAGTGCCAGCCATCACAGCAGCCAACATTATCATGAATGGAGCGGGTGGTATCACGCTTGGTGGCAACATGACCGTGGGCACAGCCCTCACAATGACCAATGGTAATATCACACTTGGAAATAATAATCTCACATTCACCGGCGGTTCTACCGGCAGTGTCGCAAGCCATATCGTAACAAATGGAACCGGTAAAGTAACCGGCAATAACATAGGAACGGTAACGGTGGTATTCCCTGTGGGACCAACTGCCACCTCATATAATCCTGTAATGATCGCCAATGGCCAGGGCAGGAATTATACAGTAGGCGTAGTAACCGGTTTGCCATCAGCACCAGCCCTGGCAAACGCGGCAAGGGCTATCAACCGCACCTGGAATGTAACAGCGAGTTCAGCTCCAACATCACCCGTAAACATTACCCTGGGATATGCAGATGCTGATGCGAATGCTTCTGCCACTCCAACGGCGAATATGGAAGCAGGTGTAGCTACTGCTACCAACTGGATGATTGCCACACAGGCAGGCGGACTTGCCCCAACCGGAACAGCAGCAGGAAGACTGCTTGGATTCCAGACCATTTCCTTCGGGCCAATGGTACTGGCCAATATCGGTGGTATTAACTTCCCGACAGCAGTACCAAATGTTGATGCTGACGTTACAAGCGTAGTGCTGATGCCTAATGTTGTAAATGATCTTGCTTTACTGAGGGTGAAAACACAGAGAACTACCAAGGTAGAATGGACCGTGGTTGATGGAAACGGCAGGGTAGTGATGGCCTTCAGCAGGCAGGTATTTGCAGGTCAGAATGATATCCAGCTTCACCTGGGACGCCTTGCAGCGGGAACTTACCAACTGGTAGGTACAACCGAAAAAGGCAGGGTTCAGGCAGTGAGATTTATCAGGTTGTAATTAGTAAGTACATCCAATACAAAGCCCCGGTATCACGGGGCTTTTTTTATGGTTACTATTTTCCGGTTCGGAAGCCAGATCAGTTCTGCAAAAAGATCCTGGCAACGCCATAAGCGGCAGCAGCGGCTGCCATGCCGGTCAGCAACCCTCTTAATGCACTCCATAAAGCTTTATTGCCCTGGAGCATTCCTTTGAACCAGCCAGTAAAAAACAAAACTACCAGGGTCAGGACTATGGAAATTTTAAAAGCATCAGCCGGTGCTTCCGCAATAAAATAAGGGGTAAGCGTAATGAGACCTCCTGCCACGTATCCCAACCCGATCATCCACCCCGAACGGGCAGCCGTTCTTTGATCCAGTGTCTTTTGCTGGTCATATTGCATTTTGAATGCAGTCCACTTATCCTTGTCTTTCAGCATTTCACCCGCCGCCTGCTCCTGCAAGGTTTTGCTGAGTCCCAGGTTGGCGAAAAATTTTTTCATGGCCTCAGGTTCGTCATCATTTCCATGATGATGATGATCCTGTTCCGACCTGCCTGAGAAATAGCCGCTCAAACCCATGGTAAGTGAACCTGCCGCAATGGATGCGAGTCCCGCCAACAGGATAATATCATTGGGTTGGCCGGCAGCATACAACCCGGCTGCCAGTGAAAAAGGCACTACCAGTCCGTCACTCATGCCGATAAGGAGGTCGACTGTAAAATTTTTAGATGAAATATTTTGTTCCAAGTTTATCAGATTGATTGATTATTTGAAAGATCCCAGGCTTTTTTCAATAATGCCCAGTGCTTCATCCATCTGCTGATGGTTGATGATAAGAGGTGGAGCCAGCCTGATTTTGTCGCCCTGTGTTGGTTTGGCCAGCAAACCGTTTTTCATCATCAGCATGCAGATCTCCCACGCAGCTTCTTTATCGGCATGATCAATAACGATCGCATTGAGCAGGCCCTTACCACGGACAAGCCTGAGATGCGGCAGTTTCATTTTTTGAATGGACTCCCGGAAATAAACACCCATTTTTTCCGCGTTGCCCGCCAGGTTTTCGTCAACAAGCACCCGCAACGATTCCTGGGCTACACGGCAGGCAAGCGGGTTGCCACCAAAAGTAGATCCATGTTCACCAGGTTTTATCAGCTCCATCACTTCATTTGATGCAAGAACGGCGCTCACGGGCATCATGCCTCCACTCAAAGCCTTGCCCAGGATCAGTATGTCGGGATGTACTGCTTCGTGATCGCAGGCCAGCATTTTTCCTGTTCTTGCCAAGCCTGTCTGAATTTCGTCGGCCATAAAAAGCACATTGGCTTTTTCGCAAAGCAGTTTCGCTGAATGAAGAAAACCATCATCAGGCACTACCACACCTGCTTCACCCTGTATCGGTTCTACCAGGAAGGCGGCAATATCTTCTTCCTGCAAAACCTTTTCCAGGGCAGGGAGATCATTGAAAGGGATGGAAATAAATCCTTCCATGTAGGGACCGAAATTTTTCCGGGCCGAGGCATCAGAACTGAAAGAGATCACCGTGGTGGTGCGACCATGGAAATTTTGTTCGCATACAATGATCCTTGCTTTCTCATCAGGGATGCCTTTTATATTATAAGCCCAGCGTCTTGCAAGTTTGATGGCTGTCTCCACTGCTTCCACACCTGTGTTCATCGGCAGGACCTTGTCGTAGCCAAAAAGTGCGGTGATGTATTGCGCATACTCCCCGAACTGGTCGTTATGAAATGCACGGCTGGTGAGCGTCAGCTTTTTTGCCTGGGAAATAAAACTTTCAACGATGCGCGGGTGGCAATGACCCTGGTTCACCGCTGAATATCCACTTAAAAAATCCAAATATTTTTTGCCTTCCACATCCCATACATACACACCTTCTCCTCTGTTGAGTACAACAGGCAATGGGTGATAATTATGGGCACTGTGACGGTCTTCAAGATCCATGAAATATGAGGCACCGGTAGGGGCTATAGAAGTAACAGGCATGTTGCAGGTTTAAGTAATGAATGAAATAAATCGAAAGGGGAGAGGTCCACTTAGTGGTTGAGCAAATCAAGGTTCTGATGAAGAAAGGAAAGATTCATTAGCTTAACTTGGTGTAAAACTAAGAATAAAATGGCATACCAGGTCCCTTCGGCAACCCGCATCGGGCATGTGCATCTCAAAGTGAGTGACCTTGAAAGGGCACTAAGCTTCTACCGCGACCTGCTAGGATTCGAGGTAACACAATTTTATGGCGCCAATGCCGCCTTCCTTTCAGCGGGAGGTTATCATCATCATATCGGGTTGAATACCTGGTACAGTAAGGACCGTGGGCCGGCTCCCGTTCATACTGCGGGACTCTTTCATACGGCTATTCTCTATCCCACTAAAAAAGACCTGGCCCAGGTGCTGAAGAAGATCGTGCAGGCAGGTTATCCGCTCACGGGTGCTTCTCATCACGGAGTATCCCTTGCGTTATACCTCGACGACCCTGATCAAAATGGAGTGGAATTATACTGGGACCTGCCAAAGGAAGAATGGCCACGCGACAGCCAGGGCAACCTGCAAATGGTAACTGAGGCGCTCGACCTTGAAGAGCTGTTATCGCATGCGGACTAATCGCCTTTATACACTACACCTGTTGTGGGTGTTTCATACAGTTCGATCCTGCTTAATAAAGGCAGCAGTGGTTGTATCTGTTTCCAGATCCAGATAGTGATATTCTCGGCGGTTGGATTTTCCAGGCCGGGGATGTCGTTGATCAGTTTATGATCCAACTGCTCAATCACTCCCGACAATGCTTCCTTGAGGTCCTTGAAATCCATGATCCATCCCAGCTCGGGATCTGGCTGGCCTTCCAGGAACACTTTGAGTTTATAGGTATGGCCATGCATATTCCTGCATTTATGACCTTCAGGTACACGAGGCAGAAAATGCGCTGAATCAAAAGAATATTCCTTGTAGATCTCCATCGGCCGCAAAAGTAAAAGAAAGCATTAAATGACGCGGGTAAAATACTGTCCGGGAAAGGAAGGCGGTGTAAAATCATGTTTTGGAAATATCCCAAACAGGGTGGAACCACTGCCACTCATTGAGGCATAGGCCGCGCCGGCTTTGTACAAAGATTCTTTTATGTGCGCCAGTTCAGGGTAAGCAGCAAAAACCGGTGCTTCAAAATCGTTCACCAGCAGGTCCTGCCATTCTCCTGGTGGAAGGGTGATGATTTCATCCAAAGGTTTGCGTGGTTGCTGTATGCTGATTTTTGAAAAGGCCCAGCCGGTATTTACATGAATACCCGGGTTTACCAGCATGATGGTATAGGCTGAAAGATCCAGGTGAATGGGTTCCATTATTTCACCTCTCCCCCTTGCAAGACATGGACTGTTGATAATGAAGAAAGGACAATCGCTGCCCAGTTGCAGGGCCAGGCTGATTAGCGTTTCCTGTGAGAATCCTGCTTTGTATTTTTCATTGAGCATTAATAAGGTGAATGCAGCATCCGCACTTCCGCCACCCAGCCCGGCACCGGAAGGAATGATCTTATGGAGGTGCATGTGAACGGGTGGACAACCGGGGAAAGCCTGCCGGAACAGTTCATAAGCTTTTACACAGATGTTATCTGAATCTGTCACATTAAGAGGCAGACCTGTCTGGGTGAATTGAAATTTCTGATCCGGAGCTGTTATGATCTCAAGTGCATCAGTAAGATGGATGGGGTAGAAGCAAGTTGCGAGATCATGAAATCCATCTGGTCTTTTACCCAGGATGTTAAGGCCGAGGTTGATCTTGCAATTAGGAAAGCTTACCACAAATGTTTTCGTTTACCATCTCGCCAATAGCCACAAGGCTAATGGCTATTGGCCAAAAGCTCACTCTTTATTTTTCTTGCGGCTATTTATTTCATCCCTGATGGCGATAGCCCTGATATAATCTTCCTGTTCGAGCACTTCATTTAAAAGTACATTCAGGTCTTCTAAGTTCATGGTTTTCAGATCATCCTTACTTCCGGGTTCGTCCTCCGGTGAGGTAACAGTAGGCGTTTTTTTCTTTTTACCTGTACCAGGATCTTCCATCAGTATGCCAGCACTTTCGAGGATGTGCTCGTAAGTATAAACAGGACATCCGAAGCGCAAGAGCATCAGAAGTGCGGGAATCAATTTCTATGGTATCATTCTCCGAGGAGCAAACCAGCTTGGAATAAAAGATCCCTTCCTGCAGGTCGGAGATGATGATCTCGTGCAGTTCGATGTTGAAAGCGGTCATGAAGTTTTTCATCAGGTCATGTGTAAGCGGGCGGCTGGGCTGCATTTTTTCCAGGGCTACGGCAATGGCCTGAGCTTCAAAACCACCGATCACGATAGGTAAACGCCTGAGTCCGTTCACTTCTCCCAACACCACCGCATAAGAATGCGTTTGAGTAATACTGTGAGAAAGAGCCACAATTTCCAATTCTATTTTCTTCATAACCTTAATATAAACAACGCTTTTGCCGGGATGTGCAAACCTACGATTTTAAGTGAAAAAACAATGCCCGGCTGCAGGCGCTGATTATGCCGTGCCTTTCAGCTTTTTGATGGCCTGGGTCATTTTCGGAACGATCTCAAATGCATCTCCTACAATGCCATAATCGGCGGCTTTGAAGAAAGGAGCTTCGGGATCTTTGTTGATCACCACGATCACCTTGCTGCGGTTCACACCTGCCAGGTGCTGGATGGCACCGCTGATGCCGATGGCGATATAAAGATTGGGAGCAATGGCGATACCGGTCTGACCTACGTGTTCATTATGCGGACGCCAGTGCGCATCAGCCACCGGGCGGCTGCAGGCAAGCGCGGCATCGAGGGTATCTGCCAGCTCT
This sequence comes from uncultured Flavisolibacter sp., assembly GCA_964460925.1. Taxonomy (GTDB): domain Bacteria; phylum Bacteroidota; class Bacteroidia; order Chitinophagales; family Chitinophagaceae; genus Flavisolibacter. The sequence continues at coordinate 3,302 of CAYWSQ010000050.1, read as the reverse complement.
TCAACGATGGTCCAGTTTTCTGGTCCTTTCATTCCCCTGCCTGCGCTAACTACCACATCTGCTTCAGTTAAGGCAACCTTACCTGAAGTTTTGGTTGTATCAATGGTCTTCAGTTTTGGTGCATCAACCGATACCTCCAGTGCAGCCACTTCTGCCGTTCCGGAACCCTGGGAAACAGGATAAGCGTTTACGTTCAGGGTGATCACTTTTACATCAGACTTGAAGATCACATTCGCAAAAGCCTTCCCGCTGAAAACATTCTTGCGGATCGAGGCATCAGATCCCGGGGCAGCCGCGGCACCGGCAACGAGTCCGGCTTTCAACCGCACTGCTACGCGGGGAGCAATGGATTTGCCGCTGGAATTATTGGAGAAGATGATGGTCTTTGACCCGGCTTTACCTGCGGCTTCAGCAACCACTTTAGCGTAAACCTGTGAGTCGAATTGATTGAGATGATCGTTTTTTACCTGGTGAACTTTTTTCACTCCATACTGGCCAAGAGCTGACAGGTCATCATTCACATCGCCGAGAACCAGGGCTTCGGCGTCTTCACCATTCTGGCTGGCAATGGCGGCACCATAACTTAATGCTTCAAGAGATGCTTTTTTAATATGTCCGTCGGTATGATCAACAAAAATTAGAACGCTCATTTGAAAAATTTGAAATTGTTTGAAAATGAATAATGTGATTTACAAAGCTGCTGCGGTACCGGGTCATCAGATGGCCCTGGCCTCTTCGTGCAGCAGTCTTACAAGTTCTTCAACATTATCAGCCGGAACCAGTTTCACACCTGCTTTGGCTGGTGGTAAACCAAATGAAGCAAACTGGGTAAGCGGTGTTGCGGATGTTGCCTCCACCACTTTCAGCGGTTTCGTTCTCGCAGCCATGATACCTCTCATATTCGGGATCCGGGCTTCCGCAACACCCTTCTGTGTGCTGAGCACAACGGGTAAAGAAACTTCAACTGTTTCCTCACCACCTTCAATTTCTCTTTTGATAGTTGCCTTACTGCCTTCCAACTGGAAATTGGTGGCCATGGCTACATAAGGAAGGTCCAGCAGTTCAGCGATCATGCCTCCGACAGCGCCTCCATTATAATCGATTGTTTCCTTGCCGGTGAAAATGATATCATAGCCGCCCTGTTTTGCCACTTCCGCGATCTCCGCGGCTACCTGGTAGCTTTCCATGGGTTCGGCATTGATGCGGATCGCCTCATCACCTCCCAATGCAAGTGCTTTACGGATCACTGGTTCAGCATCAGCGCCTCCAACTGTTACAAGATGGATCACGGTGGCGGCATCTTTCTCCTTAAGCTCAATGGCACGGACGAGGGAATACCATTCATCGTATGGATTGATGATCCATTGAACACCGGCTTCGGCGAATTTCGTGTTGTTATCAGTGAAGGCTATTTTTGCCGTTGTATCTGGCGTTTTACTGATGCAGACAAGTATTTTCATACAGCTAAATTAATGTATTATAACATTTAGTTGTTTATGCAACTAATGAACTGTTGCAAATATAAGGCGCAAATATAACCAAACAGCCATCGGGAATGGACAGGATCACACAGTTAAAATCTTTTCTTGCCGAAAGTCCCGGTGACAGTTTCGTACAACATGCGCTGGCACTGGAATACGTAAAGCTGGGCGATGATGCTGAAGCAAGAAGATGGTTTGAAGGCCTGCTGGAAAAAGATGAGAATTACATAGGCAGTTATTACCACCTCTGCCAGTTGCTCCAGCGTAACGGTGAAGATGAAGCCGCACTCAAATGGTATGAGAAGGGATTGATCAAAACAAAAGAGGCCGGCGACCGCCACGCGTACAATGAACTGTTCAGCGCCTACGAGGATTTTACAGGATGAAACAAACTACCGGCATCTTCGAAATTTTCATTCAATTTTTTGACAGGCATCCTTTGCCTCCGCAACACCATTTATTGCTGGCGGTGAGCGGGGGAATTGACTCTGTTGTGCTTTCACATCTTTGCAGGCAGGCGGGTTTCAAATTTTCCATCGCCCACTGCAATTTTAACCTGAGAGGTGCAGCCAGCCAGGCTGATGAACAATTTGTAAAATCACTCGCTGGCACATTGAATGTTTCGGTTTTCACCCGGCAATTTGAAACTGAAAAAATTTCGGAGGAATTAAAGCTTTCAATCCAGGAAACAGCCAGGAAGGTACGCTATGAATGGTTCGCCCACCTGCAGGCAACTGAAGGTTTTGACTATGTTATCACGGCCCACCATGCGGATGATAGTATTGAGACCATGATGATACATTTTTTCAGGGGTACGGGTTTGCGGGGACTGACCGGCATTCCCGAAATAAACGGGAAAATATTGAGGCCGCTCATCCGGATTCACCGCAACGAGATCATGGCTTATGCCATAGAGAAAAATCTTGGGTGGGTGGAAGACCAAAGCAACAGTTCTTCAAAATATACCAGGAATTTTTTCAGGAACGAGTTGATTCCATTGATCGCGAAAAATTTTCCGAATGTGAAGGAAAACCTTGAACAGAATCTTGAAAGATTCCGGCTTACTTATAGTTTTTACGAGGAACAGGTTGGCAAAGAATTGAAAGAACTGGTAGAAAGGAGTGGGGAGACTTCAAGAATTCCCGTGCGAAAACTGAAAAAGAAAAATGCATCCATTCTTTTGTATGAATGGACAAGACCGTTTGGATTTAGTTCAGGGCAACTGGAAGACATACTCCGGTTGATGGATGCAGCACCCGGGCGTTTTGTAGAATCGGGAAGCCACCAGTTGATCCGCCATGGCCTCTGGCTCGTACTAGCTCCAAGGTCTGTGGATGCGGGCATGATCGCCATCAGTGAGAATGAAAATGAGATTCAATTTTCCAGGGGCATTTTACAGTTAAAAAAAGGAAACATTGCTGAATTCAATATCGAAAACAATCCTGCAAAGGCACTACTTGATGCCCGTGAGATTGAATACCCGCTGGTGCTGCGCAAATGGAAGCAGGGAGATTATTTTTATCCACTTGGCATGCGCAAGAAAAAAAAGCTGGCGCGTTTCCTGATCGATCAGAAAACCCCGAAACATGAAAAGGAAAATACCTGGGTGATCGAATCAGGTAAAAAGATCATCTGGGTAGTGGGCCACCGTATTGATGACCGTTTTAAGATTCTACCATCCACTTCATCAGTCCTCTCCATTACATATCAGCACTAACTCTTCCGCTGAGGATTGGATCTGTGTGATGAAATTATCATACACATCAAAATTATTGGCAACAAGTGTGCTGAATACGAGGGTGAAAACAATACCATAAGCTG
>CAYWSQ010000049.1:0-18414 GCA_964460925.1 uncultured Flavisolibacter sp. | reverse complement strand
CGCGAGGCTTTGCTCCCTTTTGGCTGCCACCTCATTCAGCTTGCGCACTTTTTCCAGAACGCTTTCTGAAATGCCAGAAGCTTCCAGCGCTCCATTACCCCTGTTGCTGGCTGCCCTGGAGTCTGCGGGAATGCCTTTCAGATATTTATTGGTGAGAATACCCTGGGCAAGGGATGAAAAGGTGATGCAGCCCGTTCCGTTTGTCTGCAATACATCCAGGAGGCCATTCTCCACCCATCTTTCTAGGAGAGAATATTTAGGTTGATGAATCAATAATGGGGTTCCGAGACTGTTGAGAATCTCCACCGCTTTCATGGTTTCCTGCGCGCTGTAGCTCGAGATGCCAATGTACAGTGCCTTGCCCTGTCTTACGAAAAGATCGAGCGTGGCCAGGCTCTCTTCCATAGGGGTGTTGGGATCGGGACGGTGATGATAAAATATATCCACATAATCAAGTCCCATTCTTTTCAGGCTCTGGTCCATGCTGGCAACCAGGTATTTTTTCGAGCCCCAGTCACCATACGGACCCTCCCACATAGGCCAGCCGGCTTTGGATGATATAATGAGTTCGTCGCGATGTGCATGCAGGTCCTGCTTCATAATCTTACCAAAAACTATTTCTGCCCCGCCCGGTGGTGGTCCATAATTATTAGCCAGGTCAAAATGGGTAATGCCCGCATCAAAGGCGGTATGAACCATTTCCCTGCTGTTCTCGTAATCATCCGTTACCCCGAAGTTGTGCCATAGTCCCAGCGAAAGAGCGGGCAGCATGAGACCGCTTCTGCCGCAGCGCCTGTATTCCATGCTGGCATATCGGTCTGAATTTGGTAGATAAGACTTCATCTGATAAAACTAAATAAACATTAAGAACGAAGCGATGAAGAAAAAGAGGCTGTATAAAAAATTTCACCAGGTTATGGATTATGTCTTGCCGCTGGTGGTGCTGCTGATCGTATTCAGGCCGGCACTTCCGCTCGCAGCAAAGATCATCCTGGCTACCATGGTCTTTCTTTCGCTGCTCGTTACCATCCGCACTTACCGCCTGAGTTATGACGGACAAAATTTTTACCTCGACAATCTTTTTGTTACCAAAACGGTTCCCCTGCAATCCATCAGCCTGATAGAACCCGCCCCGTTTTATTACGGAGCCACTTCCGGCCGGGTAGCTGAAACCGGCTATAGGATCTGTTACCATGAAAATGGCCGTGAACAAAAAAAAGTAGTGCTGATCAGCAAACGAAAAGAGATTCGGCAGATCTGGGAGGGCCTGAAGAAAACAATTGGAAAAAAAAAGACTCAGGGTTTGTAATCAAAAGGCAGCATCATGGAAATTTTTTCTGACCAGGCCCAGTAGCCCTTGCTGAGCAGGTCGGCAGGATTATAATAATTACCACTTGCTTCTACCAACACAGGGATCTCATTAATGAGCGTCAGTTCCGAAGTCATGGAAGTATTGCCCTGCGGATATAGTCTCCTGAATTCAATTGGCGCATACGTCCTGGTATAAGTCACCAGCAGGTGATCGGGAAAATCCAGTACCGCGGTTGTGCTGTCATAAGCATAAGCGATACTGTCGCCCGGTAACTTCTCTTTACCTATTTTGTCAAATACATCTTTCTGCCGGAGCGTACGTTCATAATATTCCAGGGAATCCGTTGACGCTCTCACAGTAGTCACCATCCCGCCGGGAGTACGCGGTGCATTGGCATAGATTGCTTTCACTCTTTGTTTTTCTTCGTTCACGATTTTGTTGAGGTACCTCACCTCGAATCCCTCTTCATCAATTTTATTACGGTAGAGGGCGCGCATGAAGTGCATCAGCGAGCCGTGGTAAGCATCGTATCTCGCTTTTTCCCATCTTTTCTGTTTTGCAGCATTGCCCTTCATAGGCTGAAAATAAGCGTAGCCGATGTAGACCAGGTAATTTTTTTTAAAAGCGTAAGTAAAGTTTTCAAGTTGGATGGTCACCACGTATCCCAGTGCCCTGTTCTCGATCCTGAGAGGTCCCATTGCGATGGCAGTCAGCTCATTTGTTTTTTTGGAATGACGGAACCTGATCACCTCTTTATTCAGGATCCTGCAATCAGCGGCATTGGCAGTAGTGCCTATAAAATTTTCAGTGAAGAATTTCCCCCATTTTTCCCAGCCATTCTTTTCGAAAGGCTCTATCACCACATTTTCCAGTTCGGCTGCTTTAATCTTTAGGGTAATATAGATTGTATCAATGGCAGCACTGCCTGATACAGGCGATGCATAGGTTTCAAAACCAACAGAAGAAACCACAAGGTCATACCTGCCCTCCGGAAGATAGATCTGGAAATAACCATCATCATTGGCACGGGTACCCACAGAAGTATTGCTCAGGAAAACACTGGCGTTGGGGACAGGTCTTTTGTTTTCATCTCTCACCCAGCCTTTCAACAGCGTCTGGCTGAAACCAATAATTGGCAGGAAGAATGCAAAACAAAAGATAAACCGTTTCATAACTCGTCCCGTTTCTTTCGGAACAATATAATGCAGGGAGACCAGTTATATGAAGTGATTATGATGACCGGGAGCGAAAGCCATTAGCTATTGGCCATTATCCATTGGCTTCCCATCATACATCAATCCTCGCATACTTCGCATGGCTCTCGATGAACTCTCTTCTTGGAGCAACTTCATCACCCATCAGCATGCTGAAGATCCTGTCGGCTTCGGCGGCGCTTTCAATTGTCACCTGCTTGAGTGTTCTCGTATCAGGATTCATGGTAGTTTCCCAGAGCTGTTCAGCGTTCATTTCACCAAGACCTTTATAACGCTGGATGTTGACCGACTCAGGATTGCCGGCGCCCAGTTTTTCTGAAAGTATTTTTCTTTGCTCTTCGTTATACGCGTAGGCCTGTTCTTTTCCTTTCTTCACAAGGTAAAGAGGAGGCTGGGCGATGAATACATAACCCTGCTCCACGAGCTCTTTCATATAACGATAAACGAATGTGAGAATGAGCGTGGCAATGTGACTTCCATCCACGTCGGCATCCGTCATAATGATCAGCTTATGATAACGAAGCTTTGCAATGTTGAGCGCTTTGGGATCATCAGGTGTTCCCACCGTTACACCAAGCGCGGTGTACATATTCCGGATCTCTTCGTTCTCGTAGATCTTATGCTCCATGGCCTTTTCCACGTTCAGGATCTTTCCTCTCAACGGAAGGATAGCCTGGAAGCTCCTGTCCCTTCCCTGCTTGGCTGTACCACCGGCTGAGTCACCCTCAACCAGGAACAGTTCGCAACGGTCCGGGTCACGGTCGGAACAATCGGCCAGTTTACCCGGCAGGCCACCACCACTCAGCACAGATTTACGCTGCACCATCTCGCGGGCTTTCTTGGCAGCGGCTCTTGCCTGCGCGGCAAGAATCACTTTTTGTATGATGTTCTTGGCTTCCCTTGGATTTTCTTCCAGGTAAGCCTCGATCACTTTTGAAACCGTTGTATCCACAATACCCATTACCTCGTTGTTACCAAGCTTGGTTTTGGTTTGTCCTTCAAACTGTGGTTCAGGAACCTTTACCGAAATAATGGCGCTGAGACCTTCACGGAAGTCATCACCTTCAATCACCACCTTGGCTTTTTCAAACAGTCCTTGTTTGTCGCCATAAGATTTGAAAACACGTGTGAGCGCCCTGCGGAAGCCAGCCACGTGTGTTCCGCCTTCAATGGTGTTGATATTGTTGACGTAAGAGTAAATATGCTCGCTATAACTCGAGTTATAGGTCATGGCTACTTCCACGGCAACATTATTCTTTTCATCACGGCCTTCCACGAAAAGTGGTTTGGGAAGGAGAGGAGCACGACCTGCATTACTGTCAAGCATTTCAACGAATTCGATGATACCGCCTTCGCTGAAGAAAGTTTTGGAATAGGTAAGTCCCGCTTCTTCATCTTTTTCACGGAGGTCATTCAGCGTGATGCTGAGACCCTTATTCAGGAAGCTGAGTTCACGTAAGCGACCCTCGAGTATGTCTTTGTTATATTCAGAAGTAATGAAAATGCTGTCATCTGGCCAGAAATGAACAGAGGTGCCTCTTTTTTCTGTAACACCGATCTCGCGAACAGCATACTGGGGTACACCGATCCTGTATTCCTGTTCAAATATTTTCCCTTCACGGAAAACCGTTACATGAAGTTTCTGGCTGAGTGCATTCACACAACTCACACCCACACCATGCAGACCACCGGAAACCTTGTAGGAATCCTTGTCGAATTTACCACCCGCGTGCAGCACGGTCATAACCACCTCAAGTGCTGAACGTCCTTCCTTGGCATGAATGCCGGTAGGGATACCACGGCCGTCATCCTCCACAGAAATGGAATTATCTTCATGAATGGTAACCTGGATATTCTTACAATGTCCCGCCAGTGCTTCGTCAATGGAATTGTCCACTACCTCGTACACCAGGTGGTGTAAACCTTTCACCCCGATATCACCGATATACATGGCCGGGCGCTTGCGAACTGCTTCAAGACCTTCAAGAACCTGGATGGAATCGGCGCCATAAGAGGGCATAACAGGGGAGGTTGTTGGGGTAACCAGCGAATCTAAAATATCACTCATTTTTTGGGAAAATTTAGAGCCCTACAGAGGGCAAAGTCCATTCGTGCAAACATACCGAAAATAAGCGGTAAGATGCGTTTTGGCAGCGTTAAAAAACACACGAAAAGCAGGCATTAGTCCATGGCTATTGGCCAATGGCTAAAAGCCAATAGCTTTCTTCTCCGCCATCAGAATTTTCACCAGTTCTTCCAGTTCCTTTACTCTTTTTTCGAGTGCGGGAAGATTGCGGAAAACAGCCTGGCTCCTGAGAGAAGTGGTATAGTCGCCCGCGGGTGAACCGGTCACCGCGGAATAAGGTTCTTTCATTGATTTACTCACACCGCTCTGCGCATTGATCTTGCTGCCATCTGCGATCTGGATATGACCTACCAGTCCCGCCTGGCCGCCGATCATTACATTCTTCCCGATCTTGGTAGATCCCGAAATGCCTGCCTGCGCAGCAATCACCGTGCTTTCGCCCACTTCCACATTATGTGCTACCTGTATCAGGTTATCCAGCTTGGCTCCCGATTTGATGCAGGTGGAACCCATGGTGGCCCGGTCAATGGTGGTGTTGGCGCCTATCTCCACGTTGGATTCGATCACCACGTTACCGATCTGCGGCACTTTTTTGAAACTGCCATCCGCCTGTGGTGCAAAGCCAAATCCATCGGATCCTATTACGGTGCCCGCGTGAATGATCACATGGTCGTGCAGCACACAGTCATGATAGATCTTTACCCCGGGATGGATGATGCAGTTCGCACCGATGGTTACATTATCACCTATAAAACAATTTGGGAAAATTTTAGTCTGGCTGCCGATGGCAACCTGTTCACCTACGTAAGAAAAAGCTCCGACATATACTTCCTCCGCAATTTTTGCTGAAGCGGCAATAAAGGAAGGCTGCTGGATGCCCTTCATCTGCTGGTTCATCATTTCCTGGTATTTACCCAGGAGTTGGGCAAAAGCTGAATAGGCATCTGCCACGCGTATGAGTGTGGGCTTAACCGGCTCACGAAGTTCGTAGGCTTCATTGATGATGGCAATGGAGGCATGGGTGGTATAGAGATAATCTTCGTATTTGGGATTGGCGAGGAAGGTAAGCTGCCCTTCTGCTGCTTCTTCTATCTTTCCGAAAGATGATACGGCTGTATCGGCATTCCCTTCAATTTTTCCGTTGACTAGTATGGAGATCTGGGCTGCTGTAAACTGCATATAAATTATTGGTGCTTTCAGGTCGGTACCGGTTATAAAAACGGAACTTATGACTTTTTATTTTTATCTAAGGTAGCAAAGGTAATATTTTTTAAAAGGGGCTGAGACCTGCTGGTGGATCAGCGCATTGTCCACCTTCGATATATCCGACACCGTACCATCCTTGAACAAAACCCTGATATGTTCATCAAGGGGATTGTAAGTGGTATTGACTGCTTCTCCCGTAAAAACAAAATACCCAGCTTCGGTTTCAGAGATACCAAGTCTTTCGGCAACATTCAGTTTCAGCGTCTCTACCATAAGATTGTCGAAAGGTTCAGCAGCAAACTTCACCTTCAGCAGTTCGCGGTTTACCAGCCCCCTGCATAAACCTGACAAGATTTTATCAGAATGGCTGCACCAGTTCTTGATGGTGCACATTACATCAGTATCATCGATCTGGGTAAATTTTTCCAGGTGGCGGGCAAAATCTCCGTCGGGCTGGTGCTGCTTCAGGAAAAAATCCAGGTGTGGTGAGGCAGCCTGCACCTCGCTGTTGGCAGCTATCAGTTCCTGTGCTCTCTCAATGATCTTCACCAGCATTTTTTCAGCAGCCATCACGGTTTTGTGCAGGTACACCTGCCAGTACATGAGCCGGCGCGATACCAGGAATTTTTCAACTGTATAAATGGCTTTTTCCTCGATCATGAGCTCTCCCTCATGCACAGTAAGCATTTTAAGAATGCGGTCATAACCAATCGCCCCTTCAACGACCCCTGTAAAAAAGGAATCACGGGTGAGGTAATCCATCCTGTCCACATCCAGTTGGCCTGATACAAGCTGGTGAAGAAAATGTTTGGGATAATGATCGCTGAAGATATCAATGGCCATTTGCAGCCTGCCACCAAACTGCTGGTTCAGGATCTGCAGGATGAGCGAAGAAATTTCTTCGTGGTGCACATCCCTGATCAGTTTTTTTTCCAGGGCATGTGAAAAGGGACCATGGCCGATGTCGTGCAGCAGTATCGCGATCCTGGCGGCGTTTTCTTCCTCCCGGCTGATGTCAACCCCTTTGTTCCTCAGTTCGTTGATGGCCAGTCCCATCAGGTGATAGGCACCAAGGGAATGGTGCAGCCTGGTGTGAACCGCCCCGGGATAGACCAGGGAAGCAAAGGCCATCTGGTGGATCCTTCGCAATCGCTGGTAATATGGATGGGAAATGATTTCGAAAATGAGCGGATCATCAATGGTAATGAAACCATAAACAGGGTCATTGATGATTTTGCGGACATATGCCATGAAGAGAATCTTATCGCCAAAAATACATTAGGAAAACTTTCTGTGCGGGCTAACTTAACTTCGGCAAAGATTGTGATGATGGGATATGGAAGGGAGGAAAAGGATCTTCATCATTACATCACCTGTTTATTTCAATACAAATTAATACTATGAGCCTGGCAAGGATACTTTGGGTAGATGACGAAATTGAAAGCCTGCAATCGCAGAAAATGTTCCTTGAAAGCAAGGGTTATGATGTACACACGCTTACCAATGGTTTTGATGCCATTGATTACGTAAAGGAAAATATTGTAGATGTGGTGCTGATAGATGAGACCATGCCCGGGATCACCGGCCTTGAGACCCTGGCCAAGATCAAGGAGCATAATGCACAGATTCCCGTGGTATTGATTACAAAGAATGAAACGGAGAACCTGATGGATGATGCCATCGGCAGCCAGATCTCCGATTATCTCATCAAACCTGTAAATCCCAACCAGGTTTTATTATCACTTAAAAAAATCATTGACAACCGCAGGCTGGTTGCAGAAAAAACCACCACAGCCTATCAGCAGCAGTTCCGCAACCTGTTCATGGTGCTCAACAGCAATCCCAATCACACCGAATGGATGGGAATTTATAAGGAACTGGTGCACTGGGAGCTGAGCTTGCAGAAAAGCGACAGTCCCGAAATGCAGGAGATACTGCTTTCGCAGAAGAGCGAAGCCAATACAGAATTCTTCAAATTCATTTCGCGCAATTATGCTTCCTGGGTAAAGGAAAAAGCAACCGATAAACCTGTGATGTCGCATACGCTTGTCCGTGAGAAGGTGATCCCCCAGCTACAAAAGGGAGTGCCTACCTTTTTCATCCTGATCGATAACCTTCGCTTTGACCAGTGGCGTACTATTCAGCCCATCTTCGCTGAAAGTTTCAGGATTGTAGAGGAAGACAGTTTTTACAGTATCCTTCCCACGGCAACTCATTATGCCCGCAATGCCATCTTCGCAGGCATGCTACCAGTGGAAATAGAAAAAAAATTCCCGCAGCAATGGCGCAACGATGACGAGGAAGGCGGTAAGAACCAGAGCGAGGAAGAATTTTTCAGGGCCCAGATGAAGTCACTTGGTAAAGGTGATCTGCGTATTTCCTATACCAAGGTGGTGAACAATAATGCGGGACTTGACCTGGTAAACCAGATCCATAATATGATGGGTAATGATCTGAATGTGATCGTGTACAATTTTGTGGACATGCTCAGTCATGCGCGTACAGAAATGGAGGTGCTGAAGGAACTGGCTGGTGATGAGGTGAGCTACAGGAGTCTAACTGCCTCATGGTTCGAACATTCACCCCTGCACCAGGCATTGAAAAAGATCGCCGACAAAAATATCCGTATTGTATTGGCTACTGACCATGGAAGTGTAAGGGTGAAAACACCGGTGAAAGTGATCGGTGATAAACAGACCACCGCCAACCTGAGGTATAAACATGGCCGCAATCTGAATTATGATCCCAAAGAAGTGCTGGCCTTCCGTGAACCGAAAGAGGCAGGGCTGCCATCACCAACGATCAACTCATCCTATATATTCGGTGGCGAAGATGTGTTTCTCTGTTACCCCAACAATTACAATCACTACGTTAATTATTACAAAAATACTTTCCAGCATGGTGGTGTGAGCCTGGAGGAAATGATTGTGCCCGTGGTTCAGATGGTAAGTAAATGATCAGGATTTGCGGAATACGATTTCCTCTTTCAGGTAGGCAAACATTTTATCGAAGAATTCATAGATGGCAGGATATTCATCTTTCCAGAAAAATGATTTACTGATTTCCATCTCCTGTTTGTAAATGATCTCATTTCCGTTTTTTTGAATAATTCTTTTGAACATCATGGAGGAATCGCTTGACCGCAGCAGTAGGTTTTGGGGAAGATGTTCCCATTTGAACTGGTCTGCAATCTTTATACGTAGTTCAGTTACAAATTTCTGGTTGGAACCAAAATCTATATCTGTTTGTCTTGACTGGTTAATAAATGGATTATCATCCTGCGCTCCTAGAAATTGTGGCGTGAAATAATAATACGTTCCATCATTATTCAATTTATACTCAAATTTTAAAGATTGCCTGGCAGGCTTTTTAGGATCTTCTTTATCATTTTCAACCCAAAGAATTTGTACACCTGATTGCCGGCTTGCAAATAATTTATCTGTTTCATCCTTTGCAATTGAATCTTCAATAAGGTCTCTTGCAAATCCATCCATCTCAAAAACTGCTTCCCCTTTTGCCTGGCCATTCGCATCTACTTCTGCTTTTATTGAGAAAGATGTGCTGTTCAGGAAACGGCTATCCTCAATGAGTACCCATTTCATATTTCCCGGATTGATCAGGTAAGCATGACGGTTCATTAAATTGGCAGGTGGAAGGTTGTAAGGTAATTTCTGGCTAGCATCCAGCACATAAACATTGTCATTATCTACCGCAAGAATTACAACATTGTTGATCTGGCTCATACTGGGAAAGTCCGTTGCAATCAAACCATTATTTCGGGTGCTAACCAGGATAGGATAGCAGGGCACACCAGCTTTTGATAATAAATTCAAAAGCATCAGGTTTACTTCACCACTGGTACCCTGGCCGTCATTCCATGCACCTTCCAGGTCCTCCGCGAAGGCACTATAACCTGAAATTTCCGGAACCTGTGATTTTATTCTTTCATAAATAAATTCAATTCTACCGGAGAGTGATTCTATTTTCTTAGCGCTGTCAACCACTATCTGGGTGCCAGGAATATATACGGAGAACTGTTTTCCAAAATACCGGTCATGCATTAAGGAACTACCTAAATTCTTCCATCCCATTTCTGGTTTTTCCATCAGCACTGATTTTGAAGGCCTGACAGTAAAAATCATTTTGAGAAGGTTGTCTTTTTGTGAGGTCATGAATTTTTCTGACTTGAATGACCTGATGTTTTCCTTGCTGTAAAATCTTTTCTGGCTTGGATAATTTCTTTCTGGGTGCAATACATGTTCCACGTAAGGAATTGTATCCATTCCAAACGTTTTAGTGTATAGCCCAAACCGTTGAGGAACGGTCAATGAAGTAGCTGCGTATGCGGTTGGAATAACATCCTGAACTACCCAGGCATCAAGATTCACAATGTCTTTTTCAATCTTCGTGTAACGATATTCAATTATACTTCCTTTTTTTACATTGGGAAATGTAAAACTGAGAGCTTTTGTATTTTTTGAGACCGTGTGTTTGAATAAATCTTTTTTATCGAGTTTGTCAATAACAACATTTCCTTTTTCATCAAGGTTATAGATTACCGCTTCAAAATCGCGAATTTTGGTGGAGCGTTTTTCATTGAAATAAGGGATCCTGATATTCGCATGTTCGAAACCTTTTTCATTAAAAATTTTTATTCTGACCCGGTTTTCGGTTACAATCTTAACCTGCTCAAAGGCTTCCATCTCAACATCAAAAACATTAAAAAGAATCATGGCTGGTGCTGCTGATTCAAAAGAACATTCTTTCATTTCAAGTTCAGCCTTATCGACCTTGCCAAATTTGGGAAGGGTCTTTTGCGCATTAAGAGATGAAATGAGAAATAAACTGCTAATGATGATTAAATATTTCATGTTACTGTTTGGGTAAAGTAGTAAAGTTTTTCAATATTTGAAACTCGCCTCCCTCAGACGGCCATTGGCTTAATTTCCAAACGCCGTATGTTTGCACCCTCATTATTCCCTGCATGAAGTACACGCAAACAACTTTGGACAAGATTGAAACGGTGATCGAGGAGTCGGGGTATATCGTCCGGTATGAAAGGGGCAGCTTTCAAAGCGGTTTCTGCATCCTGGAAGACAGGAAAGTGGTGGTGCTGAATAAATTCTTACAACTCGAAGGCCGTATCAATACCCTGATCGACCTGATCCCCCAGCTAAAAATTGATGCCCCTTCACTTACCCCTGAAAGCAAAAAATGGTTTGACGACATCATGGGCCGCTATCATGCCGCCAATCCTCCAAACAGCGGCGAGGCTGAATAATCTTTTGCTTTTTCCTGAAATCAGGCGCCTTCATCTTAGATTTGAAGGGTGAGTCATCCTGCATTACAGATCCGTTTTTTGGGTTCCGGCACCAGCAGCGGTGTGCCTATGATCGCCTGTGATTGCGATGTTTGCAGTTCACCCGATCCCAGGGACAAAAGACTTCGCAGCAGTATCCTTGTTCAATCTGCCACCACCTGCTTTGTTGTGGATACCACACCGGATTTCCGCTACCAGATGCTGCGTGAAAAAGTGAAAAAAATGGACGCGGTACTGTTTACACATCCGCACAAGGATCATATCGCGGGACTTGATGATGTGAGGGCCTATAATTTTTTTCAGTCCCAGCCCATGAACATCTACGCCAACTCCATGACCATTGATGCATTGATGAGAGAATTTGCCTATGCTTTTGCTGATAAAAAATACCCTGGTGTACCCAACCTTGAACTAAATACAATCAACCTGGATCCTTTTATGATTGGTGATATTCCCGTTATTCCTATCGAGGTCTGGCATATGAAAATGCCGGTCTATGGGTTCCGCTTCGGCAACTTCACCTACATCACCGATGCCAACCGCATTGATGCAGAGGAAAAAAACAAGATCAGGGGAAGCGAGGTTATGGTGGTGAATGCTTTAAGGAATGAAAAGCACATTTCTCATTATAACCTGGAGGAAGCCATTGCCCTGGTTCGCGAACTTCAAATACCCAAAGCATATTTCACTCATATCTCCCACCAGCTCGGACGTCATGAAGATGTGGAAAAACGCCTGCCTGGGGGCATTCACCTGGCATATGATGGGCTGGGGTTGGAAATGCAGGCCATTAGCTGATAGCCATTGGCCATTGGCCATTTGCTGCTATATTTGCCCCCTTTAATAACGATTGCTGAATGAATTTTGAAACCTCTGAGATCACCCAACAGGTGGCCCGTACTGCCCGCGACTTTGCCCTACAACACATTAAGCCGCACGTAATGGAATGGGATGAATCCCAGGAATTTCCTGCGCATATTTTTAAAGAACTTGGCCAATTGGGAATGATGGGAGTGCTGGTGCCCGAAGAATATGGTGGCGCGGGACTTTCTTATTTTGAATACAAAACCATCATAGAAGAAATAGCCAGTGTTTGTGGTTCGATAGGCCTGAGTGTGGCTGCGCACAATTCCCTTTGTACAGGCCATATCCTCAGTTTTGCCAATGACGAACTGAAACGTAAATGGCTTCCCAAACTTGCTACCGCTGAATGGTTAGGTGCCTGGGGACTGACTGAACCCAACACAGGCTCAGACGCAGGCAATATGAAATGTACCGCAGTGCGTGATGGCGATAACTGGGTGATCAATGGTACCAAGAACTGGATCACGCATGGAAAGAGCGGCGATATCGCTGTGGTGATCTGCCGCACCGGCGAACCCCGCACAAAAAATAACGCTACCGCATTTGTTGTAGAACGTGGAACCAATGGTTTCAGTGCAGGTAAAAAAGAAAACAAGCTTGGCATGCGGGCTTCAGAAACCGCGGAAATGATATTTGAAAATTGTGTTATCCCGGATGCCAACCGTCTTGGTGAAATTGGTGAAGGATTCAAACAGGCCATGAAAGTGCTTGATGGCGGCCGTATCTCTATTGCATCTCTTTCATTAGGCATTGCCAAAGGTGCCTACGAAGCTGCCCTGCAGTATGCACAGGAGCGCCACCAGTTCGACAAACCTATTGCATCCTTCCAGGGTATCTCCTTCAAGCTTGCTGATATGGCCACCGAAATACAGGCTGCTGAATTGCTCACTTTAAAAGCCTGCGATCTGAAAGAAAGGAAAATGGAAATGACCAAGGTGGCAGCCATGGCTAAATATTACGCGAGCGAGGTAGCAGTTAAAGTTGCCAATGACGCGGTACAGATCTTCGGTGGTTATGGTTATACCAAAGATTTCCCCGTCGAAAAATTCTACCGCGATGCCAAACTCTGTACAATAGGAGAAGGAACGAGCGAGATACAGAAGTTGGTGATATCGAGAGAAGTGTTGAAGTGAGCGGCAAGCTGCAAGCTGCAAGCGGCAAGAATTTATGCCGTGATTAACACTTTTAAATTGACTTTCTATAAATACAAAGTATTTATGAGCCTGTAGGTCTTGCAGCTTGCAGCTTGAACCTTGCCGCTTGAACCTTGCCGCTTGAACCTTGCCGCTTGCCTCTTGCCGCTCTCTCACTTCACTTCCTGCATCTCCACCAGTCTCCAGTAATATCCGCCCTTCCTTATCAGTTCATCATGACTGCCGCGTTCTACGATCTCGCCTTTTTGCAATACAATGATCTCGTCGGCATGGCGGATGGTGGACAGGCGGTGGGCAATTACAATGGAAGTCCTGTTCTGCATCATATTATTGATCGCGTCCTGCACCAGTCTTTCGCTTTCGGTATCAAGGGAAGATGTTGCTTCGTCCAGAATCAGAATGGGAGGGTTTTTTACAACAGCCCTGGCAATGGTGAGCCTTTGCCTTTCACCTCCACTGAGTTTGGTGCCCCTGTCGCCAATATTGGTCCGGAAACCCTCATCTTTTTTCATGATAAAATTCCAGGCATTGGCAACCCTGGCCGCTGACTCCACTTCCTGCTGTCCGGCTCCCTGTTTACCCAGCAAAATATTCTGTTCAATCGTATCATTAAAAAGAATAGGCTCCTGCGTTACGATACTTATTTTTTCACGCACTGATTTTAGCGCATAGTCCCTGATGTTGATCCCGTCTATCAGCAGTTCACCACCCGTTACATCATGAAAGCGGGGGATCAGGTCGGCCAGGGTTGACTTGCCTGCACCTGATGAACCCACCAGCGCTACCGTTTTACCTTTTTCAATGGTGAGGTTGATATTCTTCAGCACATCCACTCCCTCATATGCAAATGATACATTGCGGAGCTCTATCCGGTCCCTGAATTCGTGGAGCAGTTGCCCGTTCACATTATCATCCACCGTGCTTTCTGTTTGCAGCACTTCTTCGATCCTGCCAATGGCTGCGCTTCCTTTCTGCATATTGCTGAAAGAAGTGGATAAGGCTTTGGCCGGGTTGATGATATTATAAAATCCCGCGAGATAGGTCATGAAGGTGGAAGCTTCCAAAAGGTTTCCCCCCAATACCAGCTGTCCGCCAAAAAAAAGAATGGCGGCAAATACAGTCACACCAAGAAATTCACTGGTAGGAGAAGCGAGGTCGCGGCGGTAACCGATGCGGTTCTTTGCCTGCAGCAGTTCCTCGTTGGACTTGAAAAATTTCTGGCGGAGAAGGGGTTCTATATTGAAAGCTTTGATGATCCTTAAACCTCCCAGCGTTTCATCGAGGATGGAAACGGATTCCGAATATTTTTCCGAAACAATTTTGGATTGGGTTTTTAATGAACGCGTAATACGGCCGATAATGAATCCGATGATGGGTATGGTGATCAAAACGATCAGCGTTAGCTGCGGACTGAGAAAAAGCAGGAAAGCAAAATTCATGATGATCATCAGCGGGTCCTTGATGAGACCTTCGATGGTGCTTACAACTGATCCCTCAACCTCTGAAAGATCGTTGGTAATGCGGCTGATCAGGTCTCCTTTTTTCTTTTCTGTAAAATAACCTATTGGCAGGTGAAGGATCTTATCGTATAGTTCCGTCCTGATCTGGTTCACCACTTTATTCTTCAAAGGGTTCAGGACATAAGATGCGAGGTAAAGAAAAAGATTTTTGAAAAATATGGATA
Source organism: uncultured Flavisolibacter sp. (assembly GCA_964460925.1). Classification (GTDB taxonomy): domain Bacteria; phylum Bacteroidota; class Bacteroidia; order Chitinophagales; family Chitinophagaceae; genus Flavisolibacter. Next base: position 3,574 of record CAYWSQ010000049.1, on the reverse strand, counting down.
CAATGATGATCACACAGATCAATCCCAGTATTCTCACCTTACTGTCAAAATCCGTTTTGCCATCACCGATATTGTTGAGCAGGAATTCCCTTATATAATTGAGCGCCGCGTTGTTCGACGAGCCCATCAAGCCCAATGCACCGCTGTTGCCATAAAAGATCAGCTCCAGGAAAGGCATGAGCATACCTATGGAAATAATCGAAAAAAGGATGGAAAGAATGATAAAAAGAAAATAGAGAAAGATCTGTCCTTTATATGCCCTGATGTATTTGAAAACTCTTGAGTACTTATTCATTGTTGCATGGCCAGTGCCCTGGTAAGCGGCAAAGTAACTAATTTTAACGCGACCGGCGTAGCTTTGCCTTTCGATGAATAGTCCGGGATGGACAGTTAGGAAAAACATTGAAACGATTTTTATGAATGAAGGAAAAAGACAAAAACAGGTGGGAGGGTTGCTCCAGGAAGAGATCAACGCGATCTTTCAAAGACTGGGGCTTGGCTTTGTTGACGGTGCAATGGTTTCCATTTCCTCTGTTAAAATTACCCCCGACCTGCTCGAAGCAAGGATCTACCTGAGTGTATTCAATTCAAAGGATAATGCTGCAGTACTGAAAAAAATAAATGAAAGGTCATGGGAGATCAAAAAAGAGCTGGCTTCGGCTGTGCGCCAGCAATTACGCAGGATCCCTGAACTGAAGTTTTTCCTTGATGATACCCTCGACCATGTTTTTAAAATGGAAGAACTTTTCCGCCAGATCAAGAAAGACGATGCGAGCGATAATAAAGAGGAAGGCGGACCTGCTGCCTGATCTTACCTAAACCAATTAACCTGATGCGTTTCCTTTTTGCCTGGCGTTATTTCAAAGCAAAAAAAACTACGAATGCCATTAATGTGATCGCCTGGATCAGCATTGTGGCGATAGTGATTGGTACGGCAGCGCTCATTCTCGTGCTCAGTGTGTTCAATGGTTTTGAAGGGTTGGTTAAATCTCTTTACTCTTCTTTTTATCCCGATCTCAGGATCTCACCTGAAAGCGGCAAGCAGATCGTTCTCACCGAGGCCCAGCTAAAAAAGCTCAGGTCTGTAAAAGGTGTCAGGGCAGTATCGCTTGTGGTAGAGGAGCGGGCGCTGCTGCAGAATAAAGCTTCAGAAGAAGATTCCGTGGATTACCAGAGCATCATTTACCTGAAAGGTGTTGATGAACATTACGAAGAGGTTTCAGGTGTGGCCGCCAACGTGGTGGAAGGAAATTTTGATACCGGTACGGAAGACCAGCCACTGCTGGTGCTGGGTGCCGGCATTCAGAACGCGGTAGGCGTGCGGGCCGACCGGAATGTAAAACCACTGGCCGTATATATGCCACGCAAGGGTGAGGTGGATCTTACTGATCCGCTGCGCTCTCTTAGCGCGGAAGCAGTGAATACCTCGGGGGTATTTATCATACAGCAGGATTTTGATAATAAATACGCCATCACCAACCTTGATTTTGTAAAGCGCATGCTTGTGATGGATGAAGAGCATTTCTCTGCGGCAGAGATTGCAGTCACTGCCGGTGTTGATGCTGATGAGGTGAGAGATGAGATCCGTACATTTCTTGGAAAGAACTACCTGGTGCAGAACCGCTTTGAACAGAATGCCAGCCTGTATTCTGTGATGCAGGTGGAGAAATGGATCATTTATGCCATCCTCTCACTTATTCTCGTGGTAGCTGCATTTAATATGGTAGGCGCGCTTACCATGCTGGTGCTCGAGAAAAAACAGGATATCAGCGTGCTGCATGCCATGGGAGCCAGCCGGGGTTTCATACAGGGTATCTTTTTAAGTGAAGGCCTGCTGCTGGCAACTATTGGTGGTGTTACAGGCATGCTGATCGCCTATATCATTGGTGTGCTGCAGGTACAATTTCACCTCATACCCCTGCAGGGCAGTACATTTATGATCGATTATTTCCCGGTGAAAATGGTGTTCACAGATTTTTTACTAGTAGGCGCCACGGTTATGGTCATCGCCCTGATCGCTTCTTTTGTGCCCGCACGTAAGGCGGCATTGCAGCAGTTCGCACTTAGAGAAGAGTAGGAGTTGAAAGCTACTAGCTACTAGCTGCTAGGGAAAGCCTGTGTTTCCAAATAGGTTTCCTGTGACAAAATTGAAATTATATGAGTTTGTAATAACAATCCTGAATTTAAACGACCCGGCTAGCAGCTCGAAGCTAGCCGCTAGAAGCTTCTCAATAGTCCCCAATCGTCTCCTTCAACTGTCCCAGCGCTGTTTTAAGCTGTTCATCATTGGGGGCTACACCATGCCAGTTATGGTCGTTCTCCATGAAGTCAACACCCTTACCCATGATGGTTCTCATGATGATGGCGATGGGTTTGCCTTTGCCAACCAGTGATTTGGCTTCAGTGAGCGTATGGATCACCTCATCCATATCATTGCCATTCATTTCAAGCGTATGCCATCCGAATGCATCAAATTTTTCCCTGATATTACCAAGATCATTCACTTTATATGTAGGTCCATCGATCTGCTGACCGTTCCAGTCAATGGTGGCAATGAGGTTGTCTACATTATTATTTGGAGCAAACATGATGGCTTCCCAATTCTGGCCTTCCTGTAATTCACCATCACCATGTAGAGAATAGACCACGTTTTGTTCGTTGTTCAGTTTTTTAGCGAGCGCTACACCAATAGCTACACTCATGCCCTGGCCTAAGGAGCCACTGGCAATACGAACACCTGGCAATCCTTCATGCGTGGTAGGATGACCCTGCAGCCTGGAATTGATCCTGCGAAACGTATTCAATTCACTTACATCGAAATAGCCTGATCTTGCCAGTGAAGAATAGAACACGGGAGAGATATGACCATTGGATAAAATGAAAACATCTTCCTCGCGGGCATCCATATCGAATACCTTAGGATTATGCTTCATGATATTGAAATACAATGCCGTAAAAAAATCCGCACAACCAAGTGAAGCACCGGGGTGACCACTCTGGCAACCATGTACCATTCTTAAACAATCTCTTCTTACCTGGCTGGCGATTTCTGTAAGTGCTGGCATAAGTTTTTAAAGTATTTAAAAGCCCGTTTACCCGGGTATAGATCCAAAATCCAAACGAGTTGCAAATGTGCAACCTTTTTAAATTAAAACCGTTTTTTCCAGTAACCATTATCTTTGTTAACCGGGCTTTAATTATTCACAACTAAAAAAGTTGGGAAGCTTAACCAATGAAACCTAATTTTGCACCCCAAAATCCTGCTGAATGCTAAGTGTGATGTTGACAGCTGTAGTGGCTTTCGCGATAACGTTCCTGGCCATACCTGCCATCATGCGGGTTGCCAAGGAAAAAAAACTATACGATCTTCCGGATGCGCGTAAGCTGCATACCAAACCCATAGCCTCACTTGGTGGTGTAGGTATCTTTATTGGATTCTTCCTTGCTGCCATGCTTACCGTTGCAGGTACTTCCGCAAGTGAATTCCAGTATTATTTTGCATCTGCTCTTGTGATCTTTTTTCTTGGACTGAAAGATGATATCCTGATCATATCACCCCTGAAAAAATTCCTTG
>CAYWSQ010000048.1:0-18427 GCA_964460925.1 uncultured Flavisolibacter sp. | reverse complement strand
AGCCATTGGCTTGCTCTCCTTACCTTTGCTCCCCGATTATGAGCAATCTTTCCAAGAATTTTGAGCCGCAGCAGGTTGAAGAAAAATGGTACAGTCACTGGATGGAAAAGGGCTATTTCTACAGCCAGCCAGACAACCGGCCCCCGTTTACCGTAGTGATCCCTCCTCCCAATGTTACAGGTGTGCTTCACATGGGCCACACCCTCAATGAGACCGTGCAGGATGTGCTGGTACGCCGCGCCCGCATGACCGGTTTCAATGCCTGCTGGGTACCCGGCAGCGACCATGCTTCCATTGCCACCGAAGCCAAGGTGGTGCAGATGCTGGAAAAAGAAAAAGGCATCAGCAAACATGAACTGAGCCGTGAGGATTTTCTCAAACATGCCTTTGAATGGAAAGAAAAATACGGAGGCATCATCTACCACCAGATCAAAAAGCTGGGCTGCAGTGTTGACTGGAACCGGGTGACCTTCACCATGGACGACCACTATTACAAGGCCGTCATCAAAATATTTGTTGACCTCTACAACAAGGGCATGATCTACCGCGGTGCCCGCATGATCAACTGGGATCCCTCAGCAAAGACCGCTTTAAGTGATGAGGAAGTTGAATACCGTGATGTACAAGGCAAGTTATATTATGTAAAATATAAAATCGTGAACCGTGAATCGCCAGGCGTGAAAGATGTGTCCCAGGTTTCCAACTCACCACTCACGTCTCACGACTTCATCACCATTGCCACCCAGCGCCCTGAAACCATCATGGGTGATACTGCAGTCTGCGTGAATCCCAATGACCAAAGATTCGCACACCTCAAAGGCAAGAAAGTAATTGTACCATTGGTAAACCGGGAAGTGCCGGTGATCTTTGATGAATACGTGGACCCGGCATTTGGTACGGGTGCCCTTAAAGTAACCCCGGCTCACGATATCAATGACTACAATCTCGGGTTGAAACATAATGTGCCCGCGATAGATACGCTGAACGAAGACGGTACCATCAGCGAAGCCGCAGGTGTATTCGTTGGGCTCGACCGTTTTGAAGCACGTAAACAGGCCATCCGCCAACTGGAAGCCGAAGGATTGCTGGTAAAGAGTGAGGACTACCAGACCAGGCTTGGTTTTTCACAACGCACCAACGCGGTAGTTGAACCACGCATATCCACGCAGTGGTTTGTGAAGATGCGCGGACTGGCCGACCAGGCCCTGGCTGCTGTAAATGAAGGCGAGGTAAGGATCCACCCGGAAGAAAGATTTCTCGCTACCTACCGTTACTGGCTGGAAAATGTAAAAGACTGGTGTATCTCCCGCCAGCTCTGGTGGGGACAGCGCATTCCTGCCTGGTACGATGAAAAAGGAAACTATGTTGTAGCAGAAAACGAAGAAGAAGCCAAAAGACTCACAGTCCAGCGCCGTGCAAAAGAAAGCAATATTGAATTGGATGAAACCCGCTTGCAGCTTGAAGCTCGCAGCTTGCAGCTTTCTCAGGATGAAGACGTCCTCGACACCTGGTTCTCTTCCTGGATCTGGCCCATTGAAGTTTTCAATGGCATCTCACAACCGGGAAATGCAGATATCAAATATTATTATCCGACCAATGTGCTGGTTACCGGGCAGGATATTATTTTCTTCTGGGTAGCGCGTATGATCATGGCCGGTGAAGAATACATGAATGAAAAACCATTCAGCGATGTGTATTTCACGGGAATGGTGCGCGACAAGCAGGGCCGCAAAATGAGCAAGAGCCTTGGCAATTCACCCGACCTGCTGGAGCTCATTGAAAAATATGGCGCTGATGCGGTAAGGTTTGGGATTCTTATTTCCGCACCTGCGGGAAATGATCTTTTGTTTGATGACAGCAGTTGTGAACAGGGAAGAAATTTCAATAACAAGATCTGGAATGCCCTGAAGCTGGTGAAGATGTGGGAAGAGCGTGTGGACAGCCAGGCTGGTAATAATAATGACCATGAGAATTTTGCCATTAGCTGGTTTTCCAACAGGCTGAATGAAGTAAAAGCGCAGGTGGATGATATGTACCGCCAGTTCAGGCTGAGCGAGGCATTGAAAACGATCTATTCACTTATATGGGATGATTTCTGTAGCTGGTACCTGGAATGGGTGAAGCCCGGTTTTGAACAACCGGTTGCTGCGGAAGTTTACAACCGCACAGTGGAATTCTATGGAGAGCTGATGGAATTACTGCATCCCTTCATGCCCTTCATTTCAGAAGAGATCTACCACCAGCTTGGTGAAAAAAGGAATGACCTCTGTGTGAAGCAGGTGAGTAAAGTTGAAAACATAAATGCTGAAATTTTACAACAGGGTGAACTGCTCAAACAAACCATCACCGCCATCAGGGATGCGCGTACCAAAAACCAGGTGAAGCCCAAGGATAAAGTAAAACTGCATATACAGGCTTCACGACAGGATGCTTTTGGTTCCATTAATACCATTCTTTCCAAACAGGTAAACGCGGAATCCATTGATTTTGTAAATGAAGCTTATCCTGGCTGCATCAATGTAGTGGTGGGTGTAGATAAATTTTATATTGAAACAGAGCAGGCTCTTGATACCGGTGCCCAGGCGGAGCAACTTCAGAAAGAATTGGACTACCAGAAAGGCTTTTTGATCTCTGTTGAAAAAAAGCTTGGCAATGAAAAATTCGTGAGCAATGCAAAGCCTGAAGTAGTTGATGCAGAAAGAAAAAAGAAAGCCGATGCGGAAGAAAAGATCAGGGCGATTGAAGAAAGTTTAGCGGGGTTGAGGATGTGAGGATTTTTAACGCTGAGAAAGGAGATGGGAGAAAAGAGTTTGATTTGCATTTTTATTTCTATAGAAATGAGTAGAAGATTCTAATGATTGATGAACGGGATTTGGCTCTGAGAAGGATACAGTTTTAGCGGAAAATATCCGTAAATTTTATCGCCTTCTTCTCCACTTTCCTTATTATCAAGAGCCAATTATTCCCCCTTCTCCTTTCTCTGTTCTCTGCGCTTAAAAAATAATCTCAATTCTCCAGCAATCCCACCGGCACAATAAACTCCACCCAAGTACTACCCTTCTTATCTCCCGGTGTCAACCCGTCATCAAGTAAATGACTCACCCGGAAACCAAAAGAAACCGGTAACTGGTTCCACCATTTGGTATCAAAAAATATTTCCGTTCCCACACTTCTGAATGGTTTTGATGCAGCAGGCTTCCGGGAAAAATACCCCGAATAAACTTTGGTATAATCATAAAACAGGTTGGCCCGCAGCCTTTGCAGATACACAATGCTTGCAATGCCAAAATCAGGATAGGCAATGGGGAAATGATAATTTCCAGAAACCCTCCACATCTTCCTGAAATAATAATCCTGGTAACCCCTTGAGAACGCGAAGCGGTTTGAGAAACTGGTGCTGGCCGTATCCACTGACTGAAAAGCGCCTGTGATCACCAGGCTGTGGTTCCTGAATGAAGGCAAAAACAATTGCCCGTTCGCCAGCCATTGCGATTGATCTATCATCGAAAAACCATCTTCCAGGAAATGCCGCAACTGCACTCCTGCTGTGTAGCCGAATTTTGGAAAGATATGTTGTACGGCTCTCGGCAGGTAGTGCGACCAGGTAAGATAATGATGAAGATAAAACCTGCTGTCAGCCTGGAAAGTATCCTTATAAAAACCGGTTGGAATTACCCGGTTGAAAACAAAATTGGATCCACCATTGAATAACCTGTAGGATTTTCCTTTTGTAAAATTGAGGGGTATGCTGTAGCCCACTCTTGCTTCGAGTTGATCAAGGGTGAGGTAATCATTCCGGTAAGGCAATTCTCTTTTATAAGTGTATTCCACACCCGCGTTCAGCATGGGATACCATCCTCCATACACACCATTCCAGCCGGCGGCATGTGAATTCTCATTTTCATTGTACCGGTAATACAGTTCATTGGAGAAGGTGTTGAGAATATTATCACTGTAAAGGCTAACCGTATATTCCGGGTCGCTGTAGGTGGGCAGCCAGCTATGGAAGCGAAACAGTCCCGTAGATTTTGAATAGGGCTGCGACTGGATCAGGGAAGAAGAACTGTCAAGCAAGTTAGCCGGGAAAGCCACCGGGTAGATCTCGCGGGTTTCCTGCAGTTGCATAGCATTGAGAGTACCTGCTTGAATCAAGGGCAGCGCCGCGCTGCGCAATGCCAGTCCCTCACTGGTAAAATGCGACCAGGTCAGGGTATCATGATAAACGGAAGGATAATAATTACCTGTAGCGCCCCCGGTTAATTGCTGGATGGAAAAATCTTTTAAGTGAACTCGGTAAATATCATCATTACCTGATGCACCCGATACGAAATAGACACGGTTGCCATCTACAAATGGGAGACTAAAATGATTAGGTGAAAAAGGAGTGATCTGTTTCCATTCACCCGACTGAAGATCCAGGATCTGCATCGCCATGGTTGCGTCGGGGAGCCTGGTACCCAGCACTACCCTGTTCTCATCCACAAATCTTGGATTGCTCAGAAAATAATCCGGCCTGCTGTAGTTTTTGGTGACGGTACCATTCGCGGTTTGCAAAACCCGGATTTCTGTTTGCAATGAATCATTCATCATCACCGCTACGATCTTATTCCCGGATGGTGAAAGATCAGGTGTAAAATATTTGCGGCCAGTGGTCAGCCTTCTCTCCTTTCCCGTATGAATGTCGAGCAAAACAATATCACTATGATCTACCAGGCTCCACCTGGGATGCGTGCTGTAAGCAGTATAGACTATTTTACCGTTGCGGTAGCCAAACCATTCTTCCGGGGAGATGGAACGCAGTGCAATCTTTTTTTCACCTTCTTTGTCCCTGATGTAAAAAGCAGGGATTTTATTGTAGGCTGATTTAAGATAGAGCAAAGAATCGTTTGCGATTTGTTGCGGGAAATAAAAGTTCGTTACAGTTCTTTGTTTTGGATCAGCTACCAGGTGGTGCCCCCTGCTGCTACCTGGTTCAGCAACCTGCTGCCTGTAATATTCAAAAGCTTCCTTCCTGAAAGTTTTATAACTGATACCGGCATGCCTGCGCACCGCTTTCTGGAAAGGATAGAACAGCCCTTTGAAAGCACTGGCATCTTTTGTCACCTTCGGCCAGAATTCATTCCCATATTTCAGGTAACCGTAATTGGCAAGTAGGTAACCCAGTTGGTAATGATTGGGGACATAATCCTTTAAGGAACCATTACGAAGTTTCTGCCAACTGTACTTTTTATTTTCCAGCCAAAGACTCCGGTAACCACTCTGGAAATAGGATAACCTTCCACGCCCCTGGGGTGTTAATGCTGTTTCCGCATACACGGCATCACCTTCAAAGAACCAGTCGGGTACTGTGATGGCATTAGCAAATGCCTGCCCGTTCTCACCAAATACGTATGACAGGAACTTACTCACTCCGTTCCTGAAATTATTATACTGGTGTACATGGCGGTATTCATGTATCGCCAGGTTCTCCTGCCAGGGGAGGTTTCCAAAATCAAATATATTGGACCCGGGTACGAGGTAGAATTCGCTCCGGAATGGCGCCAGCGCAACATAACCATTAGCCAGGGTGGTGCGGTTGTGCAGTACAATATCCACTTTGCGCATCCTGCTGCCAAGTTCAAGGGCAGTATCCGCGGCAACCTTGTGCACCAGCGACATAATGCGCCTTGCCTGTAATTCCGCTGCCGGGGCATAGATCACCCTTGCCGTATCGCTGTTGAGCTGGCGCCACCGGGTGGATGGCGGGAAAGCGCCAAACTGCTGAGAAAATCCATTAAAAGGAATACTGCAAATCAATAAAATGCCGGCCAGGTATTTCATTGCAAAAAGATACATGATTCATAAATATCAAAAACTCATTCTTCGTGTTATAAATTAATTGGAACCCGCAGCGCTAAAGATTTTCAACGACAGCACTTAACTTCATCCCATGCTGCTGTTAGCACTGGCCATAGCGCCCGGACTGGCGATCTGCCTTTTTATTTTCTACCGCGACTCACATGATGCAGAGCCGGCGCTGAACCTGGGTATGAGTTTCATCTGGGGAATGCTTACCATTATTCCCGCACTGATACTCGAAATGGCCCTTGACGGACTTACAGATCTTTCCATTATCGGCATCATCATTAATGCGTTTTTGTTTGTGGCCCTTGTTGAAGAAGCCATGAAATTTTTGGCGTTGCGGTTTTATTCCTTCCGGCAAAAAAGTTTTGATGAGCCACTTGATGGTATTGTGTATGGTGTGATGATCGCTATGGGATTTGCCAGCATAGAGAACATGATGTATGCTTTTTCCTATGGCATGCCTACTGTGGTGATGCGGATGTTCACTGCGGTGCCCGCGCATGCCACCTTTGGTGTATTGATGGGATATTATGCAGGCAAAGCCAAATTTGACCCCGTTAACAGGCGAATGCTATTATGGAAAGGTCTTGGACTGGCGGTATTTGCACATGGACTTTACGATGCTTTTCTCTTCATGAATGAAAATACCTGGATCCACCAGTATATTTCCAAGGACCTGGCAGGTTTGTTGCTTTTCGCAGGTGCCATTGCTTCCCTGGTTGTTGCTATTATTTTCAGCCGCAGGCTGGTGCGCCAACACAGGTTACTTTCTTCTAACCTGCACGTTGCGCAACCTGTGCTCACCATCAGGCATGCTTCCATGCAGGATGCGGGGCTGATCAGGACATTGGCGCTGAGAATTTGGCCTGCTACCTACCAAAAAATCCTTTCACCCGCGCAGGTCCGGTATATGCTTGGGGAAATGTACAGCATTGATGCCATTATAAAACAAATCCGCTCTGGTCATCATTTCATCATTGTGTATAATAATGCCATTCCCATTGGATTTGCATCTTACAGTGAAACCAGCCCGACTGTATATAAACTTCATAAGATTTACCTGCTTCCCCGTCAGCAGGGACGCGGCAGCGGGCGGTTTGTGATCCAGCAAGTGACCAATGATATCATACCTAAAGGAGCAACAGTATTAAGATTGAATGTGAACCGTTACAATCCCGCGAAATCCTTTTATGAAAAAATTGGATTTGAAGTGACTGGTGAAGAAGATATTAATATTGGCAGGGGTTACTTCATGAATGACTATATCATGGAAAAGCAACTAAATAAAGAAACACCAGATCCTGCAATTATTTAAACCATCGTATCTTAACCTCAATGAGTATTAAGGTCTTGTACCTTGTACCTTGCATCTTGAAGCTTGAAGCTTGAAGCTATTTCTCAAGCAACCCCCTCAATGCTTCTTTCTTATTCCTTGATACCGGTACCTGCGTACTGTCTTCCATCACCAGGTAACCTCCCTCTTCCTTCACCCAGGACCGGATCTTTTTTGTGTTGACAAGATGGCTTTGGTGGCATCGGAAAAAACCGTATGCAGAAAGCAGTTCTTCATATTCAAATATAGGTTTGGAGGTCAGGAGTTTTTCTCCACTATCGAGATAGAAGGTTGTGTAGTTATTTGAGGATTCGCACCGGGTGATCCTTCCTGTTTCAATGAACCTGGTTTCCTTAGCACTCTGAAGAGCGATGCGGTGTGATGCCTTCTGCTGTTCCTGTTTCAGCACTTCGATGAGGTTTTCAAGTTTCAAGTTCTGGTTTTTCCGCTGGTTCATTTCCTCCACTTTGTTAACGGCAGCCTTCAGTTCTTCCACATTCACTGGCTTGAGGAGATAATCAATAGCGGAAAATTTTACTGCCTGGATGCCATACTGGTCAAACGCTGTTACAAAAATGACGGAGAAAGGAAAATTTTGCAAGCCTTTCAGTAATTCAAAACCATTTTTCCCAGGCATCTGGATGTCAAGGAAAATAAGTTCAGGATTATAACGCCGGATGATGTCCTCACCTTCTATTGCATCGTTTGCACTGGCCAACACTTTCACGCCAGGACAATGCCTGCATAATAGAGCTTCCAGGTTATCAATATTATTCTGTTCATCATCTATGATAACGGCGCTGATCATGAAAGCAGGTTTTTGAAAATGATAGTTATAGAAGTTCCGGTTGGACCTGATTGTATTTTCATACTCACATGGCCGTGGAAATTTTCGTTGATTATTGCTATGCGCTGTTTAGTGAGCTTGATGCCAAAACCATTCAGTTGATTGTCCGGTTCGAAACCTTTTCCATTATCAGCAATCAATACGTTCATATCATTACCGGTGGCCCTAAACTCAACCTGGATCTTTCCTTTGTCCTGCAAGGATGACACTCCATGCCTGATAGCGTTTTCCACCAATGGCTGCAGGAACACTGCAGGCACTTCGACACTGGTATCAATCCCATTTGTATCAATTTTGTAATCAAAACCAAATCTCAATTGTTCCAGTTGAAGATAGGTATCCAGTAACCTGACCTCTGCAGAAAGTGGCACCTGGTTCTTTTCAATATTCACCAATGAATCCCGTAAAAGTTTGCTGAAGGTGGAAAGATAGTGATTGGCCTTATCTGTTTCATTTTTATTGATCAATCCCTGGATTGAACCAAGCGCATTAAAAATAAAATGTGGATTCAACTGGGCGTACACTGATCTTAATTCCGCTTCTGCCTGTTGCTTCCTGGCTTTTGCTTTACTCAATTGTCTATTCTGTGACCTGGAATAGGGTACCATCACTATCAAACCAAAAAAAGCAGCCAATAGGCTGCCTGCAATAACTTTAAAAGAGAGCGTTTGATCCCACCGGGGTTTTATGGAAAAAGAATAACTCGTCACCTGGTCTGGCTGCGCTGTGTACCGCATCTTCAATTCATATTTCCCTGGTTCCAGGTTGGTAAGCCAGACAAAAGGATGATCGAAATTATTTTTGGCCCACTCCCTGATCACCTTTCCATCTTTCACCAATTGGTATTCCAGCGCCTCGGCTTTTTGAATATTGGCATTCAGAAAAAATACCAGGTTATTTTCACCAGGTTCCAGGGCTGGATCTATTGGAAGCCCGGAAATGGTATCAATCTGGTTGGGAGGAAATCTTTTTTTCCACCGGTTCAGGTTGGAGGTGTCAGCTTTAGGAAGTGTATATGGAGCTATCCTGTTCATAAGCAGGTTCATCTCGTCGGCCAGGAAAATATTAGTGACCCTGGGTTTCGCAATAATCCATTTTACCAGACTTGAGTAAGTATCCTCAGTATCACCTTTTCTGCGCAAGTTCACCAATAGATAATTGCCTCTCGCTGCCTTGTATGAACCCAGGTAAGCTGTTGAGGTATGCGGATCAACTTTCAGCGTTGTCCATGGAATGAAGGTTCTTATACCGTATTCCAAAACCTGGTATTCAAAATTGTTTGATTCCCCGGCACTGATATTCTTCACATAAAAATGAGCGCTGGCTGTATCAAAGATCTGGGTATAATAAAAATTATTCTCTTTCATTCGTTGAGTAGCCATTTTTTTCAACTGCTCGTCTTCGTATTTCCATTTATCAAAAATTACCAGGCCATTTGAATAATGGCCGGTTTCAATCAGTGGAGCGGTGGCAGGTCCCACATACCCGCTGCTATAGTTATTTTTTACAACCTGCGCTGCAGACTGGAGTCCCCATAATAACACCACAAAAAATGAGATGTTTCTTTTCATAAATAAATTTTCATCAAAGCTGCCATTCCGTACCGGTTGATTGAGCTGCCATTGTGAATCCGGTTAGGATGATTGTGAATTGGTAAAGCCAAAGGCTAATAGCCATTGGCTAATACACCAATTGTTGCGTACTCTTCACCACTCCCATCACAAACACACTCTGCACATTGCCTACATTCTCAATTTCGCTCAGGCGGTTCACATGGAAATCATAGTAAGTATCCATATTCTCTGTAACCACCTTGAGCATGAAATCAAATTCACCTGAAATAGTGAGACATTCCAGCACCTCGTTCATTTCCAGGATGCGCTGGATAAATTTGGCACCTGCATTTTTGCTGTGCTGTTTAAGTGAAACATAACAGATCACCATCAAGCTCCGGTTGACCATGGCACCATTCACGATAGCAGTATATTGTTTGATCACACCCTGCTCCTCCATCCACCTGATGCGCTCGTGAACAGGCGTTGTGCTGAGGTGAACTTTCTCAGCAATTTCCTTGATGGTAACGCGGGCATTCTGCTGGAGCATTTTAAGGATCTCGAGGTCTTTCCTGTCCAGTACAGGCTTTTCGCCTGTTTTGAGCGTTGCAGCCATATTAAATCCTTATTATTTCCCACAAAATAGGCGAAATGATGAATTATTTCCTGATTTATATGATAAGTATAGGAAATACGGCTAAAATATTAGCTTTGTCGAGTTCTTTCAGAGCAGATAATTTAACCGCAAAGAACGCGGAGGAGAGCAAAGTACGCAAAGCCTTTGCGCTTCCTTAGCGCCCTTTGCGTTCTTAGCGGTTGCCTTTCCTACTAAATACTTTTAAAAAATTTAAACCTCAAATAATGAGCACAATCGCAAACACAAACATCAACTTCGCTTTACCTCATAAAGTGAAGGACATGAGCCTCGCAGAATGGGGCCGTAAGGAAATCCGCCTGGCAGAAGCAGAAATGCCCGGACTCATGGCCATCCGTGAAGAATATGGTCCTTCACAACCCCTCAAAGGTGCCCGCATCGCAGGTTGCCTTCACATGACGATCCAGACTGCAGTTCTGATCGAGACACTGGTTGCTCTCGGTGCTGAAGTGAAATGGAGCTCCTGTAATATCTTCTCCACGCAGGATCATGCTGCTGCCGCTATCGCTGCCGCAGGTATCGGTGTTTTTGCATGGAAAGGACAAACCATCGAAGAAGCTGACTGGTGTATCGAGCAGACCCTGTTCTTTGGCGCTGCTGACCGTCCTCTCAATATGATCCTGGATGATGGTGGTGACCTCACCAATATGGTGCTTGATAAATACCCTGAGCTGGTTCAGCATATCAAGGGTATTTCTGAAGAAACCACTACCGGTGTTCACAGGCTGTATGAAAGAATGGTGAAAGGTACTTTACCTGTTCCCGCTATCAACGTGAACGACTCAGTTACCAAATCCAAATTTGATAACAAATACGGTTGTAAGGAATCACTGGTTGATGCCATCCGCCGCGCTACAGATGTAATGATGGCTGGTAAAGTAGCTGTTGTAGGTTCTTATGGTGATGTGGGTAAAGGTTCTGCTGCTTCACTGAAAGGTGCAGGCTGCCGTGTGATCGTTACCGAGATCGACCCGATCTGCGCCCTGCAGGCTGCGATGGACGGATTTGAAGTAAAGAAAATGATTGATGCCGTGAAAGAGGCTGATATCATCGTAACTGCTTCCGGTTGCCGTGACCTGATCACCGGACAGCATTTCAAACTGATGAAGGATAAAGCCATCGTTTGTAATATCGGTCACTTTGATATCGAGATCGATGTAGCCTGGCTGAATGACAACTACGGTCATACCAAAGACACGATCAAACCACAGGTGGATATTTATAATGTTGACGGCAAGGATATCATCCTGCTGGCTGAAGGCCGCCTGGTGAACCTGGGTTGTGCTACCGGTCACCCTTCATTTGTAATGTCTAACTCTTTCTCTAACCAGACCCTCGCGCAGATTGAACTGTGGACGAATGGTAAGAATTACGAGAACAAGGTTTATGTGCTTCCCAAGCACCTGGATGAGAAAGTAGCAAGACTGCACCTCGCAAAAATTGGTGTGGAACTGGATGAACTGACTGATGCGCAGGCTGAATACCTGGGCATTAAGAAAGAAGGTCCGTTTAAACCTGAACATTACAGGTACTAAACAAGTCAAAAATAAAAAGTCAAAAGCCCTTCCGGATGGAGGGGCTTTTTATTGAACTGAATAAATGATTTTCAATTATTGTCCTCCCCCTCGCATTCCTGGGACCTTGATGGTAAATAATTGATGGAACCGCGAAGGGCGCAAAGGAGCGCGAAGAATCGCAAAGGATTTTCGCAAAGCAAGGGTCATGCTTTGCGTTTTCTTTGCGCAGAAAGGTTTCAATTTATATCGAAGGATTGTCCTCTGCGGCCTTTGCGGTTAATTATCTTTTGCACTTAACACTAGACGATAAAAAAAGATGATCAAAATTACCATTCCCCCCGCCTTCGCTAAAGCTCCGGCGGACAAGCATTCACCATTCCTCAATAATAAGCCCCGGAAGTTGAAACAACCGAAATATTATACAGGGTTTCCTTGGGCACAACAATCGAATCCTTCTTTGTAAAATCCCCTGCCCGCATGATCATGACCTTTGATTGGTCATTGAGATTATAGTCCATCAGTGTAGCGTAAACTGTTTCACCTACCCGTATGAAATTCCGGAAGTAGCCCGGAGAAGCTTTTCTCCATTTTACCTGGCCTGTAGACAAACTGGTGCAAAACAGCGAGTCGTGCACCTGGTGGTAAAAATCGTTTTCAAAAATATAAGCAGGGCCGCCATTGAGCGTCCAGGTAACGGGATTACTCTGAAAGGAAACATTTCCATCAGACAAACTCCTTTTCTCGACAGCATAAGTATTACTATTGTGATAAATGATTTCATTTCCCATGATAAAACCATTTGAAGCCCCTACAGGTTTTGACCAGTAAACATCGCCACTATTTTTATTCATTACGGTAACAGTGCTTGCCAGGGAACCGGCAATCAGTGTATCATTCCTGATGATCATTTCTGGTGGAACTGCCATTAAAAATCCTGTTGCAAGGTTTTTGCTCCATGCCAGGGTTTTATTGTGCAGGTTGAATGCATACAAGTTTACTGCTGTCCCATTGGTGTTGGTTGTGAGACAATAAATGAGACCAGCACTGATCACCGGGGTAACAAGAGGTTGTTCTGTTACCGTATGATTCCAGATGACTGCGCCTGTTTGTTTATTCAGCAGGAAAATTTTATTCATACTTGAAGGTCCCAGTATGCTTGCTGCCTTTACAATTGTATCACCATAAAATTTCGGATTGATCACTCGGGCTGTCTGGTTGAAACTCCACATCACATTCCCAGAATTGATATCCAGTACATGAATCTGGTTCATGGAAGCCAGGCCTATCTGGCTACCCTTCATTGCCGGCTTACTCCAGATATCAAGGGTTTCGGTATAATGAAAATCCCATTTTTTCTGGCCATTTTGGTTATAAGCAATCAAAGCATTCCCTGTTGCAGTGGAGGAAGCATTCACCAGGATCAGGCTTGCCGAGTCGGAAGGAGTAGATGGAGGCGGCTCATTATTGATATCAGGCTTACCACAACTGGCCAATACCAACAACAAGGCGAAAATTATTATTCTCATAGGGTGTCTTGTCCGTTAAAAATAAGTTATTGAGATTAGGAATTATAAGTTGAAGGAATAAAATCATCAATTATTCTGTTAGTTTAGGGCTGCAAAAACACATACATGAAAACTCTTTTTTCCAGATTATTAATAGCTATCATTTTAAGTATCCCTGCCTTTACACAGGCAAACTCACAAACCAAAATAGCCCTGGTCAACAGCATTGCCTTTAAGGAAAAAAATGGAATCATTAAACTCAATACGGTCCAAGCCCAGGTAGCCAATGAATTCAAGGCAAGGTTTACTGAAATGGAAACCATGCAGAAACGTTTGTCGGAACTCACCAGCAAGCTGAAAAATCCTGCCAACCAGAACCAGGCAAACTATAATGAATATGAAAAACTCAATAATGATTTTAAATATAAAGCTGAGGAGTACCAGGCACAATACAGTAAAAGGTTTAACGAATTAATGAACCCTCTTTACCTGGAAATCGGTGAACTTATCAAGCAATGGTGCCAGCAAAAAGGTTATACCAGCCTTGTAGATGTTTCCAAAGATGAAAAGGGAATGTTTCTCTATTACGATGAAACGCAACTGGCACAGATCACTAATGAATTGATCGGCTATATTAATGGTTTGTTGAAATGATAGGGAGGGTGAGACGACTCACGTCTCACCTTTCCCGTCTCACGCACTTCACTCCCGCTCCCGCTCTCGTATTTCTCCCACGCAGATTTCCTATTGCAAAAACCTGCTGCCCTTTTTAATTTCACTGTCAATCCCTTTCTATGAAAAAACTGGTAGCCGCAGGTTGCTGTATCTTTTTAATGAGTTCTTTCTCCAAAGTGCAACCCAATACCAATGCCGATAGTAAGACCAACGGCCAGCGCGTTCTCATCAAGGCCATTGCTGTGATCGTGAACACTGAGTCCAACAAAAAACTTCCTTCCAAAAGAATCTTCATTGCATCTTCCGAACCTCCACTGTACTGATTGAAGAGACGCAGAGAAAGGAGAAGGGAGAAAAGAGTTTTTGTTTTTTACAAAGAAGACATTTGAGGTAGAGAGAAATATCTGCCAGGACAATCCAGTTTTACGTTCCAGAAAAAATTAACATTTTTCAACTTGCTCAATTATCTCCTGCATTTCAATCCCTTACCCTCTCCTTTCCCCTTTCTCCCTTCTCTGCGCTAAAAAAAAATCTCTCCCCCTCCTGTATTCCTCCTAGATTCGTATGCAATTTTTTTTATACATCAAACCAAACCAACATGAACCCTACCATTCAAACCCCCGTCAATCCCAACAAAGCCCTTTGGGAAAAAGGAGATTTTACAAAGCTAGCTGAAACCATGCGTGAAAGCGGCACAGAACTGGTCAGCAGGATTGGTGTCACCCGTGATCTTAAAGTTCTTGATCTCGGCTGTGGCGACGGAACCACAGCACTTCCTTCCGCGAGACTGGGTGCAGAAGTTCTGGGCGTTGATATTGCCCGCAACCTGGTTGCAGCAGGCAACCGCCGCGCGCAGGCTGAAGCACTCACCAATATCCGTTTCCAGGAGGGAGATGCCACCAAACTTGATGAACTGGAAAATGAAAGTTTTGATCTTGTTGTGAGCATCTTCGGAGCCATGTTCGCTCCGCGGCCTTTTGATGTGGCCAGCGAAATGGTGCGTGTCACCAAACGCAATGGCCGCATTGTAATGGGTAACTGGATCCCGGGTGATCCTACTCTTGTTGCCCAGATCCTGAAAACCTGTTCCGCCTACACCCCTCCTCCACCCGAAGGTTTTGTAAGTCCCATGCTCTGGGGTGTGGAATCAAATGTGATCGAACGTTTCGGTGCCGCTGGCATTGCGCCCGAAAATATTTCTTTTACCAGGGACACGTTTACATTCCAGGCTCCGTTCCCTGCCAGTGAATTCCTAAACCGGTTCAGGCATTTTTATGGACCCACCATGAATGCTTACGAAGCAGCTGCCAACAATGGGAAAGAGGAAGAACTGCATCATCAACTAGAAGAACTGTTTCAACGTGAAAACAGAAGCAATGACGCTAACAGTTTCTCCATCCCTGCAACTTACCTGAGAGTGACAGTTTCGAAATAACAGTGTCAAAGGTATATAGCTCTTTAGCCATTGGCTTTTGGCTTGCGCTAAAAGCTAATGGCTATAAGCTAATAGTCTCCGGTTCCTTTTTTAAAGGAATTCGTTTCCTGATTCTTGGCAATGGCAATGGATATGATTGGTGCTGGTTAGGACACTCCACACGTTTGAATCCTTTTGTAGTGAGTCGGTCAGCAAATGATTTCTGCACTTCATGCTCTCCATGCACTAAAAATATCCCTTTCACTTTTGCAGGATCCTGGTTGCTGAGAAACTGCACCAGGTCATCCGTATCTCCATGCGCACTCATTCCCTGCAACTGCCCGATCTCCGCGTTCACCTTTGCCATTTCATTGAAGATCTCCACCTGTCGTGCGCCTGACATGAGTTGTCCGCCAAGAGACCGGCTTCCGCAATAACCGGCCAGCAACACAGCGCAATGTTTTTGTGAAATGCAACTATTGATATGATGTTTTACCCTTCCCGCATCTGCTGTACCACTTGCGGAAATGATCACGCAGGGTTCCTTATATTGAACAAGCTGCCGGCTTTCTTCCACTGTTTCCACATATTTGAGTCCAGGGAAATCAAATGGGTCATCATCTATGGCCAGCACCTGCTGCAACCTTTCATTGTATTCACCTTTGTATTTTTTAATTGTTTCCGTGGCCTTCATACTCAGGGGACTGTCAACAAAAAAAAGTATCTCCGGCAACCTTTTTTCCAGGCTCAACTGGTTAAGCCCGTACAGCAGTTCCTGCGTGCGCCCCACACTGAAGGCAGGTATGATCAGTTGCCCTTTTTGTTCAACACAAATTTTATTGATCCAGTAGTTCAGTGATTTCACGAGGCTGAAACTGATATCATGTCGCTTGTCGCCATACGTGCTTTCAAGGATAATATAATCGGCCTGCGGTGGCTCAACCGGTGCCTGTAATAAGATGGAACGGTAACGGCCGATATCACCACTGTAAAGAATGCTCGTTTTTTTCCTTCCCTCCCTGATGCGCATGCTGATGGCCGCGCATCCTACGAGGTGACCGGTATGCGTGTACATAATTTCGAGCTGTTCATCCACCCGGATCCAACGGTCATGTTCAATGGTTTCAAACTGTTGCAGGCAGGCTTGCACATCTTCGCTCGTGTAGAGGGGTGAAACTACATTCTTTGCACCCGAACCATTGTCGTACGACTGGATCTCGGAACTATCATACAGCAGGATCTCCGCCAGTTCTTTGGTAGCTTCCGTGCAAATGATCCTGCCTGTAAATCCCTCCTTCACCAGTTTGGGGATCAGGCCTGAATGATCAATATGGGCATGCGATAGCAAAAGCATGGAAATCTCTGCCGGTTCAAATCCGAATTGCTGGTTCAGGCTTATTGTTTCTTCCCCCAGTCCCTGGAACATGCCGCAATCAAGCAGGATCTTTTTGCCATTGTCGAGTGTTATCATGTGCTTAGAGCCGGTAACGGTACGGGCGGCGCCGTGAAAGGAAATCGTCATAGCTGATGAATATCGAATATCATACCCTTTTAAATCAGTGAAACGGGTACAGATTAAAAGGATTTATGAGCAGGAGATTCCACAAATACTCAGTGATTCGACTAAATACATCCCTCTCCTCTTCGTATTTTTAGTTTCACCCAACAATCCCGACATGCGCAAACTCATTCTACAGGAATTTATTTCGCTCGATGGTTATGCCGCCGATCAACAGGGATCCACATCTTTTTTCGAACACCTTACAGGAGAGGCGGGCAGGGAGATTGACAAAGACCTGCTGGAATTCATTCACACCATTGATACCGTGCTGCTGGGTGCCAATACTTATAAAATGTTTGTTGATTTCTGGCCCCGCGTCACCACCCGCGAGGAGATCGTTGCTGATGGTGTTAACCTTACGCCTAAAATCGTTTTTTCAAAATCACTGAAAACAGTTCACTGGGGTGAATATGATCCGCCGCAACTGGTCCCGGGGAATGCCGCGGAAGCCGTGAGGAAATTAAAACAGCAGGAGGGCAAAGACATGGTATTATGGGGCAGCCTGTCTCTTGCCCGGAATCTTTTGGAGGAGAACCTGGTAGATGAGATTCATTTGAGAGTTTGCCCGGTGATACTGGGATCCGGCACACCCCTGTTTGCAGATAACCTTGCCGTCAAAGAACTGAAACTGCAGTACACCAAACAATATCCTCCCGGCGTGGTCTTATTGATCTATAAAACAAATGATAGCTGAAGATTCAGCATGTATGAGTCTGGCAATAAATTCGCAGTAATCCAGCAAAATTTGCTCTATGCTTTATGATGAAAAGCTGATCAATAAAATAAAGGATAAGCTAACAGAAAGGAATCAGACCATTGCCGTGGCAGAAAGCGTAACAGCAGGTCACCTGCAGGCAGCCCTTTCTTCTGCTGTGGAAGCTTCCCGGTATTTCCAGGGCGGCCTTACCGCTTACAATCTTGGTCAAAAATCAAGGCATCTCGATGTTGACCCCATCCATGCGGAGGAAACCAATTGTGTGGCAGAAAAAGTAGCCCGGCAAATGGCATTGCGGGTAGCAGAAATGTTCACCAGCCATTACAGTGTCGCCATCACTGGTTATGCTACCAAAATGCCGGAAAAAGGGCTGAATGATCTTTTTGCCTGGTTTGCTATTTCACATAATAACCAGATCGTGTTGTGCGAAAAGATCACTACTGATAAGGAACGTGTGGACGCGCAGGTGGACTATACCTGGCAGGTGCTGGCGAAATTGGGAAGTCTTTTATGAGCATTGAACTCCTGTTTATCACCTTAATTTTACAACATGTTGCTGAAAACCCTCATTGATGAATTCGAATACGAAGTGAAAAGCACCCGCAAAATGCTGGAAGCCGTTCCACAAAAAGATCTTCTTTACAAACCCTCGCCCATTTCCTGGACCATGGGCGAACTTGCCCAGCACATCGCTACCATTTATTACTGGTATGTAGGTACGCTGACCACCGATGTGTATGATCTGTCAAAAGATTCATTGGAAAGAGGAGATATTTATGATATCAGGGCCACCCTGGAACTTTTCGAA
>CAYWSQ010000047.1:0-18436 GCA_964460925.1 uncultured Flavisolibacter sp. | reverse complement strand
ACCAAGGAACTGGATAAGAATGTAACTCCCCTGGGTATCACCATCGCTGTCAGCGATGGCGATATGACCATCCGGCCTGCGTACCGCGATGGATGCTGTTTTTTTCACCCATCCATTACCAGCTACCCTGATCTCGATCTCTCCATCATCATTCTGTACTTCTATATGCCTGAAAAGAAGGAAGGTGCCGCGTTGTTTGAGATCGAGGCTCACACTCACCGCAACAGGATTTGGTGTACCGGGTACTGTTGCAGGAGCTTTATAAGTTGCTCTGGCGCCATTGCGCTGCAGGTTGCCTGCACCATTCAGTTTCCATTCTTTGATGGCAGATGCTGCCATGGAAACTTTTTTGCCCATAGCAACCTGCTTGCCCGGTTGCAACGGTGTTAGAATATCTTCAGTAGTGAACACTTCGAGTTGCACGCTTCCATTGGTATTAACTACTGTACCCGAACTGGACAGGTAAAAACTTTCAAATAAGGTCCAGTCGCTGAAATGGCTGGTGCTGACCCTCACGGTTTTGTTTTGCTGGTTAACCACCACACCTCCCTGTGCCTGCCATATGCCCTGGGCATCCTGGTAAGCAATACCCAGTGCTTCAGGAATGGTATTCTTCACGTCATCTTCTGAATAACTGAATTCAATGAATACAGGTTTTTTGAATTGAACACCATGTGGTGAAAGACGGAAAGCCTTTTTGATGCCAAGCGGGTTATGATTGCTGATGGACTGGATGCTGATCTGCTGTTCACCTTCCAGTGCACCGGCAGGAATGATGATGCTGATGCTTCCATCCTGGCTGGAAACAGTGCCACCTGTTTCATCAATCGTTTCGTGAATGATGGGTGTGGCATCCGGGGTGCCCACAGGAGTGGATACACCTGCCGGGTTTGTAACGGTTGAAGGCTTATCTTCTTTTTTACAGGCGGTCAAAAAACTGAGAATACATGCGAGCAGGGCTACGGTTATTTTTTGCATGGTCGAAGGTTTTTTGATAAAACTATTGGTAGTGCTGCCTGTAGTAAAACTGTTGATGAATGAATTGATGAAAGAGGTGGATGAAAATGCCATTGGCCAATAGCCAATGGCCAAAAAAAACCCGGCTAATGCCGGGTTGTAAATTGATGAAATCTTTAAAGCTTATGGGAAAATACCCAGTTCAGCATAGCTGGTTCCTACTTTGTTGATGGCAACAACATAGGCAGCCGTACGCATATCGGGGATCTGTGGATTTTTCTTCCAGGCTTCCATGATCTCTCTTGTTGCAGTGATCATGGTTTCTTCCAGCCCGCTATGCACCAGGTCAACCTCATCGGCGCCATGCATGATGAATTCCCTTTCACGGTCATTTACTTTTTTGCCCGTAAGGCCTTCGATCTGACCCAGGATATGATGGTTCATATTCTCAGTGAATCTTTTTTCCATACGGCCGTATCTCACATGGCTGAGGTTCTTGAGCCATTCAAAATAGGAAACGGTCACACCACCTGCATTGAGATACATGTCGGGTACCACCAGTGTTCCCTTGGATGCAAACAGTTCATCTGCTTCGGGAGTCAGGGGCCCGTTGGCACCTTCACCAATGATCTTTGCTTTTACATTAGGTGCATTATCGCCATTGATTACATTCTCAAGTGCGGCAGGCACCAGGATGTCGCAATCGTATTCCAGGGCATCGGTATTTTTTGCAAAATTGGTAGCGCCTGTGAAATTGAGGATGGAACCAGTGGTTTTACGGTGTTCAAAAACCGCATCCACATCAAGGCCGTTATCATTACGGATGGCGCCTTCGTATTCTGCCAGTGCAATGATTTTGGCGCCTGCGTTCTGGAAGAATTTAGCAGCATGATACCCTACATTACCCAATCCCTGCACAATCACTTTCTTTCCTTCGATGCCGGTGCTGAGGCCCAGCTTCTCCATTACATCAGGCATGGAACATACTTCACGGATGCCGTAGAATATGCCAAGACCCGTTGCTTCTCTTCTGCCACGTACACCACCCTGTGTTACGGGTTTACCTGTAACACAACCTGCTGCATCGATCTCACCGGGACGAAGACTCGCGTAAGTATCCACGATCCATGCCATTTCCCTTTCGCCGGTTCCATAATCAGGTGCAGGAACATCAGTGCCTGGGCCGATGAAGTTTTTCTTCACGAGTTCTGCTGTATAGCGTCTGGTGATTTTTTCCAGTTCGTAAACAGAATATTTGCGGGGGTTGATTTTGATACCACCCTTACCACCACCGAAAGGCACGTTCACGATTGCGCATTTATAGGTCATCAGCGCGGCCAAAGCCATCACCTCATCCTGGTTCACTTCAGCAGCGAAGCGGATACCACCTTTGCAGGGAGTTTTATGATGTGAATGTTGTACCCGGTATGCTTCAATCACTTCGATGCGGCCGTCATCCATGCGCACAGGGAACTTCATCCTGTAAACCGCATTGGCTGCTTTGATCTGTTCCAGGATGCCTGGATCCCAACTGGTGAATTTGGCGGCTTTGTCGAAACTTTTCTCAACAGCGCCGAAGAAACTATAATCTGCAATCGTTGACATGAGATACTATTTAAGATTTAGGAATGAATATTTTTTTCAATTTTACTGAGCTTGCGGTCAATGCGCACAAGATAGATCACGATCATGGCAAAAATGGTGAGGATCACCGCTACCACCACATAGATCTTCCCGTTGTCACGCATCAGGTCGGCCATTTCCACCTGGGGACGTTCCTGTGCAAAGGATACCAGTTGAAACAGGAGAAGCCCAAGAAGGAAGAGATATCTTTTCATTATGATTGGAATGTTTTTTCTTTTATAGCAGCCATGCGCACTTTCAGGGTGGTGATCCACACACCCAGCAGTGTCCAGCCAATGATCGCAGGATAGAACACTATTTTCATCATAGGTGTTGAATCCCTGAAGTTCAGCGCCGGGTTACCGCTGCCTTCTCCGCCCGGGTGCAGGCTGGGAAGTAAACGCGGGATGATCCAGATGGAAGGAAACAGGAACGCGAAAGCGAAAATATTGTACACGGAACTGATCCTTGCTTTTTTATCGAGGTCCTGGATGGAATCCCTTAATACGAGGTAAGCAAAATAAATGAGCAGGGCGATCGCCGTCCCGATCAGCTTCGGTTCTCTTGCAATCTCGCTGAAAGAACCTGCGGCGGGTTCATTGGGGTCGGCCCAGGTGTACGACATCCAGATAGCGCCTGTGGCATAGCCCATCAGTCCAAACCAGATACCCACTACGGCATACTGCCTTGAGATCATGTCGTAACGGAGATTGTTTGAACGCAGGAATTTAACCGCGTTCACCACCGATACAATAAAAAGGATCATCATGGCAAACCACATGCATACGTGGAAATAAAGATTGCGGACGGTTTCCTGCAACTGGGGCAGGCGGGGAACATCATCTTTCCAGAACAGGCCAAAACCAGCAGTAAACGTGTATACCAGCAGTACGATGCTTGCTATTTTCCACCACCATTTCTTCATGACCGGGGTAATTGGGCCTTTTAATTTGCCGCAAAATTAGGGGAAAGACAGGTGAAGAAATAAAACTTCATGGATGCCGGCTGGCCCCGGTCAGCCAGGCTGCGTTCATTGTTTATTTCTCTAATAGGATATTCGAGAGAAAGGCTAACTCAGTCCTTCCATAAAAAAGGAAAGAGTATGGCGGATAGAAGGATCACGAGAATGTCGGAAATCACCAGGATCATAATATTAGCTACGGGAATGATGGCTTTGGGATCGAAGACCGTCCCTGAAATATTCATCAGCACAATGAGCTGGGGGATGATAATGGGAAATCCAAGAATGGCCATGATGGCTGCGTTCTGCTGTGCCTTGGCTGCAATGGCTGCCAGGAAAGTGAACACCAGGCTCAGGCTCCAGCCTCCCAGGAAAACCAGGCCGGTGAAGGTGAGTGATTTTTCAACGGGATAATTCATGAACATGGCAAACAGCAGGAAACTAAGGGCGCTCATTACCACCATCAGCACGGTATTGAACAGCAGTTTGGCCAGTATAAAATTCAAAGGCCCCGTGATGGTGTGATAATAAAGCATGCGGTTGCGGCTTTCCTGCAGGAAACTTTTGGCCACGGCGTTGATGCTGATGAAAAGCTGTACGATCCAGAACAGGCCATTCCAGGTTTCAGTGTCAGGGTTTTTGATGGCCATGTACAATACAAAAATGGTGGCGCCCACGTAGAGCAAAACCCCGTAGAAAGCGTATTGCTGGCGGATCTCCAGCAATACATCCTTTTTAAAAAGGGCCCATATCTGTTTGAATGAATAGATGGTTAAAATTTTTGCGAAAATAACATGCTTCCCTTCAAAAGCCTGCTTAATTTGCAGCATGCCTCGCCACCTGCTCCATTTATTGATGTTGATGCTTCTCTTCACTTCATGTAATAACAAGGAGGCCGGTGGCTTGCGTTTCAACCTGCAGAAAGGCAAGATCTATGAATACCAGACCAACTTCAAAATGAAGCAGGTGGAAGGAGACAGCCTGGTATCAGATGTGTCCAGCAGTTATTCCATGGAAGTGCTGGATGAAACTTCAGGCATCAAAACCATTCGGGTCAGTTATAAAGACTTCCTCATCTCCATGGAAGCAGGTTCGCAGGTAAATGATTCCATTAAAATGGAGCGGAAGGATTTTACTTCCATGGCGCAGGATCTTTTTAATACTGCCTTCAAAGCCATGAAGGATAAAAGTATTGTGATCAGGGTCAATGCTAAGGGAAAAATTACTGAAGTGGAGGGCTTGACCGAGATCATAAAACCCATCTTGGATACAATGAGTATTTCACCCATGGCCAGGACCATGGGACTGCAGATAATGCAGTCAGATATGGGAAAGAAGATGATAGCGGGTGCCTTTTCTCAGGGGTTTGAGATTTTTCCCAACAAGGAAGTGAAGCTGGGTGATACCTGGGAAAGGGAGATCCAGTTGAATGGCCTGCTCCCTATATCCACCAATACCGTTTTTACGGTGCAGGCCATTGAAGGTAACAAGGTAACGCTGGATGCAAAATCCTTACTCACCAATAACAACAGGAAGGGAGAAGTGCTGAGTACCTACCTGGTTGACAGTCGTACCGGCCTGGTGCTGGAAGCCAGGATCCGCACCATGTTCGGTGTACCACCCATGGTACGGAGTGAGGGTATCATCAAAGGAAAAGAGCTTTGATCAGATGCTTCCGTCTTTCACAAAACAATTCCTGCACCGGGGCTCATAAGCATTCTTTGCACCCAGCATGATTTGCTCTTCATTGGGTATGATGCGGTAGGAATAATTGGCAATGCCACCGCATTTCATGCAGATCGCATGAAGTTTGGTTACGAAATCCGCCTTCGCCATCAGGAAAGGCATCTGTCCAAATGGTTTGGATGTAAAATCCATGTCAAGTCCCGCCACAATCACTCTCACACCTCTCAATGCAAGCTCATCACATACATTGGCAATTTCATCATCAAAAAACTGGGCTTCATCAAGACCCACCACGTCCACGTCCTGCGCCATCAGTAGTATGGTCTGTGAATTATCAATGGGAGTGGACTGTATGTAATTCTCATCATGAGAAACGATCTTGACCTCGTCGTAGCGTACATCAATGGCTGGTTTAAAGATCTCCACTTTCAGGTTGGCAATCTTGGCTCTTTTCAGCCTGCGGATCAGTTCTTCTGTTTTGCCTGAGAACATGGAACCACAGATCACTTCTATCCATCCGCGGCGCTCGCCCCAGATATTCGGTTCAATAAACATTTGGGAAAAATATGGCTTGTTTGAAATGTATTGGCAATCTCTTAGTAATTTTAGGCATATCTTTTCGTTCTATCAATTATCCTATTCGTTAAACAGCGAAAGTACCAATTACCATGGAAAGAATCCAGGCGCTTATTGACAAGTTGTATCTTCAGAAACAACAGAATGCCAACCCTGCACAAATGCTTTTCACCGTGCAGTTACTTCAAACTGAGTTGATGAAACTCCAGCAGAAGAACGGCAGCCTTGGTACAGCGAAAGTGGCTGTAACACTTCCCGTTAATATGAATTTTTCCGAAGAAGTGATCAGGACTTCTTTATCGGAAGCTCCGGAAATGGTGAAGGAAACTGAAGCTCCTCCAAAAATGAAAGCAGAACCGGTGCAGGTGGAAAAACCTGTAGAAGTCGAAAGGGTTGCTGTTACCCGCAAGTTGGATGAAGTGCCTGCAACTCCAGCGCCTCCCCAGGAATATCTGTTAAGAAAACCTGCTGTTCCCGAAATATCGGAAGATCAGGTATCCAGGTATGCACCCAAACCTCAGCAGGTTTTAAATCCTGCTTTCAATACTACCGTTGAAACACCTACGCTTGTACAGCATCAGCCTCCGAAAGAATTGCATGAACTCATCTCTGAAAAAAAGGAGTCGATGAATGACAGGCTCAAGGAAGACAAGAAAGAAGTGGTGCACTCACTGAAGGATACCCCCATCAAAGACCTCAGGAAAGGGATCGGTATCAATGACCGTTTCACATTTGTGAGTGAACTGTTCCGCGGCGATGATGCCATGTATGAAAGAAGCATCAAGACCATCAACAGTTTCCATATTCTATCCGAAGCGGAATACTGGATTAACCGTGAACTCAAATTCAAGCTGGGATGGAACGATAGCAAGGATACCGTTCAGCATTTTTATCACCTGGTAAGAAGACGGTTCGCCTGAATATAATCCAGGATAATTTTTGTTGCCCCTGTATTTCTTTCAACGTAAGCGGCGGCTGCCCTGCCTGCTTTTTCTTTTGAACCTGGATCATTCAGCAAGTCTTTAAGAATTTCACCCAGTTGACTTGCATCAGTCACCGGGAAGGCTGCGCCTTCTGCCACCATATCCCTTGCTTCCCTGAACTTCTGGTAATGCGGTCCAAAGATCACCGGCTTTCCATAGACTGCCGCTTCAAGTGTATTATGGATACCGCTTTTATTGAAACCGCCTCCTATATAACATATATCCGCGTAGAAATATAATCTTGACAACAGCCCGTAACCATCAACCACCAGCACCCGCGACCTGTCCCCGGTTTTCCATGCAGAAAGAAGCTCCGCGCCGGGAAATTTTTTGAGGATCTGCTGCAGGTGAGAAGGGCTGATCTCATGAGGAATGACCAGAAGCCTTGCATCATGATGTTTAAGTGTAGAAGAGAGCAGGTCCTCATCTTCCGGCCAGGTGCTTCCTGCAACGATCATTCTGCCCCCGGTAAAGAATGATTGCAGTTCATCAACCGGCTGGTGCGCGGCCGCGATCTTTTTCACCCGGTCAAATCTTGTATCGCCGCTTACCGTAACATGCGGGATGGCATGTGAGGCCAGCAATTGCTGTGAGGCCTCATCCTGGACAAATAACTGCCGGAATAAAAACAGGATCTGCCTGAAAAATTTTCCATACCATTTGAAGAACACCTGCTCCTGGCGGAAGATGGCGGATGCCATCAATATCGGTATATGCCTGAACGCAGCAGCGGATAAATGATGGTACCAGAATTCGTATTTGATAAATATGGCCAGTTCAGGGTGAACGGCTTCAATAAATCGTTTGGCATTAGTGGCGGTGTCAGCAGGCAGCCAGGTGATCACATCAGCGGCTTTGTATTTCAAACCTGCCTGGTAGCCTGAGGGAGAAAAAAAACTGATCACGATCTTATGTTCAGGAAAGTCTTCTTTCAAAACCTCGATGAGCGGCTTACCTTGTTCCAATTCACCTGCGGAAGCGCAATGAAACCAGATGGTGCGGTCGGCAGAACCGATGTTCTTGGCCAGCTCATCCCACATGAACTTTCTTCCATCCAGCCATTGTTTAGCCTTTACATTCCGGGTCGCGGCGATCCTGATCCCCAGTACATAGATCCTGATAAAAAAAGTATATAGCCAGGCAATAATGCGCATGATAGCAGGCAAAGTAAAGGTGAATCTGCCTACCTGCTGCTATTTCCTTATTTTTGCGCGCTTAATTAAAAATATATTTGATGCATCCCATTCAAATGGTTGACCTGAAACTGCAGTACCAGAAGATCAAATCAGAGATCGATGAAGCAGTGCTGGGTGTTATAGAAAGTGCGGCCTTCATCAACGGACCCCAGGTACAGCGTTTTTCCGATGCGCTGGCCGCCTATCACGGGGTAAAACATGTAATCCCCTGCGCCAATGGTACGGATGCCCTCCAGATCGCCATGATGGCGCTGGACCTCCAGCCCGGTGATGAAGTGATCACCCCTTCCTTCACCTATATCGCCACTACGGAAGTCGTGGCCTTGCTGAAACTGACACCGGTGTTTGTTGAGGTGGATCCAAAGACCTTTTGCATGGACCCGGCTGCTTTGGAAAAAGCGATTACTCCTAAAACAAAGGCAATCGTTCCTGTTCATCTTTACGGTCAGTCGGCGGATATGGAGCAGATCATGAACATTGCCCGCAAACATAATATCCCGGTCATTGAGGATAATGCCCAGGCTATCGGCAGTGAATTTTATTTCAGCGATGGGGTTACCCGTAAAACAGGCTCCATCGGAACCATTGCCACCACTTCGTTTTTTCCTTCCAAGAACCTCGGAGGTTATGGCGATGGCGGTGCTATCATGACCAATGATGATGAACTGGCTGCCAAACTCAGAATGATCGCTAACCATGGCCAGAGCAAACGCTATTACCATGATGTGGTGGGATGTAACAGCCGCCTGGACACCATCCAGGCCGCGATCCTGGAAGTAAAGCTCAGGTATCTTGACAGCTATATTGATGCCCGCAGGAAGGTGGCGGATTATTATGACAAGGCTTTTGCCGCCCATCCTGGCATCACAACTCCTTACAGGGCAGCCAATAACAAACATGTTTTCCACCAGTACACATTAATACTGGAGGGTATTGATAGAAACAATTTGCATGATTATCTTGCAGCCCGTAATATCCCGTCCATGATCTATTACCCTGTGCCGGCACACCGCCAGAAAATGTTTGCACAGTTTAATGCTTCTGAAACGGACCTGCCTGTAACCGACTGGTTAACAGGACGTGTAATTTCCCTGCCTATGCACACCGAAATGAATGAAGAGCAACTCTCATTCATTACAACATCAGTTTTAGCATTCGCCAATCAATAAAAATCGTACAGTATGAAGATCACAGTAGTAGGTACAGGATATGTAGGCTTGGTAACCGGTACTTGCCTCGCGGAAACAGGGAATCATGTTTGCTGCGTTGACATTGACGAGAGAAAAGTAAATAAATTAAGAAATGGCCAGATCACGATCTATGAACCTGGTCTTGAAAAATTATTTGAACGCAATCTCAAGGAAGAACGCCTGAGCTTCACCACTGACCTGAAAGAGGGACTGGAAGAAGCGGAGATCGTGTTTCTTGCCCTCCCCACACCTCCGGGTGAAGATGGTTCCGCCGACCTTAAGTATGTTTTGGGTGTTGCGGATCATATCGGCAAACTGCTCACCGAATATAAAGTGATCATTGATAAAAGCACGGTTCCGGTTGGAACTGCTGAAAAAGTGCATGCTGCCATCGCAAAAAATTACAAGGGAGAATTTGATGTGGTATCCAATCCTGAATTCCTCCGTGAAGGCGTGGCGGTTGAAGACTTCATGAAACCCGACCGCATCGTGATCGGTACCACTTCGGAAAGAGCACAGAAGTTACTCACGGAATTATATGGTCCTTACGTGCGCCAGGGTAATCCCATCATCTTCATGGACGAGCGTTCCGCCGAGCTTACCAAGTACGCGGCCAATGCTTTCCTGGCTACCAAAATCTCTTTCATGAACGAGATCGCGCAAATGTGCGAAAGGCTCGGCGCTGATGTGGACATGGTGCGTAAGGGTATCGGCAGCGACGACCGTATCGGCAAACGTTTCCTCTTCCCTGGTATTGGTTATGGTGGAAGCTGTTTTCCAAAAGATGTGAAGGCGCTGGTGCATTCTGCCAAGGAGATCAATTATGAATTCAAAATATTGAACGCGGTTACAGATGTGAATGAAAAACAGAAATCACACCTGGTTACCAAGATCAAAAGATATTATGGTGATATCAGCGGCAAACGTTTTGCCATCTGGGGACTGGCCTTCAAGCCTAATACGGATGACATCCGCGAAGCCCCGGCCCTGGAAATCATTGAAGCCCTGTTGAAAGAAGGAGCCACCGTGGCTGCTTTCGATCCTGAAGGCATGAACAATGTAAAGGAGATCCTGGGCGACAGGATCAGCTTTTCCGATACACAATACGATTGCCTCGAAAATGCAGACGCCCTGGTGATTGCAACGGAGTGGAACGAATTCAGGACACCTGATTTCGACAAGATCATCTCCCTGCTGAAAGATCCTGTGATCTTTGATGGCAGAAACGTGTTTGAAGTGCAGAGCATGGAGAAGAAAGGCTTCCACTACGAAAGCATTGGACGTCCTTTAGTGAATCAACCAAAACTTGTTTAATGAGAAAAAGAGTGCTGATCACTGGTGGAGCCGGGTTTCTTGGCTCACACCTCTGCGACCGCTTCATCAAGGAAGGCTATCATGTGATTGCAATGGACAACCTGATCACGGGTGACCTGCGTAATATTGAACACCTGTTCAGCCTCGAACAGTTCGAGTTTTACCATCATGATGTTACCAAGTTCATTCATATACCGGGTGAACTCGATTACATACTTCATTTCGCTTCACCGGCGAGCCCCATCGATTATTTGAAAATTCCCATCCAGACCCTTAAGGTTGGTGCCATGGGTACGCATAATTGTCTCGGGCTTGCCAAAGCAAAGAATGCACGCATCCTGGTAGCCTCTACCAGTGAAGTGTATGGCGATCCGCTGGTACATCCGCAAACTGAGGAATACTGGGGAAATGTAAACCCGGTGGGTCCGCGCGGCGTCTACGACGAAGCCAAAAGATATCTCGAGTCCATCACCATGGCCTACCATACTTTCCATAATGTGGAAACGCGGATCATCAGGATCTTCAACACGTATGGTCCAAGAATGAGGCTGAACGACGGAAGGGCGCTGCCGGCCTTCATCGGCCAGGCATTGAGAGGAGAGGACCTAACTGTTTTCGGCGATGGTTCACAAACCCGGTCTTTCTGTTATGTTGATGACCTGGTGGAAGGTATCTACCGGTTATTGTTAAGCGATTATGCCCTGCCTGTAAATATTGGCAACCCCGATGAAATTTCCCTGAAGGATTTTGCTGAAGAAGTGCTGAAACTCACCGGTAATAAAGTAAAGATCACTTACAAGCCACTGCCGGTTGATGATCCCAAACAAAGAAAACCGGACATAACAAAGGCAAGGAAGTTGCTGGGATGGGAACCAACCATTCACCGCAGCGAAGGCCTCGCCAAAACCTATGCTTATTTCCAGTCGCTTCCATCTGAAGAATGGTCAAGACAGCCCAAGGAGTTTGTGAGTAAAAGCTAAAGTCTCGTGGCCAAATGGCTAATGGCCAATGGCCAATGGCTCTCCCTTATATTTGCACCAATTTTTAACCACACCTTATCATGTACCAGGAACTTGTAGACAAGAAGGAAAAACTCGCTGTAATCGGACTGGGTTATGTTGGATTGCCGATCGCGCTGGAATTCGCAAGGAAACTTTCCGTGATCGGTTTTGATATCAATGCCGGCCGCATAGACCTGATGAAGCAGGGCATCGATCCCAGTAATGAACTTGAAAAAGAAGCTTTCGAAGGCTGCGACATCACCTTCACTAATTCACTGGAGGTATTGAAAGAAGCGAAGTTTTACATAGTTGCGGTTCCAACACCTGTTGATGAACATAATGTGCCTGACCTCACACCGGTGAAAAAAGCCTCCGAGACCATCGGCAAGGTGATCAAAAAAGGTGACTACGTGGTTTTTGAATCAACCGTTTATCCCGGTTGTACCGAGGAGGATTGCCTGCCTATCATTGAGAAATTATCAGGACTTAAAAATATCACCGATTTTAAACTGGGTTACTCTCCGGAGAGGATCAACCCGGGTGATAAAAAACATACACTGGCTACCATAGTTAAAGTGGCTTCAGGTTGTGACGCGGAATCACTCGATGTTATTGCAAGGGTGTACGAACTGGTGGTGACAGCAGGTGTGCACAGGGCATCTTCCATCAAGGTGGCCGAAGCCGCCAAGATCATTGAGAATACACAAAGAGACCTCAACATCGCACTGATGAATGAGCTCTCCATCATATTTGACAAGATGGGCATCAACACTTATGAAGTGCTGGAAGCCGCAGGTACCAAGTGGAACTTCCTTAAGTTCACCCCGGGCCTGGTGGGTGGTCATTGCATTGGTGTGGATCCTTATTACCTTACTTATAAGGCAAGTGAACTTGGGTACAATTCCAGGGTGATCCTTGCCGGCCGCCAGATCAACGACGGCATGTCGCTTTACGTTGCCCGTAAAGTAGTACGGCATATTATCAGCAATGTGAGCGATGTTAAAGGCGCCAAAGTGCTGGTGATGGGTGCCACTTTCAAAGAGAACGTTAGTGATATCCGCAATTCAAAAGTTGCTGATGTGGTGAAGGAACTAAAGGAATTTTTCCTGAATGTGGACGTGGTGGATCCCCATGCCGACAGTGATGAACTGCAGCATGAATATGGATTCGGGCTGGCAAAAGAGGCAGGCAAAGATTATGACGCGGTGATCATCACAGTCTGTCATGAACCTTATGGCAACCTGGATGAAGCTTATTTCAGCTCAATCACAAAACCTCATGCGCTGATCGCGGATCTGAAAGGAACCTTCAAAGAAAAAATTAAAAACCGTCCTTACTGGAGTTTCTGATATGCCATTCCTCCCAACTGAGATTAACGGACTTCTTGTTTTTGAACCCCGGGTGTTCGAGGACAGTCGTGGTTATTTTTACGAAGCATATAACGAGCAAACTTTTAAGGGTGCAGGCCTGGATTATAAATTCATCCAGGACAACCAGTCGCGGTCAACCTATGGGGTGATCCGCGGTTTGCATTACCAGCTCGAGCCTTTCGCGCAAACCAAACTGGTTCGTGTGCTAGAAGGAAGCATTATTGATGTGGCAGTGGATATCAGGAAAGGCTCTCCGACTTTCGGAAAGCATGTGGCCATTGAATTATCTGCGGATAATAAAAAACAATTGCTCATTCCCGCCGGTTTTGCACATGGGTTTTCAGTGCAGTCAGAAACGGCCATCGTACTGTATAAATGTGATGCTTTCTACAGCAAGGCCAGTGAACGCGGCATCCGTTTCGATGACTCCATACTCAATATCAACTGGATGATCGATCCTGCAAAAGCTATCGTTTCCGAAAAGGATCTAGATCTTCCCCCATTTGACCAGCACCTCGATCATTTCCATTTTAAAGGATGAAGGAAAGGCCCACCATACTGGTAACAGGCAGCAATGGACAGTTGGGTTCCGAATTAAAGGACCTGGCTCCTTCATTTCCACAGTTCAATTTCATCTTTCTTTCACGTGAAGAATTATCCATTACTGATAAAAATGCCGTTGATGCATGGTTTGAAAAGAACCGGCCGGCCTTCGTTGTGAATTGCGCGGCTTATACCGCGGTTGACAAAGCTGAAACAGAATCACTGGAAGCTAACGAGATCAATGGCAACGCGGTGGGACATCTTGCTTTTGCTGCTGCCAAATACAAAGCAGGTTTCATTCATATTTCTACTGATTATGTTTTCAACGGACAGAAAACAAGTCCCTGGAAAGAAGAAGATGATGTGGATCCGGTAAATGCCTACGGTGCTTCAAAACTCCTGGGTGAATACAAGGCCATGAAAAATAACCCGGGTACTATCATCATACGCACTTCATGGGTTTACTCTTTCCATGGAAAGAATTTTGTTAAGACCATGATGCGCCTGATGAAAGAAAAAGAAAGCATTGGTGTGGTAAGCGACCAGCAGGGATCGCCCACCTATGCGGCTGACCTTGCAGAGGCCATCATGCAGATCATCAGTTCAGGTGAATGGGTGCCGGGAATCTATCATTACAGCAATGCCGGCGCTATTACCTGGCACGATTTAGCTATGGCTATTCGTGAACTCACAGGATCTTCCTGCCAGGTGAACCCCATCAGCACCAGTGATTTTCCCACACCGGCAGCCAGGCCGGCGTATTCTGTGATGGATACGCAAAAGATCATGCAGACTTTTTCTCTAACCATGAAACCATGGAAGGAAAGCCTGCAGAAATGCATCAGCAAGCTGAAACTTATTTCGTGATAGAAGTGATCTGTGTTGACCCGGTCAGTTTGCCGCCCTTCGTATAACTCTCCGATTTAACGACTCCAATTCCGGGTACAAACCATTCCTTGCCTATGATATTAACAGGCATTCCAATGGGCCCGATCTGTATTCTGAAAACAGAATTGTAGGAAATAACAAAAGCATCCCAGGTTCCTGCAGGGGTTGTGACGGATTCTTTCGATTCCACTTTCCTGTCGGTCATTTTAAAAGTGATAATATTGGTGACTCCCTTGTTGTCTATTTCCATCCGGAAATCCACATCCCCAAGCGACTGCCCGGTGGTCATGTCAGAAGGATAGTCGATATAGGCTGATTCAAATTTGGCATCGGCCTCTTTATAATTTTCCATCTGCTGCGGTGGCATGTTCATGCGCGCATCTGCTTTCAACACGCCTTTCTCACACCTGTAAACACCTGAACTGCTGGCAACTTCCTTTCCTTTATTGTTTTTGAACACACCACTCACTACCGATTCAAAAGCATCGTTATTCTTTTTCACTTCGGCAATGGTCCAGGTTTGTGTTCCTGTTTCTTTTCCTTTCTGGTCATATACGGTCATCACAACCACCGAATGGTCATTCATGAAAAGGAAATTGCCACATTCCTGTGCATGTGAAAGGAAGGGGAGCCCCAACATTAAAAAAAGCAATCTTTTCATAATTGTATTTTTTGTGAAAATAAAATTATTGAAAACTGCTTCACCAGGTATTTCTACTGAAATTTCGCGATTACGGCTTCCATCATCTTCTTTACCTGCTCATTGGCGGGATTGCCGATGCTGCCTACGTGGGTATGATGCAGTCCTTTACTAAAATCATAATTGAACCGGCCGGATTCAATATCATTCCCAACCTGCCTGTATGCTTCCCTGAATGAGATGCCCTGGTTCACCAGTTCATTCACAGCTTCCACACTGAAGAGGTATTTGTATTTTTCATCGGAAAGAATGTTTTCCCTTACCTCCATATTGGATATCATCAACACCGACATTTCGAGGCAGGCTTTCAGTGATTCAATGGCGGGGAACAGGATCTCCTTGGTGAGTTGAAGGTCACGGTGATAGCCAGATGGCAGATTAGCCAGCAGGAGTGAAAGTTCGTTAGGTACGGAAAGTATGCGGTTACACCTGGCCCTGATGAGTTCAAACACGTCAGGATTTTTTTTATGAGGCATGATGCTGCTGCCGGTCGTAAGTTCCGGGGGGAAAGAAATAAAATTAAAATCCTGGTTCAGGTACAGGCAGCAGTCCATCGCCAGTCTGCCCATGCTTGCGGCGATACCACTGATGGCCATTGCCACGGTTTTTTCCGTTTTGCCCCTGCTCATTTGCGCGTAAACAGCATTGTAGTTCAAATCTGCAAAGCCCAGGAGTTCAGTTGTCCTATGGCGGTTGAGAGGAAAGGAGGAACCATATCCAGCACCACTGCCCAGTGGATTTTTATTGGTGATGTGATAGGCTGCTGCCAGCAGTTCAAGGTCGTCAACCAGGCTTTCGGCATAAGCGCCAAGCCATAATCCGAATGAAGAAGGCATGGCGATCTGCAGGTGGGTATAGCCTGGTAACAAATGATCTTTGAACCTGTTGCTCTGGCTGATAAGCAGGTCAAATAATTTTTCTGTACCCGTTTTTATTTGGAGGATCTCCTCGCGCAGGAATAATTTGATGTCAACTGCCACCTGGTCGTTCCGGCTTCGCCCGCTATGGATCTTTTTTCCTGCTTCACCAATCCTGCTGGTCAAAAGAAATTCCACCTGAGAATGTATGTCTTCACTGGAAGGGTCAATCGAAAATTCTCCCTTCTCTATTTCCTCTGCGATCTGTTTCAGCGCAGCAACGGCTTTTCCAGATTCTTCACTGGTCATCAATCCAACTTCACCCAGCATGGTCACATGTGCGATGGATCCCTGCACATCGTATTTTGCCAGTAGCAGGTCAAAATCCCGGTCATTGCCCACTGTAAATTTTTCAATGAGAGCGGAGACCGAAGTATTTTCTTTTTGCCAGAGTTTCATAATGGAATTGATGATTGGTACTATAAATGGCCGGCGGCCAGTGTGTCAATGATGCTGATATAAGTTTTGATGCCTTCTTCTATTTCTTTTGTAAAAATAAATTCATCCGCCGTATGGCTGCGTGCCGAATCACCGGGACCGATCTTGAGCGCGGGAAAAGGCATCAGCGCTTTGTCGGATGAAGTGGGTGAACCGTAACATTTTCCTCCTGTGCGCAGTGCTGCCTGCACCAGTGGATGCTCTTCTGCAATAGAGGATGACCTGAGCCGGAAACTGCGTGGTGTGATCTCGCTTTTGAGATGTTCGCGGATCACCTTCAAAATTTCTTCATGGCTGTACAATTCATTGATCCGCACATCCACCATGAAGCTGCATTCCGAAGGAACGATATTATGTGTTTTGTTCTGCGTTTCAATGGAAGTAACCTGCATGCTCACAGCTCCCAGCCATTCCGACTGTTTTTCAAACCGGTAATCTCTCAGCCAGTTGATATCTTCCAAGGCGATATAAAGCGCATTTACACCTTCCCTGCGTGCCGCATGCCCTGCTATGCCTTTAGCCTTTGCATCCAGCACCATCAAACCTCTTTCTGCTATGGCAAGCTTCAACAGTGTTGGTTCGCCCACCATTCCGCAATCAATGCGCGGCAATAAGGGCAGCAGGGCTTCCACACCATTTTTGCCCGTGATCTCTTCCTCTGCTGTTGCGGCGATTACAAGGTTGTAACTCAGATCGCGGCGCGAATAGAAATGAACAAAAGTTAAGAGCAGCGATACCAGTGCGCCTCCTGCATCGTTGCTGCCCAGGCCATAAAGTTTTCCATCTTTTTCAATAGGTTCAAACGGGTCAAGCGTGTATGACTTATTTGGCTGTACCGTATCATGATGGGAATTGAGCAGGAGGGTAGGAAGTGAAGGATCAAAAAATTCATTCACTGCCCACACATTATTGAGATGCCTGTTGGTCCTGATATTTTTTGATTCAAGGAAGCTGGCAACCAGGTTGGCTGTTCCCGCCTCTTCACGGCTGAATGAAGGTGTGCGCACCAAATTCTTCAGCAGGCTGACCGCCTCTGTATAATATGATGAATCAATTGCCAATGATAGTGGTTCCTTTTTCACCGGTGATTAATTGTTCGAGGTCTTCTGCTTTGCCGATCACCACTTTTTCCACACCCGAATCCAGGGCCCTGAATGCATTATCCAGTTTGGGCACCATGCCTTCAAAAATAACTCCTGATGTTTTATACTGCTGGTAAGTGCTTTTATCAAGCCGGCTTATAACGGATGCAGGATCGTTTACATCTTTCAGTACGCCATCTTTTTCAAAAGTATAAATGAGTGATACCCTGGCAGCACCTGACAAAGCCTGCGCCGTTTCCTGTGCAATGGTATCAGCATTGGTATTGAGCAATTGCCCTTTACAGTCGTGGGTGATGGGAGCAAGCACAGGACAATATCCTTTTTCTGCCAGTTCCAACAGCAGTGAATGATTCACCTGGTCTACATCACCGGCAAAACCATAATCCATGGTGGCATGAACACGTTTGTGTGCGAGTATGGAATTGCCATCAGCCCCGCTAAGTCCGAGGGCATTACAACCGGAAGATTGTAATAGCGCTACAATATTTTTATTGATATAACCGGCATATACCATGGTCACGATCTTAAGAGTTTCAGCATCGGTGATCCTTCGCCCTTCCACCATCACCTGCGGGATGCTGAGTTTTGCCGCCATCCGCGTGGCAAGTTTTCCTCCTCCATGCACCAGGATCTTTTTTTCATTTACTGCAGCAAATTTTTTAAGGAAGGACGAGAGCAGGTGCTCTTCATCTATGATGTTGCCACCGATTTTTACAATGATGATCTTATCCATGCTTCAGGATTTCACTCAATACAGCCTGCGCGGCCCATACGCGGTTACCTGCCTGCTGCGTTACAAGGCTGTTTGGACCGTCAAGAATTTCATCACTCAGTTCCACATTCCTTCTCACGGGAAGGCAATGCATCACCCTGGCCTGGTTGGTCAGGGCCAGTTTTTCATTGTTGAGCATCCATTCAGGGTCATTGTTATAGATCTTGCCATAATCCCGGTAAGTGCTCCAGTTCTTTACATAAACATAATCAGCATCT
>CAYWSQ010000046.1:7820-18567 GCA_964460925.1 uncultured Flavisolibacter sp. | reverse complement strand
GTGTTAAGATCTCCGAAGAATATACTTTCATGATTGTTACAGGGCCTGTCCCAACGCTTTACCAGAAACCCATCAGGGTTAAGGTGGAAAGAAAATATATCAGGGCCGCCCGCGGCGGTACCGGTTTCGCCAAATGCTGCGGCAACTACGGAGCAGCCTTCTACCCCACAAAAAAAGCAAGGGAAGAAGGTTATGACCAGGTACTCTGGACAGACGCGCAGGAGCATGAATATATCGAGGAAAGCGGCACCATGAACCTGATGTTCGTGATTGATGGCAAACTGGTGACTCCTCCTCTCTCTGATTCCATTCTTGATGGTGTTACCCGTGATTCATTATTACAGCTCGCTGAAGACATGGGAATTGAAACAGAAGAAAGACCTGTATCTGTGAAAGAAATCATCAGCGCTTTCTCTGAAGGTCGCATTACGGAAGCTTTTGGTGCAGGCACCGCCGCTGTAATCGCACCTATCTCCGTAATAGGTATTGATGGTAAAGATTATGAACTGCCTGCCTATCATAAGAATTCAGTGATGAACCAACTTAAAACAGCATTGGAATCCATCCGCTCAGGCGCCAGGGCCGACCTGCATGGATGGAATATGAAAATAGATGGCTGATCAATTGAATAAATGCAACTCAAAAATAAAAGGCCTTCCGGGGCCTTTATTTATTTCAATACTTTACTTGCTCTTTCTCGTAGCTCGCAGCTAACAGCTCGCAGCTTCCTTCTACATATGCAGGTAATCCTTCAGTGAAGTGATGGTTTCTTCCTGTGAAAGAATGGTTTCTCTCACTACATCATTAATGGAAACCAGTCCGCACATACCCTGTTCGTCAAACACGGGGAGGTAGCGGATATTTCTTTCGGAGAGCTGCTGCATGCAGAATTCAATGGTATCCTTTGGGGTGATCTTAGGGAATTCGGTGGACATGATCTCTCCCACGCTGGTGGTTTCAGAAGATTTGCCTTTGAGCACCACCTTCCTGGAATAATCCCTTTCGGTGAAAATGCCTGCAAACTGGTTGCCTTCCATCACCACAACTGATCCTATATTCTGATCAGCCATGAGCTGGAGTGCATCTATAACAGGGGTACCTGGGCGCACGGCAGTAACCGCACTTCCCTTTCTTTTGAGAATGTCCATGACTTTTTTCATACGCAGGCAATTTGTTGTTACCTGTAATTTACGGATTTAAAGCGAGAAAACTATGGCAGGTGCTCTACCGGCCATGGACTATGGACCATGGTCCATGGACTAAAAAGGGTACGGATCATTTGCAGGTCGAGAGATATGCCTTGATCTCCTTTACAATGGGCCCGCATATAAAAATCACATGACGGAGTTGTTCTTCTGTAATGCCAAGGTGACCCGCCCAGAAACTAACCTGTTTGGGATTGCTTACGTTGATCCTTGCATATTCCGGGAGTATGGTGGGTTCCTGTCCGCGTTCCATTTCACAAAGATGAAACAGGTTTTTATCCCGGAAAACCGTAGTAGTACTGATTTTTATGAGTGATTACACGTGGGGCAGCGGTACTGCCTTATGTTTAATAATATTCGATCTTCCGGATCCAGATGCGTTCAGGTTTCTGTTCCCTGCTATTGATGCCGATAACAATAAGCGGGTTTTTTATTGAATCTGTTTCCTGGTAAATGAATGTTCTTAACGATTCCGTTTGTGCCTGGCAGTCCACCGTAAGAGTCTGCAGCAGTTTTTTCCCTTCAAGTTTATTCTCATAGGAAGAACAATAGCTGATACTGCCGTCTTCTTCAAAAAACCTGATCTCTCCTCTCAGGTCACGGAACTGAGGGTCGAGACCATTCACCAGTTCAGCTCCTCCTTCGCGGTCGGGATATTTTACACGGGTGAGATAATTATGAGGATCAAGCCACATCACCGACCCCTCTTCTTTCAGCTTACCCTGTTCATATTCCTTGTATCCCGATTTCTTACCATTCTCAAATTCATAAACGATCCGCATCATCATATCCCTGCCTTCTTCCACTCGAACCAGGTAATGTGTGGAATCGAGGCGCCCGTTGGGATCGAAATAATAATTGATCCGTGAAACAAAACTGGTTTCAACAGGAATGTACAGGTCGTTCTCCAGCACAGCACTGTCATACACATAGGTAATGATCTTTTTTACCTTTCCTTCCAACCCCATTTCTTTTGTATCTGTATGCTGGGCCGATACAAAAAGAATACTGGCCAGGAGCATCAGCAGGAAAAGTCCACGCATACATGAAAATTTATCAGGTAAGATAATAAACGAGCCAGTTAACCGGGTTGTACGACGGGTAACGCAGCAGGATTACAAAAACAAGATAAGGCAGGTAGCAGATTGTCTGCAGATTAAAATGCCTGAGCGGCAATTGTTTCCTGTAAGCTACATAACTCACCAGGCTGGATACCAGCATCAGGAAAAAACCAACAGGTAGCAGGTAAAGCAGCAGGTGGCTGAACCTTAGCGGCCAGGCCAACTGGTTCATCACAGTGGGATCGGGCTGCAATGATAAACCACCCGGCCATCCTGCCTGCAGTCTCCTGTGCATCACCCAGGCCAAAGCCATGAATAACGTAGGAAACCCTGCGAGTGTCAAAAAAAGATACCTGAAAAATTTTTCCATTGAAGCCCGCTAAAATAGAGGATTAATAGCGATCAGCCAGCAGGAAACCAAAAGCCAATAGCTGCGGGCTATTGGCTTCGGTTTATTATTATGGGTGATTGCTTATTGCTTTACAATCCTGATCTTTTCAGACCCGGCCTCCGTGCTCACTTCCACGATATAAACACCGCTTTTCAACAGGCTCATATCAATATTTGCCGGCCCGGCACTGAGTTGTTCTGTCTTCACCTGCCTTCCGCTCATATCGAAGATCCTCAGCAGGGCCTG
This sequence comes from uncultured Flavisolibacter sp., assembly GCA_964460925.1. GTDB lineage: Bacteria > Bacteroidota > Bacteroidia > Chitinophagales > Chitinophagaceae > Flavisolibacter. The sequence continues at coordinate 15,664 of CAYWSQ010000046.1, read as the reverse complement.
GTTACCTGCAAACTCCACTTCGATGGGAAGGGTATTGCTGACAGGGTTGCCAAAACGTTTGATGATCTGTTTGTGTTTATAAAACAAACGTATAACAGGGGAATAAGTAAACGCGCCATCAGCATCCACCTGCTTCAGCCTGTAATACTGCCAGCCATTCAGTGGCTTGGGATCCGAAAAATTGTACTGGTGCATTTCCTGCGTAGTGCCGGCGGCATTCAGTTGGGCGATTTTATTGAACGTGATTCCATCCACACTTCTTTCCACTACATAATGGCTGCTGTTGACCTCAGCGGCCGTAGCCCAGTCGAGTTCCACCCTTCCAAATTTCACCGCAGCCTTAAAATGAAGCAGCTTCACAGGAAGTATAATGGTGGTTGAACTGCTCACTGCAGGTGAAGTGAGAAGATACTGGGAAGAAACACCGAAATCATTGTATTCAAATACAGCGAAATGATAGGTGGTTCCGGGCAGGAGATTGGTAACCGTTACAAAATCCTGCAGGCCGTCGAATACCACGTAATTTCCATCACCAAGATGAGAGCCTGAACCAAAGAATGAATTGGCGAAATAATCAGTATTGTTCACCGGCATGGCATTTACAGGCGAACCCTGTTTCATTACTACCAGTCTTTTATTTCCGCTTCCATTCACCCAATGAAGCTGGACGCTGTTGTTACCTGCATTGCTGGTGAAAGCTGCCGAAGCCTGCACGGCAGGTGGACCAATGGTAGTAGCCTGCCCGGTTGCACCAGGTACCAGGAATAAAACTCCTGCTGATCCGTTGTATTCGAACACTGCGAAATGGTAAGTGCTTCCGGCAGTGAGGTTGTTCAGTGTAAAATTGGATCCGCTGTTTTTGGATACCACGAAATTTCCTGAACCGAGCTGCGTGCCATTACCAAATGAATTGCTTCCTGAATAATTCTGCAGGTCGGACGGTGTAACATCTACAGGACTTCCTTTTTTAGCGATCACCATACGGCTGCTGCCATTTCCATTGGTCCAGCTTACGATCATACTGCTGGCAGTAATGGAAGAAAAGGAAAGCCCGGATGCCTGGATTGTTGGATGTGACAAGGTTGCTTTTTCACCACTTCCATAAGCCGAGGTCAGGTACGCAATGCCAGCATCGCTACCGCTGTATTCATACACACGGAAATAATAAGTGGTGTTAGGTGAAAGTCCTGCCAGGTCAGTAAAGGTCCCGGAATTATCAAATACTATTTTTTGCCCGGCTGCGATCTCCGGCGCTGTTACAAAAGAAGATGTTCCCGTGGCCAGGTAATCCACTCCATCCTGGGGCACGGCATCTACCGGCATGCCTGCACGTACTACTAGAATTCTTTTTTCTCCATTACCTGCTGCCCAACTTATACGCATGGAACTGCCATCAACTGAACTGTAGCTAAGATTACCGGGAGCAACAGTTGGCGCTGCCCCTGTTTGCTGGCTGGCAGTGGCAGCACCCGTGGTAAGGTAAACAGGTCCGCCGGAACCATTGGCTTCGAAAATAGCGAAGTGATAAGTGGTGCTGAGCGAGAGTCCTGTAATGGTAGCGGAATTTCCACTGCCCGCAGTGTACACTACATAATTTCCTGTTCCCAGTTGGGCGCCGTTCTTAAAAACGGTGCTTGATGAATACACGGCATAATCGGAGGGCACAGCATCAACGGGTGCTCCCTGCTTCATCAGTATGATCCTCCTGCTACCGGAACCATTGGTCCAGTTGATTGTCATCGCATTGCCGGTAATATTTGTGAAGTTGATATTGGAAGCCTGCACCAGTGGAGCAGACAGTGTTGAAAAACTCCCGCTGGCAAAAGCACTGGTCAGGTAGGTGATACCTGTGCCGGTGCCGGAATATTCAAACACACGGTAATAGTATTGCTTACCTGCTGTGAGTCCTTTTAGGTTAAAATAATTGCCTGTATTGTCGTACACCACTTTCTCACCCGCAATGATCTCCGGTGCGGTTGTAAAATTTGCCGTGGTTGCAGCGAGATAATCTATCCCATCTTCTGGAACAGCAGTCACAGGAGCGCCTTCCTTCACAATCACAATTCTGCGTTGCCCGTTACCGTTAGTCCAGTTCACGCGCATTTCATTTCCCTCCACTTCAGTAAAGCTCATGTTGCCCGCGGCAACTGTAGGCCTGTCAGTGGTAGCCTGGCTGCCTGTTGCTGGTGCTACAGAATTGAATACAGGTGCAGTGAAACCATTGGCTTCAAATATTGCAAAATGATAGGTTTGATTGGTGGCCAGTCCTGTTACCGTAACAGTATTTCCTGTGCTGAAATGAACCACGTAATTGCCACTGCCGATCTGTGTACCCGTAGGAAAAGAAGCTTGTGGTGAATAATTTACCAGGTCGGCCGGTGTTGCATCCACTGGGGCACCCGCTTTTACCAGTACCAGTCTTTTAGAGCCATTGCCATTGGTCCAGGTAGCCTTGATAGAATTCCCGGTAATGTTTGAAAAGCTGATTCCGGTGGCCTGCGTTGTGGGAGCCGACACTGTTGCACTGCTGCCTGAGGCGGTCAGTACCACCTGGTAAGCAATGCTGGTACCGGTACCATCATATTCGAATATTTTAAAGAAATAAGTGGTAGAAGGAGCGAATCCTGTGAAATCGAAATTGGTCCCCGTATTATCATAGATCACTTTTTGAGAGGGTGAGATTTCAGGAGCGGTAGCAAAGCTCATACTTCCTGCCTGGCCAGGGATATAATCCACTCCATCCTGGGGAATGGCATCCACTTGCTGGCCGGCTCTTGCCACTACAATTCTTCTTGATCCATTACCATTGGTCCATGAAAGTTTGATGCTGTTACCATCCTGTTGCGAAAAACTCAAACCTGATGCAGCAACCGAAGGCCTGTCAAGCGTTGCCTGCTGTCCGCTTAATGGATTGACCGTATAAAATACCGGTGTGCTGGCACCATTGGCTTCAAACACCGCGAAATGATAAGTTTTACCAGGGGATAAAGAAGTGACCGTAATGGTATTTCCTGTTCCAAAGTACACTACATAATTACCCGATCCCACCTGGGCGCCGGAACCAAAAGTTCCGCTGCCGGTGTAATTCACGAGGTCAGCCGGGTTGGCATTAACCGCACTGCCTTCTTTGGCAAGCACCAGTCTTTTATTACCATTGCCCGGTGTCCAGGTGATCTTGATGGCATTACCGGTAATGTTACTGAAAACCAGGTCAGTTGCCTGGGCGGTAGGCGCCATCAGTGTGGCCCTGCTGGCAGAAGTACCTGGCACAAGGTATTCGGTGGTGGCACCTGAACCATTGTATTCATATATTTTAAAATGGTAGAGCGTATTGGGCTGAAGATTCCTGATGTCTGCGTCATTATCATTGCCATCATACACAACAAATTCACCCGGTGCTATTTCCTGGCCGAGTGTAAAATCATCATCATGAAAATAATCAATGCCATTAACCGGTACGGCAGTTACCGCATCAAGCTGTCTGGCAATCACAATGCGCCTGGCACCGTTGCCATTGGTCCAACTGATATGCATGGTTCCGCCATCAACGGAACTGAAGCTGACATTAGTAGCGGCCGTTGTGGGAGGTGAAGCCCAGAGCTTGAATGTGAATAGGAATAAAAAAACAAGGATCGTGTAAATTTTCTGCTGCATAAATGCTTTGGTTAAGTATGGATGAATGATCACAGGAACGGGAAAGGAATGAGCACCCCGAGGTGCTTCTCCCTTGCTCACAAAAAGGAATTTTTACAGGGCCGGATTAATTTCAGGGCGTAAAAAAAGAATAAATCAAACCGGCTGCATAGCAGTTATGCATTGAGTTGCGCAGAACAGGTAATGAATTGAAAGAAGGAAAGAATGAAGGATCAGGCTTTAAGCCTTTCGAAGGATTTGAGATAATCCCACTGCAGGTCTTCATGCATGGTATGAATACCCGCTTCAATTTTTTTGAGCTGCCCGTTATAAAGATTCACCAGAGCGGGGCTTTTCTGCCATCCAATGCGAAGGCCTTTGAAATTGGTGAGGTAGTGCATCAGGATCTCCACTTCAGCTCTTTTGTCGCCGGTATAGCGGATAAATTTATTGGCATGGCGCAGGATCTTGCGCAGGGTTTTTTTAGCAAAGTAAACATTGGTTGTATTGATATCCGCGTAGGATTCATCTATGTATTCATTCACGCTGGCAATGTAGGCTGGCAGGTCATCTGCCTCGAACAACAGGAAAGTGAGCAGCTCCTTGTTTTCTTTTTTGAAACGGGAAAGCCGTAGGCAAAGTTCAACCAGTTCTTTTTTATCAGTTTCTTTCAGTTTTTGTTTGATCTCATTCACCGATGCGGCCTTCATGCCGCTAATGTAACTGAAACTTCCGAGCGGTAGTGATCAACCATTCTCGTGTGAATCATCTTCCACATCTGATTCAATGATCCTGTAATGCATGGCATGGTGCATCGGACGGATTGGATCTCCCTGGTGAATGGACCAGGTTTTGGTAAAAGCCGCGCCATAATAAAGGATCATGGCGGAATAAAATACGAAGAGGAGCAGCAGCACAATGGAAGCGGATGTGCCATACACGGTATTGAGGTTGCTGTAACTGAGCAACCAGTGCAGCACGATCTTGCCAAAAGAAAATAAGATACCAGTAACTGCTGACCCGGCAAAAGCTACTTTCCATGAAGGTCTTCCATCTGTGAGGTAACGGAACACGATCATGAACCATAGTGTAACCACCAGAGTTGAAAAAAGATAGCGCAGTGTATTGTTGAAATAAAATGAAAGCTCCGGTGAAATGTCAAAAATATAATTCCCGATCACAACCCTCACCGCTTCAGCTACGATGCCCACCATGAGCAGCACACCTGCCACGAGGATCACGAATATCGACTGCACCCTGGTGCGGAGGCTCTTCCAGACATTTTTTTTATGTGCTGCACGTATTTTCCATATCTGGTTGATGGAACTCCTGATAACCTTGAACAGGGTGGTGGCCACAAACAAAAGGAAAACAAATCCGCCAATGGTGATGTACCAGTTCTGCGCCAGTTCTCTTAAGGCTACAAGCACATCAACCACCTGGTCTACGGCTTCCCTGCCTACAATATCAGAAAGGCTTTTGAATAGTTCTGTCCTGATGGTCTGGGGATCCACTACCAGCCTGAATACCTGGATCAGGATCACAAGAATGGGCGGCAGCGCGAAAGTGGTGAAGAAAGCAGTGGCTCCGGCCATCCTGAGGGGATCATTTTTCAACAATTCCCTGAAGGCCTGCACAAACAGGCTCGCAAAACCAGTGATCTTTTGTGTTCTTGTTTCCTTCATCAGTTCTTAATCATAAATAATAGTGTACCAGTATTACCAATCCCATGCCTGCCACACCGCCAATGATGCTGGCAATGGCATCCATCACATCGTGGTGGCCCATGCCGGTGATCTTGGAGAACAGCTCGAATCCATAGCTCACTGCAACCACACCCGCAAAAGCAATCAATATTGAAAGCAAATTATCGTTGAGCACAAAAAACAGGAAGGCCTGCAACACCGCCCCAAGGATGATTCCCGCGTAAAAATGCCGCCATTTGTCAGGCGCTATCCTTTTCATCATGCGTAAAGATAGTTGTACCACAGAGCCTAATTGGAAAAGAAGGGAAATAAAAACCATGAGAAAAATACCGGTATAAAATGTTTTTTACCTGTTCAGGAGGAAACATTTCATCCTAACTTCAAATCATGCTTGAACCGCAGACCCTGAGCTTTTTAAAAAGCATCAAAAAGAACAATAACAAAGCCTGGTTTGATGCCAACCGTTCTAAATACGAGGCGGCGAGAATCGACTTTTCCAACTTCATTCAATTGGTGATTGAAGATCTTCAGCGATTTGATACCACCATCACCGGGCTGGGGGCCAAAGACTGCCTTTTCAGGATGAACCGTGACATCCGCTTTTCAAAGGACAAAAGGCCTTACAAGGAAAATTTTGGCGCAAGTATTAAAAGAGGCGGCAAAAAATCAGTGTTCGCGGGATATTATTTTCACCTGGAGCCGGGACAAAGTTTTATTGGCGGCGGACTATGGATGCCTGAGCCGGCCGACCTTAAAAAGATCAGGCAGGAAATTGATTATAACTGGGATGAATTCAAAAATATCATTGGCGCAAAACCCTTCAAAAAAGTTTATGGTGATCTGTTCAGGAATGGTGAAGTGAGCTTGAGCACCATGCCCAAGGGATATGAAAAAGATAACCCCGCTGCGGCCTACCTCAAACTTAAAAGCCTGATCGCGGAAACCACTGTGGCTGATGAGGACCTGGTAAAATCTAGCCTGCATAAAAAAACCATTGAAGCTTACAAGGCCCTGAAACCGTTGCTTGATTTCCTTAACCGTGCATTGGAGAACGAATGAGATCCTTCCTGCTCATCATAACATTGTTCTGCACCTGCATAGTCCGGTGCCAGGATCCTCCTATACATAACCTGGTTTTTGAAGGAGCAGGCATTCGCGGGCTCGCCTATTCAGGTGCTATCAGGGAACTGGAGAAAAATGATATGCTAAAGAACGTACAAAGGGTGGGCGGTACCAGCGCGGGGGCCATTACCGCATTGTTATTATCCCTTGGCTACACCTCAGAAGAAATCACATCAATTATACACAGTACTTCTTTCAGGAAATTCAATGATGGACATTTCTTTTTCCTGGGAGGCATCAGCCGAATGCATAAATTTTATGGCTGGTACAGGAGTGAAAAGTTTGATAAATGGATTGCCGCGCTGGTGAAAAAGAAAACCGGCGATGCCGATATCAGCTTTGAGCAAATGAAGAAAAAAGGTTTCAAAGAATTGTATGTAACAGGTACCTGTCTTAATAAACAGGCACTCATCGTTTTTTCTCACCATACCTATCCTGAAATGAAGGTGAAGGATGCTGTGAGAATATCCATGAGCATCCCATTGTATTTTGAAGCTGTCTTCATAGACGAAAAAGGAAAGACCTTAAAACGCCCGAAAAATAAAAAAGGCCTTGACATTATGGTTGACGGAGGATTGGTTTCCAATTTTCCCATCCGCATTTTTGACAGCACACGATATATGGACCCTTCCTCCCCCAACAGCTTCCTCATCAATCCAAATACACTTGGTTTCAGGATCGACCGTGATGAACAGATCAGGAATGACGCGGAAGGTAAAGGACTTGCACCCATGCCTGTCAATGACCTGAAAGAATATTTCAGCGCTTTTTATAACCTGGTCATTGAAAACCTGAACCGGCAGGAACTGGGACCATCCGACTGGCAAAGAACCATTTCCATCAGCGACGGAACCATTGCTCCAAGGATAAGAAAATTATCAAAGGCAGAAATCAGCCTGCTGGAAGACAATGGCAGAAGGGCCACTAAGCTTTTCCTTACCAGCAGGTTATAAATCTTCAAGGCCGGAATTGGCAATTCCACAACTTTACGATTTGTTAAGAGGCTATGATTTTTTGCGTTTGTTCATTAACGTTGTTGTACAATCTGCCTGCTATGAAAACAAATCTACCCCTGTTAACACTTGCCGCGCTTACTATTATTTTTTCTGCAGCCTGTTCCAGGAAAACATATACCTCCAATGTATTTGAACAACAATCACTCCATCACAGGAGGATTGCCATCCTGCCCGCTGAAATGATCTATACCGGCACCCAGCCAAAAGGTTTGACCCCGGAAGACATCGAAAGAATTGAAGTAACAGAAAGTAAGGCTTTCCAGTATTCACTTTTCAACGGTATTCTCAGGTATGCCAACACCAGGCATTACACCACTTATGTTACGGTGCAGGAAATCAGTACCACGCTGAGGAAACTGGAAGAAAA
>CAYWSQ010000046.1:0-7804 GCA_964460925.1 uncultured Flavisolibacter sp. | reverse complement strand
TTCGGTGAAGCAGTCATGGACCTCCGATGATAAACAGCTTGCCTCGATTCTTGAAGTGGATGCCATTGTGCGCCTGAGGGTGCAAAAGAAAAGGTATATGAGTGACCTTGCCTCAATGGGTGTATCCATGGGCAGACAGGTGATCAGGCAAATCGGGCAAACAGCCAGGATACCCGTTCCAAATGTTTCCGCCAAAACGCATGACATCCTAGTATCCTGTAATGTGGTCAGTGATAACCAGACACTCTGGAATAATTATTATAAAGGAACGGCGGATTATAACCGTCCTTCTGAAGAAGTGATCGATAATATCACCGATAATTTCGGGAGGAACTTTCCATACCGGAGAAAGAGGTAAAAAGCCAATGGCCAATGGCTAATAGCTATTGGCCTTTCCCGACAGTGAAAAATCATTATAAAAGCTTCTTCGATGCAAGATATTCCGCGATCTGCACCGCATTGGTGGCAGCGCCTTTCCTGAGGTTATCGCTCACGATCCACATGTTTAATGTTTTTGGCTGGGTCTCATCCCTTCTGAGTCGTCCCACGAACACCTCATCTTTCTCATGTGCCCACAAAGGCATGGGATAAAATTGCTGTGCGGGATCATCCTGCACCACCACACCGGGTGCATCACTCAATAACTGCCTGACCTCTTCCAGCTCAAACTCCTTTTCAAATTCCACGTTCACGCTTTCACTGTGCCCGCCTACCACCGGTATGCGCACCGTTGTAGCTGTTACGCGGATCTGTTCATCACCCATGATCTTTTTGGTTTCGTTCACCATCTTCATTTCTTCCTTGGTATAACCATTATCAAGGAATACGTCAATCTGCGGGATCACATTCAGGTCAATCTGGTATTTATAGGCCATGGGAAATTCACCGGCAGCAGTTTTTAAGGCCTTATCCCTCTCTCCGTTCAACTGGTCAACGGCTTTCTTACCTGTACCGGTCACACTCTGGTAAGTGGATACGATCACCCTTTTGATCTTATATTTCTTATGGAGCGGCTGCAGGGCAACTACCATTTGAATAGTGGAACAATTGGGATTGGCAATGATCCTGTCATGCTCCTTCAGCACTTCCGCGTTCACTTCGGGAACAATAAGCGGTTTGGAAGGATCCATGCGCCAGGCCGATGAATTGTCGATCACCGTAATACCCGCCTCCGCGAATTTTGGCGCCCATTCAAGCGAAGTGGAACCGCCTGCCGAGAACAGGGCAACTGCCGGGCGGGCAGCAATGGCATCTTCCATGTTCACCACCTTGTATTTTTTCCCTTTGTATTCCACTTCCTTTCCTACCGATCTTTCAGAGGCAACAGGAATCAGTTCATCAACAGGAAAATTTCTTTCTGCCAGCACCTGCAACATCTTTGTTCCTACAAGACCGGTGGCTCCAACAACTGCGACTTTCATTGTTTCGATTTTATTTGTTTTAACAGGCCAAAAAAAAGCCCTCTGATGAGGGCTTGTAATTATATGGACATACAACGTTACAAACCTCCCTTCAACCGGAAATGTTTTTTGTTACGTTTAGTATGTTTTGATTTTTGCATTGCCTGACGAATGTAGGCTGAAAAGTTTTTTTCACCAAATTGAATGAGGTTTTTCACATGGGAACTGAAGCAGTGCTTATTAGTTTCGGTAGATGAAGCATTGGTTAGAAATCTTGTTACTGCTCATTATGATACCTCTGGTCAGGCTGGCCGCGCAACCGGCGGAAAGGTTTGATGTGCTGATCACGGAGATCATGGCCGATCCTGCTCCTGCCATTGGGTTACCCAATGCGGAATACATCGAGATCAGGAATGTATCCGGGAAAAATATCAACCTGAATGGATGGAAGCTTTCAGATGCTTCCGCCACCACTACCATCACTACCAGCCTGGTATTGTTACCCGACAGTATCCTTATCCTCTGCGCTAACAGCCAGGTCGCAAATCTCTCCGCATTTGGAAGAACAGCAGGTGTGGCCTCTTTTCCTTCACTTGATAATGACGGTGACATCATCAGCCTGAGGTCCGCGCAGGGAAAAAATATCCACGCGGTTGCCTACTCTTCCTCATGGTATCAGAATGCCATTAAAAAAGATGGAGGATGGTCACTCGAAATGATCGACACCGGTAACCCTTGCGCCGGAACACAGAACTGGCAAGCAAGCATTCATCCTTCCGGCGGTACACCAGGACAGTCCAATTCAATAAAGCATATTGTAAAGGATGAACAACCACCGCAATTGCTTCATTCCATTTCAACGGACAGCATCACCATCCTTGCTTATTTTAATGAACCAATTGACAGTCTTTCAGCTTCAGATCCTTCGCGTTTCAGCATCCCGGAAGGGATACAAGTGATAAGTTCCACCCCGCAACCGCCCTTGTTCCAGTCCGTATCCCTGGTACTTTCAAAATCACTTGATACCACCAGGGTTTACCGTTTGATTGTGCAGGGTGTAAAAGATTGCAGTAATAACCCGCTGGGAATTATCAATGAAGTGAAAACAGGAAGACCCCGCACTCCAGCCCTGCATGATATCGTGATCAACGAGATCCTCTTCAACCCGAAGGAAAGTGGAGTTGATTTCGTGGACTTGTATAATAACAGCCAGAAGATCCTTGATCTTTCTTCTCTTTTTATAGGTAACAAAAATGCAACGGGACAACCAGCCAGCACAGTGACATGCAGCGAACAGCCCCTGTACATTTTTCCAGGTGACTATATCGCTCTCACTTCCGACCCTGTGATCGTGCAATCGCAATACCTGGTACCCGATCCGCGAAGGCTGGTGACCAGGACCTCTATGCCTTCTTATCCCGATGACAAGGGAACAGTGTTGCTCCTGGACAACCAGGGAATTTTGATAGATGAAGTGAGTTATTCAGAGAAATGGCACTTTGCTTTGATCAGTAATGCGGAAGGCATTTCACTGGAGAGACTGAACGTGGCCGCAGCTTCCGGTAATCCGGGCAACTGGCATTCAGCATCATCCACTATTGGATATGCTACCCCTGGTTATAAAAATTCGCAGCAGTCGAATGATCAAAACAGCGGAGCTGTGATGGAAGTGTTTCCAAAAATATTTTCGCCCGACAATGATGGTCATGAAGACCTGGCCTCCATCAATTACCAGGTAACGGAACCGGGATATGTTGCCAATATCACGGTCTTTGATGTGCAGGGCAGGCCGGTCCGTTCATTGGTGAGAAGCGGTTTGATGGGACTGAGAGGTCACTGGAACTGGGATGGTCTGGATGAGAAAAAACAAAAACTGCCTGCAGGGAATTATATCATTCATGCAGAGATCTTCAACCTGCAGGGTAAGAAAAAAGGGTATAAGATGGTGGTCGTGCTGGCGAGAAGGTTTGAATGATTTTAGGATGATAGTCCATTGTCCATGGACCATGGACCATGGACAATGGACTATCATCCCTCTCCCTCATTTCACTCCAGTTCAATATCAAAATTCACCAGCTCCCTGAATGCGGCGAGTCTCGCGTCTATATCCGCTTTGGTGATCTCAACCATTCTTTGTGTTCCAAATTTTTCAACGCAGAAGCTGGCCATCGCGGAACCAATAATGATGGCGGTCTTCATATTCTCAAATGAAGTATCCTTTGTTTTCGCAAGGTGCCCGATAAAACCACCTGCGAAAGTATCTCCTGCTCCTGTGGGATCAAAAACATCTTCGAGAGGAAGTGCGGGTGCAAAGAACACCCTGTCATCATTGAACAGCAGGGCGCCATGTTCACCTTTTTTGATGATCAGGTAGCGCGGTCCCATTGCCATGATCTTCTTGGCTGCGCGCACGAGTGAGAATTCATGACTCAGTTCACGTGCTTCGCTGTCGTTCACCAGCAGCACATCGGTAAGTTTCAATACTTCCTTAAGATCATCCAGCGCGGTTTCCATCCAGAAGTTCATGGTATCCAGAACCACCAGCTTTGGCCGCTCCTTCATTTGTTCGATCACACTTTTCTGGAGCTTTGGCATCAGGTTGCCCAGCATCAGGAACTCAGCACCCTGGTAAGATTCAGGGATCTTTGGGTCAAAATCAGCCAGCACATTCAGGTCGGTCACCAGGGTATCACGGGTATTCATATCCATGTGGTATTTACCCGCCCAGAAAAATGATTTTTTATCTTTTACAATCTCCACTCCTTCAGTGGACACACCACGCTGGTTAAGATCTTTCAGTTCCTGTTCAGGAAAATCATTACCAACGATAGATACCTGCTGTACAGGTTTTACAAAATGGGAGGCCGCATAGGCTACATAGGTTGCAGAACCGCCAATGATCTTATCGCTTTTACCAAAGGGCGTTTCAATAGCATCAAAGGCCATGGTGCCCACCACAATTAAAGACATAATTATTGATTAGAAGTGAAGTGCCTGGAAAAGGCGTGCAAACCTAATCAATTTTCCGGGAAGCTCATAGATAGGGAGACGCAGAGAAAGGAGAAGGGAGAAAAGAGGTTTTTGATGAAAAAAAGTTGTTCGGCCCAGGAAAAAATGTTTGTCTCAAGAATATATATACATAAATCCCACACATCCCACTTCACAATTCATAGCCCAAAAACCACAATACATACTTAATAGATCCTTTCCTGTATTGGCTTTCAGGCTTTTTACCTACCTTCTCACCCACAAACCAAAATCAACGATTATGAAAAAAGCGCTCCGCTATCTCCTCATCTTTATTGGAGTAATTGTAGTGCTGGCAGGCTGTTTCGCGGCCTTTATTGCCATCAGGGGAGTTCCTGATTATAAACCCCAGACCTTTGCGCTCACCGTTCAGTCTTCACCGGAACGCATTGAACGGGGCCGCCAGTTATCAGCCATGCTTTGCAATGATTGCCACATGGGTGCCAACACCGGCAAACTCACGGGCCGTAAAATGGATGAAGTATCCACCTTCGGTACCCTCTATTCCAAGAATATCACCCAGGACCCTGAAAATGGAATCGGTAAATGGACCGACGGCCAACTGGCTTACCTGCTGCGTACAGGCGTAACACCACAAGGAAAATTCCTGCCGGTTATGGCCAAGCTGCAAAAAATGTCGGATGAGGACCTCAACTCCATCATCGCCTTCCTTCGTTCAGATCATAGCTGGGTGCAGGCCGACAATACACGGCAGCCTGATCCCAAATACTCCTTCCTCACAAAATTCCTCACCAACATAAAGGTGATCAAACCCATGCCATTTTATCCAACAGTGGCCGAACCTGACACCACCAACCTGGTGAAATGGGGAGAGTATGTAGCACTCTACCGCGTGGAATGTTATACCTGCCATTCAGCGGATTTCACTACCGTGGATTTTATCAATCCTGAAAAATCAAAAGGATTTTTCGGCGGTGGTAACAAGTTCGACCTCCCCGATGGTTCTTCCATCCGTTCAAGGAACATCACTATGGATGAAGAAACAGGTATCGGCACATGGTCAGAAGAAGATTTTATCAAAGCGGTTAAAACCGGTATCATGCCAGGCGGCCAGGCAGCAACCAGGCCTCCTATGAAACCATATTCAGATCTTTCCGACAGCGAGGCAAAGGCCATCTTTGCTTACCTGAAAAGTATCCCTAAGGTGAAGAACCATGTGGACCGAGGTCTCAAATAAATTTCAAAGCCCCGCACCAGCGGGGTTTTTTTAGCCCCTTACCCATAGCCACCTCACTTATCCTCGACGCATTATCTTTGGCGCTTTACGATTGCCATGATCCATTTTCACTCATTGAAGGTTAAAAAGAAGGTGCAGGAAACAGAAGATTGTGTGTCGCTACAATTTGACGTGCCTGGAGAACTGAAAGAAATTTTCCGTTTCAAACAAGGTCAAAGTCTGACCATGCGGAAAATGCTGGATGGTGAAGAATTGCGCCGTACCTACAGCATCTGCAGCGCCCCTTCAGATAATGTGCTGAGAGTGGCTGTAAAAAAAGTGGAAGGCGGAAAATTCTCAACCTGGGTCAATGAATCTTTAAAGCCGGGTGATACGCTTGAAGTAATGCCTCCTGTTGGCAAATTCAATACTGAGCTGGATCCTGCCCGCAAGAAAAATTACCTGGCCTTTGCGGCAGGCAGTGGCATCACACCGGTACTGTCCATCATCAAGACCACACTGCTTACCGAACCACAAAGCCGGTTCACACTGGTATACGGCAACCGCAATAAAAATTCCATTATTTTCAAGGAAGAACTCGAAGCGCTGAAAGATAAATTCATTGACCGGTTCCGCATGTACCACATATTGAGCAGGGAAAAAACCGATTCGGAGATCAATACCGGCCGCATTGATGTGGCCAAACTGGAACTGATCGGAAATAAACTGGTGGATATGCAGCAGGTGGATGATTTCTTTTTATGCGGCCCCGAAGAAATGATCTTCTGCATCAAAGGTTACCTTGAAGGCAGGGGCATCAAAGGAGACAAAATACATTTTGAACTGTTTACCATCCCGGGGCAAAAACAATCCGTGGTGGATACAGGAACAATGCAGGTAAATGATGAAGGACCGAGGTCAAAAGTGAGTGTGAAGCTTGATGGCATCCGTTTCGATTTTGACCTGGCTTATGAAAGTGAAAGCATTCTTGATGCCGCGCTTAAGCAGGGTGCTGATCTGCCTTATGCATGCAAAGGCGGTGTTTGCACAACCTGCAAGGCCAAACTTACAGAAGGAAAAGTAAGGATGGATGTGAACTGGGGACTTGAACCGGACGAGGTGGAACAGGGCTATATCCTTACCTGCCAGTCGCACCCGCTCACCGATAAGATCACCGTTGATTTTGATGCCAAATGATCATCCCGGGAATTTCTGTTCGGTAAACGCATATTCCTTCATGCTGATATTGACCTTGAGACTGCCGCCTTCTCTTGTATCAGGCAGATCGATCCAGATCGTTTTTCCAGGCATGAAAACAATATCACGGATTTTGATAAAGGTGAGAAAAGACTGGTAACGCAATGGCACAATGATCTGCATCGATGATTCCATTTGCTGGTTGAGCCGGATCACGCGAAGTACCACGATCTTTTCATAACCAAAATTCTGGTTGGCGTATTTGAACATGTTGAAACTGTCAGTCGAATCTCCCGTATTCAAAACAGGTGAGCACTGGATCATATGTTTTTCCAGGCTTTTGAAACTGATGGAAGATGTATCAGTTCCATAGACCGTTTTTACTTCCGAAGACTGAACAGGGGTACAAAAGCTGGCTATCATCCTGTATTTTTCACCATTCAGGATGTCGGCATCCATTGATGCCTCGAAAGAAAGGTAGGGAGATTGTGCCTGCAACCGGCCCTGCCATGCCTGTACCGAAAACCAAAGCAGGCAGAGGATTATTTTTATTTTCATTTTTACAAGTTCAACTTTCGTTGGCAGGCATTCAATACCGTGTAAATGGTATAAGGGTGAACGGTAAATGGGTATTTAGGCAATTTGAGAGACTTATGGCTTATGGCTATTAGCTATTGGCCGTTGGCCTGGAGATGCAAAAGAAACCAGAATGATCTTTGAGTGAAACATTCTTTCAACTCTGAGACCAGCGGTCCAAGTCCGGCCACCCAGCTTTAGCGGAAAATTAGCGGGCAGGAAACGGTAATAAAAAGGATGGTGTGCTAAATTTGTATCATGGCCGAACAGCAAGCAGAAAAATTATTCCAGGATAAAATCGACGCGGACATCCGCATTGAACCAAAAGACTGGATGCCGGAGAAATACAGGCAGACGCTCATCCGACAGATCAGCCAGCATGCGCACAGCGAAATCGTGGGCATGTTGCCCGAAGGCAACTGGATCA
>CAYWSQ010000045.1:0-19093 GCA_964460925.1 uncultured Flavisolibacter sp. | reverse complement strand
TGGCGAGGCACAGCCTTCGTTAAAACTACTGCTGGCGAAGAACGAGTAAAAGGATATAACGCAAGGGGCCATTGGCCAAAGGCCATTAGCCAAAAGCCATTAGCCAAAGGCCATATATTCGGAAATTTTGACTTTTGACTTTTGACTTCAAACTATATTCGTCCTATGGTATCGATCTGGGAAAAGGAAAGTTTTTATGCGCCGCAGGATATTGTAATCGCGGGGAGTGGTTTTGTTGGGCTCTGGTCTGCTTTCTACCTGAAAAAGAAAAATCCGAAACTTCGTATAACTATCATTGACAGGGGTATCATTCCCACAGGAGCCAGCACCCGCAACGCGGGATTCGCCTGCTTCGGCAGCCTCAGCGAAGTGGTATTCGACGGGCAAACCATGGGCACAGATAAAATGCTGGAGCTGGTGGAAATGCGGTTCCGGGGATTGGAAAGAATACAAAAATACTTCGGGAAAAAAGCCGGCTTCGATATGTGCGGAGGCTATGAACTTTTTGATCATGGCAGTTCATACTCATCTGAAAAGATCGAAGAAGATATTCAATACATCAATTCACTCTTCAAAACCTTCACCGGTTCCAAAAAAACCTACCAGCTCGCCGATGAACGGATCAGCGAATTTGGATTTGAAAGAACACGTCACCTCGTCAAAAATAAAATGGAGGGATACCTTCATTCCGGCAAACTGGTGCAGGCGCTGCTGCATACGGTCCAGGGAATGGGAGTACAGGTATTCAGCAGCACAGAGATCCTGGGTTATGAAAAAAAAGGCAACCAGGTTGAGATCAAAACCAGCCTCCCGGCTACCATCATCACCGAACAACTGCTCATTTGTACCAATGCTTTTGCAAAGGAATTGATACCGGAACTGGATATAACACCAGCAAGGGGACAGGTTTTACTCACCTCTCCCATCCCGGGTCTTCCCTGGAAAGGCACTTTTCATTCCGATGAAGGATTTTATTATTTCCGCAACCTGGGTAACAAAGTATTACTGGGAGGCGCAAGGAACAAGGCTTTTGCAGATGAACAGACCATTGATATGCAAACATCACCTTTCATTCAGTCACACCTCGAACAATACCTCGATGAAGTGATCCTGCCAAAGTATAGGGGCCAGTACACGATTGAAATGAGATGGGCCGGCATCATGGCCATGGGCAGCGAAAAAATGCCCATCATCAAAGAGACTCAGCCGAGCATTTTCTGCGCCGTGCGTATGAGCGGTATGGGAGTGGCACTGGCACCTGTTGTAGCAAAGCAGGTATCAGTCATAATGCGCTGATCAGAGCCTTACCAATTTTTCCCTGAGTTTAATTCCCTTATTATTCGCCTGGATAAAATACATGCCGGGGCTCAAAGAAGAGAGATCAATTTTCTGGTTCACAGATTTGACCTGGATCCGTTTAACCACCTGACCCTGTGCATTCAGGATATCCAGGTTTGTGCCGATCCATGATGCATCTTCACTAAAGGAGATGGTAACCTCAGATACAACCGGGTTAGGGTAAACCCTGATCACGGTTTCAGGCAATGGTGCAGGCTCAACTTCAGGCTGGGTAAAATTCCAGGCAGCATTCAATCCACGGCTTGCCAGCAATGAATGCCTAGGTCCGCCGGGGTTGAACAAGGCCAGCATTCTTTCCTTTTGTCCGAATGTGAACATGTTCGCGCAGGCATCGTTGGTGTAATCCATGTAATTCATATACATGTCACCGGTAGCACTGTTGCTGCATGAAGTTCTGAAACCCGAAGGGCAACCGGTTGTGAAATTTCCCTGTTTGGGAGTATCATCCACAAGGTCATCACCGCAATAAGTGTCACCCCAGATATGACGGAGGCCCAGCCAGTGGCCGGCTTCATGAACGGCTGTTCTGCCAAGATGGTGAGGTGCGCTGGAATTGATCGTCCCAAAAGCAGTATAGTGGATTGCGATCCCGTCCTTTTCCGGTGCGGAACCGGGCATGCTGGAATAACCCTGCGTGCCTCCGAGGTTGCCGACCCAGATGTTCAGATAAGAACGACTATCCCATGCATCATCACCACCTTGTGCAGTAAATTTTATTTTATCATCAAGCTTCCATTGTGACACCCCGGTCTGCCTTCTTACAATGCCACTGGTGGCCCTGCCCTCAGGATCGGCGGTTGCCAGGTAAAATTCCACCTGGATATCCGCACCATAGGCTTTGAAACGTTGAGGCGTATTTGCAGTATCAGCATTCCTTCTCCTGAAATCACGGTTGAGCGCCTCGAGCTGGCTCCTTACCTGATCATCGGAAATATTCTCCGCTGCTTTTTTATATAATACGTGTACCACAACAGGAATGCGGATCACATTGGCCTCTTCGCCTTCCATTTTGGCAAAGGCCTGTTGCTTTATGAATTGTTCGATGGATTGTATACGTTGTGCAAGAGAGGGATCCACAGCAGTTTGCTGTGAAAGATAGCTGGTGACAGAACACTCACGTTGAGCCATAGCCGCAGATGTCAATGCAATGCAAATACCTATTAGTACCGTCCTCATAGTTCCAGGGGTTTGAGGCATGCACAGGCTTACGGATAAACGAAAGCTTTAACCGGATGTTGGAAAAAGGAGAATACGGAACGTTATGAGATTCCCAGGTATTGGAAGACTTAATTACAAAACAGATAGAATTTGGGGGAGATCTTTGTAAGGATACGTGGGGAGATGCTTCAAATATAGAAGCTCTATTTTACAAATCAAAGCGAATGCCAGTTTTTTGTTTAACAAATCTAAAATCCGGCCTGCCTTATTTTTGTTTGATGAAACCTCGCCTTTTACTACCGGCTGCTTTATTAGTTTTATTTTTTATAGGATGTAATGATGGCGGTAATGGAAACGATGCCGATCCGGGGATGCCTGCCATTCCTTTAATCAGCTATTCCATTACGGGAACAGCCCCTCATGATACTTCATATTTTACGGAAGGCCTTGAGTTTCATAATGGACAAATGCTGGAGAGTACCGGGCACTATGGAAAATCACGCCTCGCACGTTACGATGCCGCCACAGGTAAACTGGTGCAGGAAGTCAAACTTGATGACCGTTTTTTTGGTGAAGGACTGACTGTTTTCCGCGATACCCTTTACCAGCTTACCTGGAAGGAAAACGTAGTGCTGGTATATACTGTAAATGATTTCAGGAAAATAATGGAATTGCCTTTACAGGGAGATGGATGGGGACTCACCCATGACAGCACCAGGTTGATTGCAAGCAATGGCAGCAGCGATATTTTCTTTTATGAACCCACTACCTTCAAACTACAGAATACACTCACCGTTCGTGAAAATGGCAGCTTTGTTCCCAATATCAACGAACTGGAATATGTGAACGGTGTGATCTATGCCAACCAGTGGAACAGCAATTATATTTTCAGGATCGATCCAAAATCCGGCGAAGTAACCGGCAAGATGGACCTCACTTCTATTTACCAAAGAGAAAAAGCGGTGAATGCTGCAGCCAATGAATTGAATGGTATTGCCTACAACCCTGACACTAAATTATTTCATATCACAGGCAAGAACTGGTCGCAGACCTACCTGATGCAGATCCCTCATTAAGCTTTATCAATAATATAGATCAGGGAGCTGCAGCGATCCTTATTGAATAAGGCCGTGATATTGGATCTCAGTCCGCGGATACCTGCGCCCAGCCACCGGGTCTTTCCATTCTTATATTTGCTGCTCAGCAGGCTGATATAAAAACTGTCAAACCACATTGGCTTTTTGGCTACGATCTTCAATCCATGCCGCTGCACCAGGGCATCCATTGCTGCAGGCGTAAAATGATACAGGTGCCTGGGCACATCGTAAGCAGCCCAGAACAATTTATATACATTGCTGTCAACAGAAGTATAATTGGGCACAGCAATAAAGATCTTTCCCCCGGGCTTCAGCAATTCTTTTAAACGCCTGATGTATTCATGAAGACTGTGCACATGCTCCAGCACATGCCAGAGGGTGATGGCATCAAAAGCATTTCTTTCAAATTCATGCAGTGCACCTGTTTCCTGCAATTCAAGGCCGTGAAGTGATTTTGCTTCCTTCCTTGCTCTTGCATCAGGCTCGATGCCTGTAACCTCCCACCCTTTCTGCTTCATCGTATTCAGAAAAGCCCCGGTGCCTGCGCCAAGGTCGAGCAGCCTTCCTTTTTTTTTAGTATGCTGGATGATCAAAGATGCTTTCTGGTCGAGGGTATAATTTCTTACTGACTGGTACAGGCTGTTGATCAGTCCTTTTTTAGTATTGCTGTGTGATATATAATCTTCCGACTGGTAATAACTGCCAATAGAATCCTCATCAGGCGCATCCTGGGTAAAACGAAGGCTGCAATCGCGACACTGCCAGATCACAAACTGCTGTTTACTTACTGAATGATCTTTCGCGGTAAAAAGCGGGTCCACCCTGCTGCTGTCACATACCGGGCAACGGGAATAATGCACTGTATTCATAAGAAGGCTGCAAATTAAGCATTCGCCTTCCATTGCAAGCCGGAAGCCGAGACCTGGAAATTATTCAGGAAGAGATAAATGATAATTGCGGTAAGGGCAATGGCCAAAATGATCCAGCCAATCAGCATTTCATATTGCCTGGGTGCAGGAACCTTTTCCGTGGCTTCCACATCTATCCCGGACCGGATCTCCTGGTCGCCTACCAGCACATGGTGACGGGCATCTTCCCGCGTAACTTTCAATGCAGGCACTGGTTGCAGGGAACTAAGACTAAGTGGTTGCGGTTCAAAATGGATGGCACTTGACTGAAGCTTCAGCACACCAAACCCGTTCCACTGGAAAGGAGACTGCCTGATGCTTTTCCTGAGTGCTTCACCAAATGAATGAAGTGCTTCACGTCCCGGGTTTTCGCTGAATGAAAAATACCTGTACTGGTGTTCCGTTACCTGGTCCTGGCTGCTGTACCTCGTGCTATACACCGGTGCTGAGAAGGATTTATCCGCAACATCATGCCTCGGTGGTTCGCATACCAGTTCGAAACTGCCTACGTGCGGAATACACACACGGCCATATTGTACCAGGTATCTTGTAAATAATGAAAGCACTTTATTTGATTTGAGCGAACGAAAATACAACTCCGCCCAAAAAGTTGAACCCATAAACCGGGTATTGGTTCCAGCGCTGGTATTCTTTATTAAAAATATTATTGAACTGGGCCCACAGTTTTATATTCTTCACCACCTTGAATTCCACTCCCGCACTCAGGTCCATGGCCATGGGCAGGTTTTTGCGTCCGTCCTTTGTCAGTGACCAGGGACCGTCAAAAGCAAAAAGCGTACTGTTCACATAGAGGTCTTTCAGCACCTGTACCTTTACAGTGGTCTTCCATTCGAGCGGCAGCAAACCCCAGGCCTTGTCAAGATCCTTTGTTTTGAAAGTATTGATGCTGAGATTGGAAAGCACAGAGAATTTTTCACCCACGGTATAACCCAGTTCACCACCAAGGCTCATCATTTTGAGATCACCTTCACGCTGTACAATGAATGATTTACCAGATGCCGTATCATTTACAAAGAGCGGCTGGTTGTTGATCTTGTTCAATGCGATCTTGGCGCTGTAGTTGAAATGATCTCCTACTGCCCCCTTAATACCGGCATATCTTTCTTCGATCCAGGTATTATACACGGTATCCGGAGCAAAGATCCAAGGATTGTAGACTGCCAGGTACTTGAAACCACTGTTGCGCATCTGGCCGGTCCATCCTACCTGGAATGAAAAATCAAGTTCTTTGGCATTGAATTCCATCATCACATTCGGGAATAGCTTGAATTCGCCATTATCCCATGATGGACGAATACCCGCCTGCACATTTACATTGGATTGTTTGAAATGAAAGGATGGAGAAAACGCAAAATAATTATTGGAGACCGCTTTTTTATTGTCTGGACGATACCTGCTCAGGCTTCCTGTAAATGCCAGGTCAATGGCGAATTTTTCACCAATTGATTTTTGTAATGGCAGGTGCAAGTAAGCATTGCTTTCCGAATTATTGGCGCGGTCATGAAACACATCCATCCTGATCTCCGGCGCATAGCTCAGGCCAAACTCTGTACGGTTGATATTCCTGAAGCTTACGCGGCTTCTCCAGGTCTGGTAGCGCACTTCGATACTGTCCTTGGGAAATACAAGCGTGGATGGTTCAAAACCATAACGGTTATAGATCTCCTGGAAACCGCCGAAACGGACATTCCATTCCATATTCCTTGATGCCCTGAAAAATCCGTTCAGGTCAATGGCGCTGTTGCTATAATCCTGGAAAGGTCTTTTGCCTTTTGATGAATGGTGCTTTGCATAAATGTTCAAGCCTGCATCCTGCCCATTACCAAATGATATCCCGGCCTGGGCATAGGGAGTTTTTAAACTGCCATAACCCAGTTTCACATAACTTTCGTTCGACCATTTTCCACCCGTATCTACCTGCAATGCCAGCGGTTTGAGAGAACCTGGCTGGAAGCTGAAATTCAAATTTTGGTTAGGCAGGTTATACTGTAGCACCGGCCTCGTAGTATCGGTTACAGGAGGTGAAGCATTAAAATTGATCTTGGCTGCTTCTTTCAGGCTTGGCTTGAAAGTGGAAGTAATGTTCACGCCTCTTTTGCCGCTGGTATCCTGCGCCTGGCTACCGGCAAGTATGAAAAGGGATGGGAGAAAAATCAAAGTGAACTTCAAATGATATGATGTGATTGCTGATTTCATTGATTGGCTTTTACAACTTGTTTATCAGTTATTGACCTTGCTGTTGATAGCTTCCTCGGCGATTACTTTATCGAGTTTTTGCTGGGCTTCTGCTTTCAGTTCCGCATTCAGGCTATTTTCCACCACGCTTTGGAAAGTGGCTTTGGCATTGAAATAATCCTTCTGCCTGAAATAAACATCACCCAGGAGAATATAGGCTTTGGTAACCCACCAGTCATAGGAACCTGATTTATTGATCACTTCAAAACCTGCTTTCTCTGCATCGGTCAGCCTGCCGGTCATCAGCCAGGTATTAGCGATCTCATACCTTGCTTCAGCGGCCAAAGCGGCCTTGTTCACTGCCACAACCTGCTTGAATGCATTGATGGCCACATCATATTCACCACCGATCTGCGCTGACTTACCAATGGCCATATTCGCCAATGATTTATCATCCGCGCTACTGCCCTTTTGCGCTATCAGGTCACGGGCATTGGCTACTGCTTCAGTCCACTTCTGTTGCTGGTACTGGCTGCGCAGCAAACCCCTCATCGCTTCTAGCCTGTTCTCCTGGCTGGCGGTGATCTGCTTCAGTTGCCCGTAATATTTTTCGGCTTCAGCATAATTCTTTGATTCAAAAAAATGGATCCGTGCTGCCTGCAGAATGGCCCTTTCAGCAAAAACATTGGGTGCCCTCTCTGCCACTGCACCATAATTCTGAAGTGCATTGTTCCAGTCCTTAATGCTACCATAGATCTCGGCGCTATAGTAATAGGCATCGGTGGAATAACTGCCTGTGGGGAATTTCTGAAGATAATTTTTGAACGAATTCAACGCGGCATTCATTTGTCCGTTATCATACTGCAGTTCCGCTGCGGCATAGGTCAGTGAATCTTCCGTGCTTACAGACAAAGGTCTGCCTGCCTGGCGGGCTGCTTCAGCATAGGCATCTGGTTTGCCCTGCTCCAGGTAGATCACCCTGAGATTATTCAGAGCTGCTTCAGCCTCTGGTGAATTGGTATAACTGTTCAGGATCAAACGGTACTGGTCAATGGCCTGGTCGGGACTATTTGAATTATGATAAGCCACTCCAAGTTTGAGGTGTGCCTGGGGTTTGAGGCTGGTATTACCGGTGGCATTGATTACATTATTGAGATAAGGCATGGCATCACGGAATCTTTCCTCTGCCAGGTAGGTGTTGGCAATCTCCATGTTAGCATCTCCCAGCAAACTTGTCTGGGGGAATTTCCGCATCATGGTATTGAGCAGGTTTATTTTTTCCGTGGAATTATTGATACCCGCGATCATGGCTTTCTGGAATGTTGCATAATCCTCTGCAGGCCAGGAATACCTGATCACATTATCATACATGGTGCGTGCCTGCGTAAAATTCCGGTTCATGAAATGTACATCAGCTGTGCGGATGTAGGCATCCTGTGTGAGAGGATCAGAGCTGAGTGAAACGGAAGGTGCAAGTGGTTCAAAATAGGTTTTGGCCACCGCGTAGTTCTCTTTCCGGTAATAAGTATAACCCAGGTTATACCTGACGTTACGGGCATTGGCTTCACCGGATGTGGGTGCTCCCGCATTCAGATATGCATGGTAATAACGTATGGCATCATCAATGAGGTTGGCACGGTAAGCCAGTTCTCCCTTCCAGAAATTAATAAAGGGAAGAACAGCACCGTTGTTCGGATCTTTCAATGCCCTGTCCAGCATGGCATCAGCTTCGGCAAGCCTTCCGTCATTGATCAGTTCCGTGGCACGGCCGTACAAAATTCTTGGCAATAACCTTCGTACACTCGCTGAGGGTGATTGAATGCCTTCCAGCAAGGCCAGGGCATCGCGGTAGTTATTGGTATTGGCGAGTGCCCCCACTAATAATTCCACTGCTTCATCACGATAAGTTGAATTAGGATAGTCATTTAAAAAACTGCGCAGGTTTTTCAATGCTTCATCCTGGTATCCCAGTTCATAGGAAAGCTTGGCATAATTGAACCTGGAGATCTCTTTCTGCTCCTGGTTGCTGTTATTGGATGAACTGAAAAGAAAAGCATTGCGGGCACTGGCTTTCTGGTTGGTCTTCAAATAAGAATCACCCAGCAGGTACATGGCATGCTGGCTCAGTGAATCTTCCTTGCCGCTCAGTTGTTTGAATCCTTCAATGGCTTTGTTGTAATTTTTGGTCTGGTAGTGAGCATAGGATAATTCATATAAATCTTCCCTTCTCACTTTATTTGACCGGCTTACATAATCGCCCAGGTAAGTAACGGTCTTATTCCAGTCCTTTTTTTCAAAATATCCATGGCCAAGAAGCTGTTTGAGTTCGAGGTCATAATACTGGGTCTTGCCCTGTTTGATCTTATTCTCCGCATAGGTCATGGCCTCATCCTTGCGACCCTGCACATAATAGATCTGGGCGATGTAATATGGAACAATGGATTCGTAATTGGATTCATTCTCCACTACTTTAAAACTTTCCAGTGCCTGGCTGAAATTGCGGTCACGGAAGGCAATGAAACCATAATAATAATTGGCATCGATATAATTGGGATCATCAGGTACCTGGCGGATGGCGTCCAGCAGGGGTTTTGCCTGGGCGAAACGCTGCATGGTGAAATAGGAATATCCCTGGTGGAATTTCATATCAGCCACCTCGCGGTTGTTAAGGTTGGCGATATTGGCCTGCTCATATAATCCTACCGCATCGGAGAACCGCTGGTTGCGGAAATAATATTCAGCAAGCTGGAAACTCATCATCTGTGACCTGGCGTTGTTCTTGGTGATCTCGATGTATTCAAGCGCCTCCGCTTCCGCCCGGTCTTCATTCTGCATAAGGGCGCTGGCCACTGTATAATAATTGATCTCCTGGGTTACCACCGGGTTGTTCACCCTATCGGTTTCCCTGATGGATTGCTGTAATTCCTTGAGAATGGGATAAGCAAGATTATACTGTCCTTTTTGAAAATACTCTTTTGCTTCATTGAATTTTTCCTGCGGATCACTATAGGAATATGTTTTTTGGGAGTAAGACAGGGAAGTGATGGCAGAAAGGAAGAGCGGAAAGAAAAGTTTCTTCATAAGAGGTCCTTTAACCGTTAGGTGCATAACGTTGTAAAGATTCTAAATATTTTAAGGGCGGCCAAATAGCATTCCAAAGAACGCTACAAAAGCATAACAGCAGGGAACGTTTAACAAAATAACAGGGATTGACCATCTTTGATTTTGATTTTGCGTAAACTTGCGGCACAATTTCAATTCCGTATGAAAAAATTATTAAGCACCAGGGTATCAGATAACGCGTTCTCCTTTGCCATGCTCCTGCTTCGGTTAGGCATTGGCGGTTTGATGCTGGTGAATCATGGTTATGATAAGATCAGGCATTTCGGGCAAAAATCACATGTGTTTGCAGATCCACTCGGGATCGGTTCCACCACATCTCTTTCGCTGGTAGTTTTCGCGGAGTTCTTTTGCGCGGCATTCGTCATCCTTGGATTATTTACCAGGCTGGCAACGATCCCATTGATCATCGCGATGTCCTTTGCCTTCTTCAGTGCCAATAAAATGAACTATACCAAAACAGGCGGCGAACTGTCCCTCTTATTCCTGGTTTGTTTCGTGGTGATCCTTTTCAACGGCCCGGGTAAGGTGAGTTTGGATAAGCTGATTGGGAAGTAGCCAATGGCCAATAGCTATTAGCCATTGGCTTTCTGACATGCCTCCCTATACCCTCCTGTAATCTCCCTTCCACTTACGGATCTGCTTTTTGATCTCTTTGTTGGACAGCTTTTCTTCCTGTGCCCTGGTTGCGAGGGAAGGCAGTTCTTCATCAGAAGCAAAGCGGAGGGCAATGATCTGTTGCGTTCGCAGGTTCTCCGAGAGGGGTTTTCCTGTCAAGATAAAATGCCGGAGTTTGACATCCGTAACGATGGCCCGGTCCTGCACTTTCAGGGCAAAAATGCGGCTGTGGTAATACAGGCTGGCCAGCACAATGGTTATAAGTACCATCAAAGAGGCATCATAGCGGTTGGCTTCGGTGCTGTACACCAGGTTCCTGATTACCCCTATGAGCAGTATCAGTATTGCCGGCAGTGTAAAGCCATGAAATGACCGGGATAGACGGGTATGATTTCCATAATGCTGTTTCTTTTTCATGCAGTTGATTTTAGTTGATGTGTTTTCCAGGTAAGCATTTACTTCAGCACATCCAGCACCCTGTACATTTTTTGTACAAGCGATGAGGCCGAACCATTATAATTGTTTACCAAAAATGAAAAAATATAAGATGACCCGTTTCTGGATGTATGATAGCCGCAAAAACCTTTTACCCCGCTGATCGTCCCGCTTTTCATCTTCATTCCATTGTATTCAGGAAATCCTTGAAAATATCCATCAAACCAGTCCTGCTTGCGCGCATATTGCAGAACCATTACCTGGGCATGCGTGGTGGTGCGGTTGAGAGGTGATAGTCCTGACCCGTCATGCAGGTTTAATTCCGACCTGTCAATACCAATATTTTTTTTAGCCCACAAATCCCTGATTATACCCGAGCCGTTGTCTGTTGATGCCAGCTTTGATGATCTTTCCGCCATTGTTTTAGCCAGCGCTTCACCATACAGGTTGATGCTTCTTCTCAGGAACCAGTAGCTGATGCTGTCGAGCGGTGGTGAAGTTTCCGTATGGATCACCTTCCATTTCCTCTCCGGCTGGTTATCATTGAAACGGTCAACCACAGCGTAACTATTACTTCCACTGATACCTGTCCTTGAAAGAGAATCCGCGAATGTTCGCATAAACTGGTGTCTCGCGGATGGCATGGCGCCAGATATCACGAACCTGCTCTCACTAACGGGGATGGTTCCACGAACCACCTGCGTGGAAGAAGATTGGGGGAAATAGATATAGGCATTATCACCAGTGCCCCTGGGAGCTGCCACCAGGCGGGAAACAATATTGAAATCATAGAGCACCGGCACGGTTCCCGTAATGGAAACAACTGAACCCGTATCCGCACCGCTCTTCAACAAAAGATCGTACTGATTTTCTCTCCAGTTAATAATACCAGCACCCGCGCCATAATAATTACCAATATCATCCCATACCCAGCCACCGGGAATGGATTCGGATTCCCAGCCCGTCTCATGACTCACCAGGTTTTGATAGGTCCTGATGGAAGCAGCATTGATTGCATGGACCATTCTTTGTATGACCGCTTCTTCCCTGGTCTGTTTCCATCGCCAGCTTCCCAGTGTGGGATCTCCTGATCCACGGACCACAATACTGCCGGCAAGATTTCCCTGTTCAAGCTCCCCATAATAACCAAGAACGGTGTGGTACCTGAAATCCTTTCCCAGCATTTCGTAAGCTGCCGCGGAAGTGATGATCTTTTGGGTGGAAGCCGGTGCAAGTCCTATCCTGCTGTTCCTGTCAAAAACAGTTTTACCGGTTTTGGCATCGATCACATACAGCGATGCCAGTGCACTTTTCAACTGTGGATCGTTTTCAAATATTTTATAAGCCGCTTCCAGCCTGGCTGCGGCATCCTGGCCGTTCGCGGTTGTAATGAAGAGTATAAAAAGGAAACAACTGATCAGTTTTTTCATGGTTCGTACATTGTGCTAAAATTAAGTGTTTCATTCATGAGAGAAGTTAATGCTTCAATAATTACGATAGGTGATGAATTACTGATCGGGCAAACCATTGATACCAACAGCGCATTCATTGGACAGGAACTGAACCGGATCGGCATATGGGTGAGCAAAAGAGTGGCGATTGGTGATTCAAAAAAAGATATACTCAAGGCTTTGGAAGAAGAAGGAAAAAATAATGATGTGGTCATCATCACCGGGGGACTTGGACCAACAGCCGACGACATCACCAAACCTACACTTTGTGAATATTTCAATACCAGGCTTGTAGTGGATGAAGCAGCGCTTGAAAATGTAAAAGATATTTTTACAAAACTGAACCGCCCGCTCATAGAAAGAAACCTGAAGCAGGCCGAGGTGCCTGAAGCCTGCGTGGTGCTGCAAAACAAAAGAGGGACAGCACCCGGTATGTGGTTTGGCCCTCACCCTTCCCAGCTCGTAAATTTTGATAACACCCAAAAACAAACCATTTACATTTCGCTTCCCGGGGTGCCGCACGAAATGAAAGGCCTGGTAACCGGAACCGTGATACCGGCGCTTGAACAATTACCCCATCTTCCGGCCATCGTACACCGCACCCTGCTTACTTCCGGCATCGGTGAGTCCATGCTGGCCGAGCACATCGCAGGTTTTGAAAATGCACTGCCAGGTGAGATCAAACTGGCTTACCTGCCTTCTTACGGACTTGTAAGACTGCGGCTTACCTGCAGGCATGAGAACAAGGAACTCGCGGAAGAATTGGTAGAAAAAGAATTTGAAAAACTAAGGCTGCTGGTGAAAAAATGGAAAGTGGCTGATGAAAATACCGTCCTGGAAAAAGCGGTCAATGACCTGCTCAGATCAAGGCAAAAAACGCTGGGCACAGCCGAAAGCTGCACAGGTGGCTATATCGCACACTTAATTACCTCGGTTCCCGGTTCTTCAGATGTATTCAGGGGCAGTGTAATCAGTTATGCCAATGAACTAAAAGAAGAATTGCTTGGAGTAAATAAATCAACCCTTGAAAAGTTTGGCGCCGTTAGCGAAGAAACGGTAAGGGAAATGGTGGCGGGCGGATTGAAACAACTGAAAGCAGACTACCTGGTGGCCACTTCCGGCATTATGGGTCCAACCGGCGGCTCAGAAGAAAAACCAGTGGGAACGGTCTGGATTGCAGTGGGCAATAAAGAAAAAACGGTGACCCTGAAAAGTTTTTTCCGTTATGACCGGGAAAGAAATATCGAAATGACCGCTCATGCAGCCCTTAATTTATTATACCGCTTTATTACTGCCGGGGAAGGGAATGAATAGATTCAGGGCGCATTGCTTATTTTTGGCGCGCCGGTGAGAATCGATCATCTGCAGATACATCAAAAAAAACCACATTGCTATATGGCTACTGTTGACCTGGTAATGCCTAAGATGGGCGAGAGTATAATGGAGGCAACCATTCTGAAATGGCATAAACAGCCCGGAGACGCTGTTAAAATGGATGAAACCGTGCTGGAGATCGCTACCGACAAGGTAGACAGTGAAGTGCCATCCACAGCCGAAGGGGTGATTTCTGAAGTTTTATTCAATGTGAATGATGTGGTGCCTATCGGAACCGTGATTGCCCGTGTAAAGACAGGAGCATCTGCCGGCAACCAGGAACCTGCACCACAGGCAGCAAGTCCTGCGGCCAGCGAGCCCAAAGAAAGTTTCCAGGAACCCGTTTCATCCACCAGCAGTTATACTTCTAAAGAAACGGCAGCAGTGAATGGCAACCGTTTCTATTCACCCCTGGTGCTCAACATTGCCGCTCAGGAAGGCGTGAGTATGACCGAGCTGGAAAAAATTCCCGGAACAGGTAATGAAGGGCGCGTGACCAAAAAAGATATCCTTCAATTTGTAAGTGATAAAAAATCGGGTAAGGCAGCACAACCGGCACAAGTAGCCAGTGAGCCACAGCAACAGATGGTCATACCCATGAACAAGGTGCAGCCATCAGCCCCGGCCAGTTACCAGGGTAATGTGGAGGTGATTGAGATGGACCGGATGCGCAAGCTGATCGCGGACCACATGGTGCGCAGCAAGCATACAAGTCCGCATGTTACTTCCTTCACTGAGGCGGATGTAACCAACCTGGTGATGTGGCGCAACAAAGTGAAAAAGGAATTTGAAAAAAGAGAAAACACCAAGATCACCTTTACACCATTATTCGTTGAAGCCATTGTAAGGTGCATTAAAAAATTCCCGTTGATTAACAGTTCCCTCGACGGAAGCAATATCATTGTAAAAAAAGATATCAATATCGGCATGGCTACAGCGCTGCCCTCGGGTAACCTGATCGTTCCCGTGATCAGGAATGCTGATCAGCTCAACCTTGTAGGTCTTGCGCGCCAGGTGAACCAGCTTGCGGATAATGCAAGGAACAACAAACTGAGACCGGAGGATATTGCTGATGGCACCTTCACACTCACCAATGTCGGTACATTCGGCAGTCTTATGGGCACTCCCATCATCAACCAGCCACAGGTAGCCATACTCGCAGTGGGAGCCATTAAGAAAAGACCGGTGGTGGTGGAAACACCGCACGGCGACAGCATTGCCATCAGGCATATGATGTACCTGTCGATGAGTTATGACCACAGGATTGTTGATGGCAGCCTGGGTGCTACTTTCTTAACGGCTGTTGCACGTGAATTAGAAAATTTCAATTTAGAAAGAGAAGCTTAAGATTTACCGCCAGGAAAGAAGGGCGCCAAGAAAAAATTTCAGTTCAAAGTTGAAAGTTCAAAGTCGGTGTACCAGAGAACAGTATGTATGTCTGTGACTGATCCTTACATACATTTCATTCTTAAAAACACTGACTTTGAACTTTCGACTTTGAACTTTTCAACTACTGACCAAAGTGTTTTGTATCCAGGCTAAATTTCTTACCTCTTTTCTTCACTACAAACAAGTCACCATACTGAGTTTCCGGAAGATCTCCCGGCACTGCTCTCCTGCCCATTAAGGCATTCACGATATCATCCACGGTATTGGAGTGGCCCACGATCAGCATATTTCCTTCTTTATCCTTATTGCCTGCATTCACGATGCGGTGGATAAATGTAGTATCACGAGGATCATATACCTGGATGGTAACACCCACGGCATCGGCCAATGGCTGGGCGGTGGATTTGGTGCGGATATAATTGGTGGAATAAACGGTTCCTATTTTTTTATCCTTCAGTAATTGTTTCAGGGCTTCCGCTCTTTGTTTGCCTGCATCGGAAAGGGCAACATCAGATGCCATGGTATTGGCTTCTTTCTCGGCATGACGGACTACAAAGTATGTAGTGGTATTGCAGGAAGCAAAAAAAACAACAGAAAGAATGAGGAGATATTTATGCATATAATTAAATTAACAGATTAAAGATAAACAGGTATATGATTTGAAATGTCTATTTAGTAAATTAGATAACCAAATCTTTTAAACTATGAAGCAACTCTCCGAAACCTGGTTTACAGAAGGTTATATTGATTTTGAATTAAAGAAATACACCCTGCTCGCGTACCTGCAGCAGATCAATAAATATTTTACGGAAAGCAAGCTCTATCCCCAGTTATCTGACCTGGTATTTCATTACAACAATATCGTGGCCTTCCGTGAGAACAAAAAATATCTCCAGGAACATTTTCCCAAAAAACTTACAGGGATCCAGATAGAAAAACTCCAGGTGTTGTACGAACAGATGATAGAGGATAATGAATTGATGCAGGAACTTGAAGAGATCATTAATTATTCAGCCGGGGAAATGAAGACAACCATTAGCAACGGGGCGGAGATCTATGAATTTGTTGAAGAGAACCTGACCATTACTCCTGTTGGACTGGTACCGATCGATATCCAGGAGGGTTATTTTTTCCTGAGTGCCGGCAACACCAGGGAAACTAGGGTCTATCATTACCGCCTTTCCATATTTGAGAAACACAATGAGAATTTCAGGAGTATGAAAACCTCCTTCGTTGACCTGTTGCATCGCAGCATGGTGAACACTTATGAAAACCTGAAATATGACCTCATCAAAAAAAGCAAAAACCTCCCAAACCCTGCTGTATATAGCATAGAAACCGGCCTCAGTTTTCCCGTGGAGGAAACGCTGCTGCCGGTTGCTAAAAGAAGTCTGGTGAAATATATCTCAACCCCTGCCGCCTGATTTTATACAGGTAATGGATTATTAAAACTTACGGATCTTAATTGAATTGAAATAAGCTTCCCTTGTAGCCTCAGAAACCTTGCTTTCTTTTTCGTAATAATATACCGCGTACATTTTTGTATTCACGAAAATGCTTTTGCAATACATGATATTGAGCTCATTGGGATCTTTTTTTCCCATATCGATCTTGTAATCAAAAGTGAGGTAACCCTGGACCTTGGTGCTGGCCTGTGAAATAATGGAAGCCCCGGGTATCTGCCCGATGATGCCCTGTCCAAAACCTTCAAAAGCACCTTCCTTGGTTAATTCCTCGCTCAGGGCGGCTGAATCAAGGCCTAAATTCTGAAAATCCATGGTCATCACCATTACCCTGGAATTCTCATCTATATCCGCTACCCAGATTGGGTTGCCAGACATTTCCTTTTCAGCAGGTTGACCGGGGAAGCTGATTGAAAATCTTTCATCAATTTTTACATCGATCCATTCTGCAAGAGTAAAAGAAAGCAAGGGCAGCAGTGCCGCAAGGAACAGTAGTTTTTTCATGGTTGCTTTTTTCTGGGTATTAATATTTTGTGCAATATAGTATTCGGAAAGCTAAAAGTAAAACAGGTCCTGTAATAAACTGCCGGATAAGACAATGATTCTGAAAGTTCTAACATTTACCCTTCTACCCCGTTTATTTTCTTACCAGTCGCCACATATGAAAGACCACCGCTATGGCGATCAGGGCAAAGCCAAAATAGAACCAGTCGTTCAGGTACCTGTTTTCCTTGTAAATGATAAAGGCCAGGATGATACCGTAGATAGGCTCAAGGGTAAGGGCCAGGTTCACCGTAAAGGCTGAAACCTTTTTAAGAGCGCGGATGTAAAGAAAGAAAGTGAGTATGGTGCATACCCAGCTTAATACCAGCAGCCAGACCCAGTCCATGGTGGTGGGCACTGACCATCCACCCGGGAAAAAATACAGGAAGGCCGGCAACAAGAGAGTCAGTCCCAGGAACCCGCCGCTTAACTGGTAGAGTGTGATCTGGTCCGGACGGTACTGGTCAACAATCTTTTTATTGAGAACAGAAACAAGTACGGTGAGCAGTGCGGATAATAATCCCACAATAATGCCCGTAGAAAATTCAAGGTGTGTATTATAAATGATCAGGATACCGGCAATGGCAAACAAGCCAAGAAAGATCTCGGCCGGGTCAAATTTTTTTCGCAATATGAGTGGTTCGATCAGTGCAGCCAGCAAGGCGGTGGTGGAAAGGCAGGTGAGTGCAATGGTAACATTCGCCAGCTTGATACTCGCATAAAAACATACCCAGTGAAGGGCAAGTATGGTACCGATCAGGGAAATTTTGATGATGGCCGGCCAGGGCATCCTTTTAGGTTTTCCCTGGATGATGTAAAGGATCCATAGCGAGATCATGGTAATAAGCAACCGCCACCACACCAGCATGGTGGAGTCAAGACTGATGGCACGCCCGAGCACACCGGTAAATCCCCATAGAAAAACTGCCGCGTTGAGCTGGATGAGTGCTCTTTTCATGATCAGGATTTACAGGATTTACAGGATTGGCAGGATGAGGGATGATGTTTCATGATCTGGAACTTCTTGTCAATATGATTGGGAGGGTTTATGAGGCTTGCCAATGGCCAATAGCTAATGGCCATTGGCTTATTTCTCCTCAACCGTATCCATCTTCTTCACTCTTCTCCTGTAATTGGTGAAGAAGCTGTACCAGCGCAATTGCAGAACACCAAGAATTCCTTCCTTCACAATTCCACGGTTCATTTTGGATTCTCCGAACTGCCGGTCCTCAAAATGGATAGGCACTTCTTTCAGTTTGAATCCAAGCTTCCAGGCTGCGAATTTCATTTCAATCTGGAAGGCATAACCAACGAAATGAATCTCATCGAGGTTGATGGTTTCGAGAACTTCTTTCTTATAGCACATGAAACCGGCCGTCTGGTCGGCAACCGGCATCCATAAGATCATTCTTGTATAAAGCGAACCTCCCTTCGACAATAAAATGCGGTTACGCGGCCAGTTCTTGATACCACCTCCTCTCACATACCTTGATCCAATGGCAAGATCAGCGCCTTCTTCCTTACAGGCTTGATATAACCTGGGAAGGTCAGCGGGATTATGGGAGAAATCAGCATCCATTTCAAAGATATAGTCATACCCCCTGGCAATGGCCCATTTGAATCCATGAATATAGGCCGTACCCAGCCCGAGCTTGCCTTTTCTTTCTTCGAGGAACACCGTATTGTTGAATCGTGGCTGCAGTGATCTCACAAGATCTGCAGTTCCATCCGGAGAACCATCATCAATCACCAGCACATGAAAATCCTGTTGCAGGTCGTACACTGCCTGTAGGATCGAGGCAATATTCTCCCTTTCATTATAGGTTGGTATGATCACTAGCTTCTCCAACCCGGCTAAAATTTTTTCAACATGTTCTTTGTGTAGATCTCCGTCAGTTTCTGCTTGGTGTTCATGGGGAATTCACCTTTCATCATCCAGTCATAATATTGCGGTTCGGCCTTGAGCACATCGGAAACTGGGC